>NZ_JBHSFZ010000007.1:0-12461 GCF_042654265.1 Sphingobium tyrosinilyticum | reverse complement strand
GAGGGCTTCACGCAGCCCCTGCTGTCATCAATGGTGTCTTTTCTATCGGGGACAGATAGTGTCTTCTCTATCCGGCAGGAACAACGAGTGTAAGCGGGTGAATTCTAGATCGAAGTGCGAAATCCTAGGTTTTATAGGGGTTTGATCCCCTTTCCAGGAAGGCACGCGATGAACGGCTATCAGCATCTGGGTTTGGACGAGCGGCGACAGATTTATCGGTTGGTGGCGACGGGTCGGTCCGTGCGGGAGGTTGCAGCGACCCTGCGCCGGCATCCATCGACGATTTATCGCGAGCTCAAGCGCAACCGGCACCTGGATGAGCATCCGCTGTTTCGCGGCTATTTCCCGACGGTCGCGCAAACGATGGCCAGTGGGCGCCGTGTGCGTGGCGGCAAGATTGCGCGGAAACCCGAGCTTGCCACCTATATCGCCGATCGCTTGTCGGCGGCCTGGTCGCCCGAGCAGATTGCGGGCTATCTTCGGCGCCATCGCGGTCTTCGTGAGACGGTCTGTCACGAAACCATCTATCAGTTCGTTTACGGGCCTGACGGTCGCAGCCGGGGATTATGGCGTTATCTGCCGGTTGCCCGTCGTTCTCGCCGACAGCGCTACGCCCGCAAGCCGCGTGGTCTGCATATACCCGTGGCGAACACCATTGGCGCACGCCCTGGGGAGGTCGCCGATCGCCGCAGCTTCGGCCATTGGGAAGGCGATCTGCTGATCTTCAAGATGGAATACGGCAAAGCCAATCTGGCCTCGCTGATCGAGCGCCGCAGCCGGTTCACGATCCTTGCCCGCAATCCGAGCCGGCATTCCGCCGGGGTGATGGCGGGCATCCAGCATCATTTGCGCGGCATGCCCCCTTCCCTGCGACAGAGTATCACCTTCGATCGAGGCACGGAATTTGCCGCCTTTGCGACCTTGCAGGAGAAACTCGCCATGACGAGCTATTTCTGTCTGCCATCTGCCCCCTGGCAGAAAGGGAGCGTGGAAAACAGCAACGGGCGCATACGGCGCTTCCTGCCGTCAGACACGGACATCACGCTCCTGTCGGACAAGGAGATCCAGGGGGTGGCCGATCGCCTCAATCGGACACCGCAAATGTCTGGGCTTCCGCACCCCGCAGGAGGTTCTCGGAGAGCAGATCGCCCTCCTCAAGGCCGGATAGATTTTGTCAGACGTCATCTGGTTGCAGCCGTATTGATGCTGCTTTCCACGGCTGCCAGCGCCGCCACGCCCATCATCGTGCATCGTGATCCTGGCTGCGGGTGCTGTGAGAAATGGGCAAAGCAGGTGCAAGCCCAACTTGGCCGCCGCGTCACGATAATCGATGATCAAGCAAGAGCCGCTCTCCAGCGCGCTCACGGCGTCCCTGTCACTCTTTCATCCTGCCACACGGTGCTCGTCGACGGGATCGTGTTTGAAGGTCACGTCCCGATTGCTGACATGCGCCGTGTTCTTACCCAGCGACCCAAGGGCATCAGCGGCTTAGCTGTTGCGGGCATGCCGCTCGGTTCACCAGGCATGGAAGTGCCAGGCCAGGCAAAACAATCCTATGTCGTGGCTGCATTTGGCGCGAGTGGGACGCGAATCTACGCTCGACACTGAACTTGGAAATCCTATTTACTCCGCACCGAATGCAGCAGCTACAACCTCGCCAAGCGCGATTACACCAACATAGACACACATCTGCAGCTAGCATAAGCCGAGCCCCGCGATTCTGCCACATCCCGAACGGTCCAGCTGATTGAACTAGAGGCGGAACCATGTCCCAGCCCCCTAGCCCGGCATGCAGATCACTTCGTCTTGCAAGAAAATTCGTCCGGCAACAGATCAAACGGCTTCAGAAAGACGGATTGATCCAGCTCACCGTTGTGACGGATTTTCGCGTGGTAGACTCTCCCAATCTTTGATGATGTGCGTCGATGCCGAACCCTCCTGTGTGAGAACCTTAGCCGAACAGTTGAGGCGAATTTCCGAGATCAATTGCGTCGTGTTGCTAGTGGGTCGCTTTAACCTACTGGCGACGAGTCTTTTCACCAATATCGAGCAGCTTGACCATCTCGTGAAAACTCAGACCCGCAATCTGCCAGGCGTGCAGCGGGTCGAAACGGCGGTATCAGTCCACAACCCGAAATATGAGGGGGCGTCGCCAGGATCATGCCAAAGCCTGAGCCGGCCGCAGATCTGGCTCCCGGAGGCGCTCCGCTTGCAAATAGCAAGTCCAACTTGAAAGCGCCAAGAGTCTGTCTAGCTCAGAGGCTTAAGCATTCGTGCCGCTCAAAATGGGGCTTGTCACCGAAGAACGCCTGCCTGTGTTTCACAGGGCGGTGCGATGGCCGCTTGTAAACGCATCCTGCGAGTAGCCGCCGCCGCGCCACATCCTGGCCCACAATCTTGGAAGATTGTATGGCCTGCTGATACCTCCGTAGCCGGGGATGATCGTATCTCGCTGTCGATCAGGTAAGAGGTCGATGATCTTGGGCCGCTCCAGCTCGACCACGATGCTGCCGTAGCTGTGCACGACCCTAAAGGGACGCATTGGCGGCGCCTTTAGCCCGCCATCATGCGCGCCTGACCCTAGATCTGAAGGTCTGTTTTATAAACCACCCTGATCCAGCCAGGCAGGAGCGGGACCGCGAAAATCAATCGCCCGTTCGCGAATGTCAGGCAATGGCTCGGCGGCCGGTTGAGGCTCGAATTGTCAAAGATCATGCCGCGATGCGCTTTGAGAACCGCGGTCCGGATGAAAGATGTACCGCGCACATAACGGGCACGGATCTTGTCCTCGGGGACGGCATGTCCGCCCTCCTCTACCCGTGCGCCGACACGCGCGACAGAAAGATCTGGAGTATCGACGCCGACATGCATCACGATGACGGTGAAACCTCTGGTAACCGCTTCGTCAATGAGTTCGAGCTTGGAGGGATGCGAGAAAACGGTCTCGGTGACGAAATCCCGACTCTGAGCGAGACAGTCGGCCCTGCGCGAAGCAGCGATTTCGGCCGCTTCGTAAGATGCAGCTGGGGACGGATCGCGCAGTTCGTTGCGCTGGATGATGTCTGCGTTGACAAAGGGGCCAGCGAAGCTCGGCGCGATGCGGGTCTCGTAGAGTGTGGACTTGCCGGCACCGTTCGGCCCGGCAAGCACGATCATCGTCGGCTTCATGCCTTATGGGTGGCCTTCTCACGCACGAGATTGCCAGCCGCATCGAGACCAACGCCCAACCCAAGCTGTCGCCGCCGCGCAAAGAAAGCATCCTCGTCAGACCCGGACTGCCCCATTTTCTCGACAAAGCCGTCGAGCCAGACGTCCTTCTCTTCGTCGGTGAGGACCGTTGTCTCAATGGCACCGCGGAGCGCAGCGGTGATGCGGGCATGATCGAAATTGCCGGACTTCTCGATAGCGCGGCCGATGCGCACCCAATGGGCGATCTGGCCGGCGATCGAGCGGCTCTGCAACTCGGATTCGCGACGCACGATCTTCATGATATCATCACTAAGCTTGATGGACTGGGCCATGGATCACCTCCGGCTCTCGAGGTAGCATTTTGCTACCTTCGTTTCAATCGTCCGTTATGCTGCGTTCCGGTTCGCTCGAGGTCGCAGTTTTCAGGGATGCCCCCGCCGGACACAGGCTGTCGATGATGAATGACCCGACGGTAGCGGTGATTTTAAAATACGGTTGTGCCAACCTCTGGCGAACGCCCATTGGGGTCGGGCCTGAGAGGCCGGACTAATCGCGAGCCTATCTTGATTTCGTGCGCATGCCCCACTCTTCACCTACCGAGCCCGTCACTCCATCTTCGCTAACCAATTCGATGAGCCATAGTCGGCCATCACGGCAGCGTCGCCAACTCACGGCATCGCTGGCACCCGCTAGCCCCCTTCGTTTTCCACTTAGCGATCCCCGGTTTATGGCAGTACTAACGATGCTCACGCGGAATTCCGCTGGGCCACCGGAGACATGCGGAATTCGGCTGGGCCACCGGAGACATAAGGCCAGACCTGATGGAAGCTCTTCATGTCCATATTCCTGTCGGGGAGGCTTCTGTCTCCGGTCTGATCCTGCGGCCGCGAAACGCGAGAGCGCTTTTCTTGTTCGCGCACGGTGCGGGCACGAACATGGTCCACAAAAGCATGGAGTCGAACGCTGAGGGTCTCGCCGCGCGCGGCATCGCGACCTTGCGCTATCAATTTCTCTACGCCGAGAATGGCTCGAGGCGACCCGACAGGCCCGCGCTCGCGCATGCTGTCGTGCGCGCTGCAGCCGCGCAGACGGCGCTGTTGGCACCGGACCTGCCGCTCTTTGCCGGTGGTCGCTCTTTCGGTGGCCGCATGACCTCCCAGACGCAGGCTGAGACACCTTTACCCGGTGTACGGGGCCTGGCGTTTCTCGGTTTCCCGCTCCATCCCGCAGGCAAGCCAGCGACTGACCGCGCAACACATCTCGCCAGAATTCAGCTTCCCCTGCTCTTCATTAGTGGCTCGCGCGACACGCTAGCGAGTTTGGATCTGCTCAAGCCAGTCGTCACCGACCTCCATGGACGCGCGACGCTCCGAGTCATCGACTACGCCGATCATAGCTTCAAGGTCAGCGCAAAAAGCGGCCGCACTGACTGCGAGGCAGAAGCCGAAGCGCTTGACGCGCTGGCGGGCTGGATCGGCCTCAACCTGGGATAGAGCGCATTAGGTGGATCATCGGTCGATTCTCCCGTCCCCAAAGCAGCGGCAGTAGATCGCGATCATCTTACAAGACGGCGGCCACCAGCATTTGCTATCACACGGGAATGAACATCATGCCTGGCGTCACACCCTATGGAGGGATTGGGATCATCGGCTCCGGCCGGGTCGCATCTGCCCTTGGACTTGCGCTTGCCGATCTCTCCGCAGCGCCCCAACTCGGCGACGTGTCGGTGGATATCGTCGAAGAATATCGGCCGCTTTCCTATGCTGCCCTCTGCCACGGCGCCAATCACCTCGTTACGCTGATTGCCGGTTCTTGCGAGGCGCTAGCTGCCGCCGGCGTCAATGATTCCGCCTCGCTGCTCGCGCCGCTGGCCCGCGCCGCCCTGGAGAACAGTCTTGCCAAGGGCATGGCCGGTTTGTCAGGCCCTTTGTTGCGCGGCGATGAAGAGTCGATCGCCGGGCATATCGCCGCCTTGCGCAAGGGCTACCCCCCTCCCCTGCCGCCCTATCAAGCGATGGGCCTTGCCACGCTTGACGCGCTGCAACGCTTTTATGGAAAGAAAGACCCCTCTCCCTGGCAAGCCATGCTGGAAAAACGACCAATGACAACACTGCTGCTCGCGGGCGCGACCGGACTAGTAGGTACTAAGGCGCTCGCCTTGTCGCTGGCTGACAAGCGCGTGACAAAGGTCGTCGCACCCACACGCCGACCGCTTGCTCCTCATCCCAAGCTTATTAATCCGATCGTAGAGGCAAACAGTCTTCCACTCGCCGCCGATTGGTGGGCCGTCGATGGCGGTCTTTGCGCGATCGGAACGACCAGGGCGAAGACGCCATCGGCTGCGGCGTACCGCGCGATTGACTTCGATTATCCTCTTGCCATCGCCAGGCGCCTACGGGAGGGAGGCGCGACCCGCTTCGCCCTGACCTCATCCATGGGCGCGAACGCAAGGTCGCCCTTCCGTTATTCACGGATCAAGGGCGAGTTGGAGGACGCCGTTGCCGGCCTCGGCTTTCCATCGCTCACAATCGTCCGGCCCGGTTTCATCGGCGGAGAACGGAACGAACATCGGCCGGTGGAGCATGGTCTGGGCAGCTTTCTACGCATCGCCAACCCCTTTTTGCCGTCCATCGCGCGGATCAGCCCTGCAAGGACGATAGCTTCTATTCTCGTCGATGCGGCAATCGGCAGCACAATAGGCAGCCACTGCGTCACCGCGGCGGACATCGCGCATTTGGCGCCGATCCGGAATTCATAAAAACATGTCTCTGGGTGGAGGCGGAATCGAATATAGGGTATTTAGGTGGTCTACCCGAGTTCAATAGAACCTGATAAATGCGCTGTAAGTGAAGTCCAACGCCGCAATTCCGACATCCTTCTGTCAGTTCCGTCGAGGAATCCAAGTCGTTCGGCCCCGTCAACTCGGTCGAGCGGCTGCGCGTGTGATGCGTTGCGGTTCATCCCGCACGGAGAGGCAGGCGGGTTGACCTGTGCCACCGCCTTGTCTTCCAGAAGGCGCATGGCGCGTCCTATCTCACCTTTGCCCTCTTTCGGCGCGCTGCCGTCGGTCTGCATGCCGGATGGAAGAGTAGGCCCGACTATCTCGGGCTACATTGCTCGCGGCCCGGAGCGCGCTTTGCAAGCCTCGCCGGCGATGAGTTGGAGCTTGCATTCGCGAGCTTCGACAACGAATCTGACATAGTGCCGCATTATGAAAAGTGGACAATACGACGGCTTTCGTGGCCCACGCCCATTGCGGTCCCGCCGTTTGCGCACGATCGAAACGTGAATTTCCGTGGAAAGGCGCTATCCCGCAGACGACGACGATCCTGAGGATCAACACGCCTGGGCAGGGGCTCCACGAGGTGACGCAGCCAATCCTGCGCTGGGTACAGGAGAACGGGATTGTTGTGGGTACACTTACGGTCTTCTGCCAGCACACCTCTGCTTCGCTGCTCATACAGGGAAACCGCGGCGCCCGCGGCCAGCACGGATCGCGAGGCCTATTTCGCGCGAATCGCGCCCGAAGACCGGTATCGCTTTGAGCATAACGATGAGGGACCTGACGACATGCCCGCCCATCTGCGCGCGGCACTGACGCACATGCATCTTTCCATTCCGGTAATCGATGGCGCTCTTACCCTTGGAACATGGCAAGGTATCTACCTGTTCAAATCGACGAGCGGCTCACGCCCGACGGCTTGTGCTTCACCTGATGGGCGAGTGAGTGGCGGATCGAACCGGGAGACAAGATTGTGGCCGACATAAGCAATGTTCGAAATAATGCGGCGAAAGGACGTTATGAGCTGACGATCGACGGACAACTAGCGATCGCGGCCTATGAGCAGCGCGAGGGCGCCCTAGTCTTCACCCATACCGAAGTGCCCGAGGCGCTGGAAGGCCAGGGCGTGGGCAGTCGCCTCGTCAGAGCTGCACTGGCCGACGCGCGCGAGCGCGGCCTGAAAGTCGTACCGCTCTGCCATTTTGTTGAAGCCTATATCGAACGTCATCCAGAAGAGCACGACCTGTTGGCGCTGGACGCTCCGGGATGAGCAAGGGACGCCAAGGCACGGCTAATATATGGGCAGCGGGATCATGCAGGATTGCGCTTTCCCGAGCTATTCACACCATATGGGCCACAGCGAAACGAGATAATATAAGTGGCTATCGCTAGCGCCGAAACATTCAGCTCGATTGAGGGCCTGAAGCTACTTACGTCCATCGCATGCGATAAATTTGTCGCTGTGCGGACGTTGAACATCATACATTATTCTTGATATGGGGTAGGCCCCGTAGACGGCCGAAGAGGATGAGTTTGGCAAAGCGCCTGAACGAAAGAACGGAGCTCATCCGCTCTATCCGACTGTCGCCAATCCCGTCGATCATCACCGACGCTAAGGGCGTTGATAACCCCATTATAGCCGCCAACGGGCGGTTCGAGCAGTTGACCGGATATACAGAAGAGGAACTCATCGGCCGCAATTGCCGCATTTTAGCGGGGCCAGAAACGGATCGTGCTGGCTCGGCGCTCCTGAGCCGGGCGATCGCGGCGGCTACGCCAGAGGTGGTGGAATTGATCAACTACCGCAAGGACGGCAGCAGGTTCATCAACGCAGTGATGATCGCGCCGCTGTTCGATGACTACGGAGAGATCGCCTACTTCGTGGGAAGCCAAATGGAGGTTGATCGCCAGCATGCAGGATTAGCCCAGACCTCGGCAGCGGAGCGGATCGGCGCGCTCACCCCGCAACAAAAGGCTGTGCTGCAACTGATGGCACGGGGGCTGCGAAATCGGCACATCGGCAAGGAGCTTGGCCTAACAGAGAAGACCATCAAGATGCATCGCAGTGCCCTTATGAAGCGGCTTGGCGTGAGTACGGCCGGCGAGGCCATGCGGATCGCCATCGAAGCAGGCTTCTAGGGCAAAGCATTGCTGGCGTGTTCCAGAAAAGCGATTTCCTGTTGCGCCCGGCGCTTGGGGGAGTATGGACTTTAGTCCATGATATCAGGCCGGGGGGCTTAGCACGGGATCAATCTATTGCGTCCATTCGAAGTCAAGAAGCAGCCCCCTGCAGAGACATTCCAAAAGCTCGTCGACGCCGTAACCGATTATGCCATCTATATGCTCAATCCCGAAGGCCGGGTGGTGACCTGGAACAGCGGGGCGGAGCGTTTCAAAGGCTATACCGCCGACGAGATTGTCGGCGAGCATTTCTCCCGCTTTTTCTCCCAGGAAGACTGTGATCTGCGCCTTCCCCAACGCGCGCTGGAAACGGCGGCCAGAGAGGGCCGATTTGAGGCGGAAGGCTGGCGGATCAGGAAGGATGGCACTCGCTTTTTGGCGCATGCGATATTGGATGCCATTCGAGAGGAAGACGGAGCACTCGTAGGCTTCGCCAAGATTACCCGCGACATCACCGAGAAACGGCAGCTGGAAAAGGCGACGTACGAAAGCGCCTTGCAGCTGCGGCTGCTTGTGCAAGGCGTACGCGACTATGCGATTTATATGCTCGACCCGCAGGGCAGGATCACAAGCTGGAACTCGGGCGCGGCGGCCATCAAAGGTTATGAGGAGCAAGAAGTCCTCGGGCGGCATTTCTCGCTTTTCTACACAGAGGAAGAACGGGGTCGGGGCACCCCGGAGATGGCATTGGCTGCTTCCCTGCGGGATGGCAAGTTTGAAGCCGAGGCGCAGCGGGTCCGCAAGGACGGGTCGCTATTTTGGGCACATGTTCTCATCGATCCGATCTACAACGAAGCCGGCGAACATGTCGGCTTCGCAAAGATCACCCGCGACATAAGTGAAAAAAGGCAGGCCGAACACGACCTTCGACAAACCCAAGAAGCGCTGCTCCAATCACAAAAGTTGCAGGCTCTGGGTGAACTCGCCGGAGGCATTGCTCATGATTTCAACAACTTGATGACCGTCCTGAGCGGTTCGGCAGACCTGATGTTGAGGCAGCCCGACATGCCGGTTGAGAAGCGTAGCCGATATTTGTCAGTCATGTTGGAGACCGCCGAGCGAGCGACGAGCCTGACGTCTCAGCTATTGGCCTTCGCGCGCCGCCAGCCGTTGGAACCGGAGGTCCTCGATCTCAGCGTCCGCCTGGACGCCATGGGCGAGATGCTGCAGCGCACGCTAGGAAGCCGCTATGAAGTGGAGCTCGATCTCGCTCCCGCCTTGTGGAACGTAGAGATAGATCCGACCGGGCTGGAAGCCGCCCTACTTAATGCGGTTCTAAATGCACGCGATGCGATGCAGAACGGAGGGCGGATTACGATCTCGACAGCGAATGCGCCTAGGCCGGAGGGCGATGGAGTCATACTGGCAATCGCCGATACAGGCGAAGGTATCCCTCCTGAAACTCTCAAGCGCGTTTTTGAACCCTTCTACACCACCAAGGCAGTAGGCAAGGGCACAGGCTTGGGCCTCTCACAAATTCATGGCTATGCCGTTCAATCCGGCGGAACAGCCCGCATTGTCTCCGAGGTCGGGAAAGGCGCGCGGGTGGAACTTTGGCTTCCCCGCACCCGCAAAGAACGACAAACGGATAGCGCCGTACCGGAAGAAATTACCCGGTTTCCTGGCTTGAAGGTGCTCGTCGTCGAAGATAGCGAGCATGTCCGTTATTTCGCGCGGCAACTGCTGGGCGAACTGGGCTGTGGTGTGATCGAAGCGTCAAACGGAAATGAAGCGCTTGAACAGCTGAAAGCGCATGATGTTGATCTGGTCTTCTCGGACATCGTCATGCCGGGCATGAGCGGGCTCGATCTAGCTAAAAAGATCCGGGAAACCTATACCGACATTCCTGTGCTTCTCGCCAGCGGCTACAGCAGTAAACAGTTCATTCCGCAGAATGAGCGAGAATTTCCTATTCTTCGCAAGCCCTATAAGTTGGAGACACTCACAGCTGGGATCGGCCAGCTCACCAACCTCTCGGTTGGATTGGAAGAAGGAAGTATTAACGGTTAATGCACCGCCTAGTAGTGGTTACAACCCTTATCGGCTGTTGAATTACCAAATTTAACCCTCTCAGGAGCGGACTGCCCGTTCAATGTCAACCTATCACCACTTCGTTGAACTCAGCAATTCTAATCACGTCATCAAAGGCAGTCCATCTTCAATTTCCTCTAACCTTAGTCATCAATCATCGAGGACGTTGCGGTCCGTGTTGACCTTCTTCTAGAATATGTTCGGTGGCTTAACCCTCCGCGCCCATCTGGACCGCAATTATGGCTCGGGCTTCTATGTCAATGCCAGCGACCCGGCCTATGTCGGCCCAGGCAGCGCCTCGAATGTGTATCAACCGATCGGCGAAAAGGCGTTCTTGTAGCCGCGGGGGTCGAATGTCCCGCTCATGTCGCTCCTGCAATGACCCATTCGGGTCCTCTGCGAGCATCCTACGCTTATCAGGAGCGGACCGACGGCATCTTCTGGCTGGCCGTTTGATGAACGAGCACCCATAAAGGCATGTTGTGGGGCAACCTGCGCGCGGGACGGAAACACTTTGCTGCGCAAAGGCAGCGATGCCGCCTACCGGCAGCATGGTTCGACGAGATGCCGGACCTAAGTAAGGTCGTGCCCTCACCCTAAACGATTGTCAATGATAGAGCCAACCACGCGTCCTGCTGCTTAGTATGTCGGCAAGGGAGCAATAGGCAACGGCGCCGCTTGTTCAGCTTAGATTTCAAGACCGTTCGCCATGTTGAGATGCCCAGTCACGATCGGTACGAATGCGGTTGCAAAGGCCTTGAGAGACGGAACGTCACCATTACTAGAATAGGCCTTGAGCTCTTCGAGTGTCGCTTGATGGGCTTCTCGTTGGGTGGCGATATAAGCGGCGTCAAACTCAGCACCTTTTTTGAGCTTAAGCCCATCCAATACCTGTTGTTGGTTGGCGCTCAATACAACTTTGGGGGCGATGGATGGCGCGCCCTGGCCAGCGGCCTCCATTAGTTTCGTCGTAGAATCCATGTGCGCCTTGATCATGGATTGTGCGAATCGCTTTACCGCGGTCGACGCAGCGTTCGTCTTGGCCAGCTTCGAACTTTCAATCTCAAGCATGTCGCTCGCGGCGGCGGCATCGGCGAAGGCTTGGCCCGCGCTCGGCTGTGCTGGCGTTTGCTCGATAGCACTCAGACCGTTGGTCGCGCCAGCCGAGGATTGGTTGGCGGTAGGTTCAGGCTGCCTACCGCAGCTCGCCAAGGCCGCTGCGGCCAGTACAACTGCCAAAAGAGTGGGCTTCCGGTTCATCTATCACCTTCCTGTACGCCTGTTCGCGCTCAACCCACCGCGAGCCTGCTCGTTCCGCCGGACCCTTCACGCTCGCCCCTCGTTTCTTGGCAGTGAAATGACAGGAGAAGCAGATCATGAGCGTCTTCGGTAAGATTATGGACAAGATTTTTCACCGTGGCGGGAAGCCGCAGAGTAAGACCGCGCCCACACCTCCTCCAAACACTGCCAGCGCGGCAGCGGCGCGGCCTTCATCGCCCACTCCAGCGACCACGGCGCCACAAGTGGCAGTAACGGCCCAAGTTGACGTTGGTGCAGTCCTCACCTCCATGGCTGACCTGAAGGGCGGAGGCGGCAATTATCAAAGCTCGATCGTCGATCTTCTGAAGCTGCTCGACCTCGACCCCAGCCTTGCCGCTCGCAAGGAGCTTGCGGAAGAACTCGGTGTCCGAGCCGGCGCAGATGGAAGCGCCGAGCAGAATATCGCCCTTCACAAAGCTGTCATGTCCAAGCTCGCAGAGAATGGTGGGATCGTTCCCCACAGCCTGCGAGACTGACCCAAATTCCGCAGCCTGCCCGCTGAGTTGACCATCCCTCGGAGTAATGGCCCCATGAGCTTCGGCGTCGCTCTCGCCTCATGAGCCTTTCTCAATGGCTTTCCATCGCCACTCTCGCGGGCATGATGAGCCTCTTCATCTGGGGCCGATACCGTTATGACGTGACCGCGGTTATTTCTCTGCTCTCGGCCATGCTTGTGGGAATCGTTAAGCCAGAGGATGCCTTTTCCGGATTTTCCGACGACATCGTGATCATCGTCGGTTCAGCCCTCGTCATGTCGGCTGCCGTCCAGCGCTCTGGCGTAGTGGAAACCGTGCTTGGGTTCATGTCGGCTCGGGTTCAGCGTGTCCGCTCGCAACTGCTCGTCCTCACCGCATCAGTCGTAAGCGCAAAAACCTCCCCACATTTTCGTAAGCGCTGATCTGGCTATGTTTTGCCCCTCGTCTGAGGGGTATCGTAGTGGCTGATGATGTAAGAACAT
>NZ_JBHSFZ010000006.1:0-282333 GCF_042654265.1 Sphingobium tyrosinilyticum | reverse complement strand
GATCTGCTCCCCTACAACTGGGTAGATAGCCGCGCCGCCGCCAGCGCCGTCATCGATCAGGCCGCCTAACGCCTCCCAGTGGGAGTGTTTTAGCGCTTACGCCCCACCTGCGGCAAAGAATACCTGACCACGTCGTCAGCGACAGGTTCCACGCCGACCCGCCGGTGCCGCGACCATCGCGCGCTGGCTAAGTCAGTTGCGGGTTCGCGGAAGCGGATGACCGTTCGCTGGCTTTCCGCCCAGTAGGACAGGCGCCGGTCCTTGAGACAACTCGCCCCATCGACGCAAGCAGGTCAGTTTTTTCAGCCGCCCAGTGATTTCAGCCGCTGATCCCACTGCCGGAATGCCGCGTCGTCGACTAGTTCTGGCGCAGCTTCTGATGCGCGGTCGAGGATCGCCCGCAAATCCGTATTAGCCCAATTAAGCGACGTGGGATCGATCAGTTTTTCGATCAGCACCATCGTCTCTCTGGGGTGCTGTTCCGGGTGGTCTGAACTGGCGAGTTGGTGAAAGACATAGTAGCCTTCGCCGCGCGCGAAAAATGTGCTCACCAGGGCTAGAGCGTCAGGAAATGCTTTTTCGGTTGCGATAGCTGCAGCAGCGAGCTGTTCGGAGATGCCCGGTGCACGCAACGCCGGATCGCTGGGCCAGACCCGTTTCAACCAAGGCTCAACCCGCGTGCGCCATACTATATCAACTTTTGACTGCCTCCCGTCTTTGTCTGTCGCTTCGACTGCCTCGCCTTTCGCCTGCTCTAGGTAGGTGGTTATCCAGTCGGCGGCATCCCGTCGCATGTCTTCTGGCATTGCTCGGATAGCTGCACGAACTGCATCTCGAGGCAATTCTTCTATGCCGAATTCGACCCCCGCCAGCATCAGCAACTGTGCGAGATTGCGACGAAATCCGCCCAGCCTCTCGAGTCGTTGTGGCGAGAATAGGTCTAGGAAACCCGATCTTATCGCAGACCACAGCTCGGGATCTAATCGAGCGTGCCAGCCAAATCCCTGCCACAGTGCCTGTGATTCCTCTTCATCCTTCCAACTGAAGCCCGGTAGCAGCACTCGTTCGACCCAAAGTGGGTCGACGGCGTTTAGGTAGGACAACCGAGCCGATGCGATCACGCGGGCGGGGCGATGCTCGAGCCGGCTAGTCCCCATCAGAGTGTCTAGCCGATTGATCATGTCTGATGGTATGCCGGCGCCGATTTTGAGGTCGCGTCCAAACAATGCGGCGAAAAAGCCTTGAGCGAGATAGCCCATTGAACAGTTGATAGCGAAACCAACCCAGTCAGTTTGGCCGCTCTCAGCCTTATTTGAGGGATCCTGCCCCGCGGCGGCGAGCGTTCGATCGAACTGGCGCCAGAACTGGTCTGCCAAATCTGATTTGTCCGACGCACTACTAATAGCTTGGATAATCTCGGCCGCCGGCTGTGAAAAATCAGGAAGGGAGAACAAGGCATCCGGCACATTGCTTAGCAATGCTAGCAGCCGTTCTGCGGAGCCCGCCTTCGTATTATCACGAAGCCCCCACAGTCCATAGCGCCAAATATCAGAACGGCCATGCGTTTCGAGCGAAGTCAACATTTCTAGCACGAGGAGCACTCGATCGCCATCGCTGGCGGCCAACTGACGCCAAGCATCGAGCAGTCCTTCACGATCTTCGCTCTCATGAACTAGCGCGTCGAGCAGGCCATTGTTGTCGAGTGCGATGAGGTCGTTAATGCCGTATTTGGTGCCGGGACCGAAACGGCTCTCTTGCCAAATGGCGAAGTGAGCCTGCTCACCGGGAGGCGATCGCCAATCGGGATAAAGCTCACGAAGGCGCAATAGTTCGGCTTTGAGCGTCGGCGTTAGAGGGGGATTTTGAACTCGACCGAGGACTGCAATACGGTCGAAAATTCTTCGGTCTCGGGAAATCGTCAGCTCTGCAGGTTCGAGCCCCGCCATCAGTTCATCGGGGGGGCCGGCAGTGATAGCTGCTGAAAGCAGGTCGCGGCCAGCACCATCCAAGGCCGGCCAAAGAGTTTGGAGGAGGTCCATCGCCTCCTTCCTGGAGGATGATTGCCAAAGCATCGGCAGGTTAGCCATTAAGCAGCACCTCCAGCTTTTCCGCCGGCGAAAATTGTGAGCTTCTACGAACTGCCGCCAGCGTTAACCGTCGAAAGGCGGGGTATGGAGCGCGCCGCCACCCCTCGACCAAGTTCCTACTCATGGGTCCATCGTTTGCTTCGACCCAGCACCATCCTCGCCAGATTAGATCGAATAGCCTGGTCCAGCGCTGATGATTGTTATTTTGAGCGTGCGGCTCGATCGATGGGCGTTGCATGGCGCTTGGATCGCGGAAGTCATCGGCCTCCCCGGCTACAGAGTAAAGATCGAGTACATCTCGGAGCAGCTCAACGAACAGATGCAAGTGTTCCCCGCAAAACTGATCCGAGTCCGAAAGCTCCTCGATCGCTGTCAGGATGGTCTCGACGTGCTCATCATCAGCCAGTTCGACCTCTACCTCGGCAAGGTGTGACAAACGCGAGTAGTCGCGTGCTAGAGCGGCTTCATCATCACCATGCCAGTAACTGTAGAACGATTGGCTCAGTGTGAGCACCGGCCGCAAAGCTGCAGCTAGTTCGCGAGCTGTCCAGGGTCCGCCAGGCTCCGCCCTGAGTAATTTTGCAAGATCCCAGGCGACGAAGTAGCGAGGAAGCCTCCACGCCCAGTTTCCTTCAGCCGAGAGTATTCGCCAAAAACGCCTATACCCTTCTGGCAGACTCGTTTCCGCCAGCAACTGAGCGCGAATGGCTTCCCTCAATGATGGATGAGGCCATCTACTTTCGCGCAGCCGATCGATTATCCATGTGACCAGATCGAGGGTGCTGAGGTGTCGTGTCAGCCAAGTCATCAGTTGAAATGCAGTGGGATCGAGTCGTCTGTGGCCATCGGTGATCTTCGGAAATAATTGGTTCAAGTAGCGGGGGGGCAGAGGCGGAGCGTCCCGTCCGTCGCGATGCGCTGCTTCGACAGCCATTTGATGAACCTGCAACGCTTCTTGTTCATGGCGTGCGATCATGGTTAGCCATTGGATCGGCGGCGGCGGACTGATTGCCGCAAAAATTCGTGCGCCATGCCCGGCGTCATCTTCACGCCCGATAGTTGCCCAAACTAGATTATCCACATCGCTGGGATGCAGCGTCTCCGGCTTGCTCGGAGCTATTCGCGCGATCATCACACCAGTGTTAGAAAGGTAATCCTCTCGGGCATTCGCCCATGCGACAAGCGTGCGCCTCAGCTGGGAATGCCGGCGCATCTGATTGTAAAATATCGGCTCGAGATTGCGCTCGCGCCAATGCTGCGCGTCTGGCGGGATTCGGCCCTTATAAGGCAGAAATATGTAAGCTGGACCTCGGGGGGGGCGGCCACGCGCGCTCCCATCCTCTGCAGCGAACGCATCCGTCATATACCTTAGAACCGGATCGTTCAGACTGTATCCTATGAACAACACGGTAAAGTCGGCGAACAACCGAGCCACAAATCGGGCTGCCCAGGCTTCCGTCAAATAAGCTCGGCCGAAATCCGCGCTAGTTAGGACGAGATGATCATTGGTTTCCTCAGCCGAAGCGAGCCGGCCGTGAAGATAAACGATGCTCCGCCAGCTGGTCACATGATCATTGCGAGGAATGGGTAGCACTGGTCCAGAATGGAGATCCCGGCCCATTACGAGCCCACTCTGCGCCTGTTCGAACAATGTATCGAAATTGGTGGTCACGAGGCGCAATCCGTTCCCTCGCCGCATTTTCGCCAGTCTTAGGATTGCACGATGAAGTTCTAGGTCGCTGCACTGCTGGTCTAGTCGTTCTGCGACTTTGCGGCGGACTTCGGAGGGTGTGAACCGGCTTTCGACGGCACCAAGCATACGATCAGGCCATAACCAATCAGTGCTTTTCGCGGAAGGTAGCGGCACACCCAGTTCGCCGTAACAATGGCGCACAAGACCGGCGTAGCTCGGGAGGCCGGCACCCATCGAAATGCCCGCGCCGCAGAATATCACGACCCGATCATCTTCGAGCTGCTGGACCAGGCGGTCAGGAACGAATGGTCCTTTTGGGACGAAGGTCGGCATAACGTTTCTTTATCTCGAAAGGTCTGATCAACGGGGGGAGGGGTCGCCAGATTGTGCCTAAAGGCGAAATTCGCTTTGGCGAAGTAATTCATACGTTGGTCTTCCTGCGAATGCCAACCGCTGACTTACGTAAAAAAATTTTCGGCGCACTCGTGTTTTTTTTGGGGTCACTGGCCGCTTTGGTTTTCGCATTCCCCAGGTAGGACCCGGGAATTTTCCTTGATTTCCTGCGGCTCTCAGCGCCTCATCGCCCTCATGCTCACCATCCGGAATGACCCTGATGCGCTCGCATCTCTGCGGCTATTCACGCCACCGCCGCTCGCGCCGCGTGATCCCCGGTTCGTGCGTGGTCCATCTGAACTCTGCACCCTGGCAGTGAAGTGGGACGGTACGGTGCCGGGCGGCGGGCTCATCGTGCAAGAGAAGGTCGATGGCATTCGCGCGCTGTGGATCGACGGACAACTCGTCACGCGCGAAGGGAACGCCATCGGCGGGACCAGCCATATTGCCGCCGCCCTTGCCCGGCTTGAGCAGGCTTTCGGCCGACGCATGATGTTCGACGGGGAATTTCAGGTCGGCGCTGCGCTACAGCCGACGCTCCGCCACTTCGCCAACGGCGGACGCTATGGTGACGCAGGACACTTGTTTCTCTTCGACGCGGTGCCGCTGGAGGACTGGAGGACCGATCGGTGCCAGATACCCCTTACGGCCCGCTTAGATGTGCTCGACGCTGGCGGGGCTGCTCTGAGGGGAGATGCCGTCTCGGTCCTGCCCCGGCGGCTCGTTGCAACGCCGAGTGCAGTGCAGAGGGATGCTGAGGGCATATGGGCGCGCGAGGGCGAGGGGCTGGTCGCTAAGGTGCCCACCTCCCTCTATCGGCGGCGGCGCGATATGGCGTGGGCTAAAGTCAAACACTGCGTGGGATGAGAACATTCTTTCGTTTCCAACCTTATGCCGTGATGGCAATACCTTGCGAGCGCGGCGATTAGCACCACGGGCGCATTCAGGTTCTACATCGTAGGCGGGATGAGCGTCCGTCGGATCGGCTCACACGCCTCTATCCAGTTCACCGCGATTGCTTCGGCCCCCGTTCGGATGCCTTCAACAATGACGTTGGTTTGCAGGAAATGGCCGACGTTCTTCAGCAAGCCGATTTCCCAAAGCGCACCATTTCGCGCCTGAACGTATAGGCTGACCGCTCCAGCGACCAGGACGCCTTCGAGGCGGAAGTATGAACCGATATTCATGTGGGCCAGATACGCGGCTCTCAATGACCGCGCCAGGACAGGCCCTCCAGCTCGTGCAAATAAGCCGATGGGGCGAGCCTAGTCAGACATGGACGACCTTTCCGCGACTGTCAGTCGGGTTGCTTGTGATGCGGCCGGAGCACGGGCGGGGTGGATTAAGAAGCATAGCCCTCCCGCTCGGGTGGGGCATCAAGCCGACATTTCGGGTGTATGGGCGGAGAAGGAATGAGTTTGGGCCACCCCGTCCGCGCATGATATGATGTCAGCACAAAAGCCCGCGCAGTCAGGAGGGCCGTATGACGATTTCGGGCACTATGCGAAGCTGGGGCGACGTTGTGACCGTCACGCCCCGGGAGACGGTGTGGCATGTCGTCGAGCTGCTGGCCGATGAGCGCATCGGTGCGGTCCCGGTGTTCGATGGGGAGCGGATCGTGGGGATCATGTCCGAACGTGATCTGATCAACGCACTCCGAACCAACGGCGCAGAGGTGATGGAATGGACGGTCGATCGGGTGATGACCTCACCCGCTTTCACCGTCGCCCCCGATACGACGGTCCTTGTCGCCCTGTCTATGATGACACGGTTGCGCGTCCGTCATCTCCCGGTGGTGGAGGGCGATCGGGTGGTTGGGTTCGTGTCGATTGGCGATCTTGTAAAATCACGGCTCGATCAGATCGAGCAAGAAGCTGGCGCAATGCGCGCCTACATCCAAGGCGACTATGAACGGCACATCTAAACCCCCTAGCTCGAACGGACTCACCAGGGTGCGGTCTGCTATTGGTCGCCTCCAGAAGGGCTGCTTTGTGCCGGGACAGATTTCTAACCATTTGGATTGATCACAAAAAATGGCGGACTCCTGAGCGCTTTGGGTTCCCGATCCCCTGGGTAGGACCCACGCATTTTCAGGGCCCACCGTCGGCGCGCGCTCGCCCGACGATCCCGGCAACACGGTTGGGCGGAGTGGTGGCCGCAGGGTGCTGCTCAGCTGGTGCTGCTACTCCTCTCCGATGAAGGAGCCGCCGGCCAGCGAGCAGCCCGAACACGACAAGTCCCGCGATGCTGATCGGGCCCAGGCCGCGTCCCATGAATGGCGTGTGGTCGAATGCATGCGGTAACAGGCTGCCGATGATGTCGATGAGCAGGCCGGGCCCGACAAGGAATAGCGCGATGACTTCCAGCGTCTGGAAGGCGACAGGGCGCGGGGGAGGCGCGGGAGCGACCGGCATGGTTGCCAGCCGTTTGTCGACCATCACATTCACGCCGCGCACTTCCCGCCAATGGTTTAGCAGGACGAGCAGCGGCCACCATGTCAGGATAAGGAGGACCGACACAAAGGAGGCGCCGGGCACGCCTGAGGCATCGATGATCCGGTCCCAGCTGAGCACATGCACCTTGCCGAGTGTCCAGATGGTGACGGGGATGGAGAGCGCGAAACCCCACTTCGCGCGCCTGTTCACCGCCCGCATTGCTTGGCCGAAATCGTCTATAAGGGCGCGATGCTGCTCAGCGGTGAGCCAGACAGCTTGCCGGCCATCTTGTCGCAACATGCGAATGCCCTCGGCATCGGTATAGGTGCGATGCTGGAGGCGCCGCGCTGCTGCGGCAATCAGAGGTGCAGGTGTGATGGCCATTGCGCTGTCTTCGACGAGGGATTGAACCCATGCCTACAGCGCAATGGTAAAGCATCAGTATGGACCGCCCGATGCAATTCGGCGCATCAGCAGCGATGCTTGCTGTCGATCTCCTTGCCGATCAGCGCGCCCGCGCCGCCGCCGATGAGCGTACCGGGCAGGCGGTCACCGCGAGTGTCGACCGACCGACCGAGCAAGGCGCCGGCGGCCGCACCTACCAGCAGGCCAGTGGTGCCGCTGGTTTTGCAATCCCGACGAACATACCGGGGCCGGTCATCGCGGTAATAGCGGCGGTCATCGTAGGCGCCCCGCCGATAATAGCGGTCGCCATCGTAATCGCGGTGATGCTTGTGCCAGCCGCGATGCCTGCCGTTATCATGCGCCAGTGCAACCGAGGGCACAGCGCTGCACAGCGTAGCGGCCAAGCTCAGCGCCAGCGTGATTTTCTTGATCCCCATGACAATCTCCCTGTGTTGTCATGGGGATATGGCTGGCGCTTCTTGGCCGCGACCTGAATGAGCGGTTTAGCTGACGTTCAGCTAAGCGGCCGAGAATACGGGTTGGGCGCGCACCGCAGCCGACGCCTTGTTTATTGGCAGGTATCGCAGCGGATCTTGGCGCGCCCCGTAGGAGCCTGGAATGACGAAGAAGCGGGTGCGACGCTTGTCGGCGCAGTCGGTGCTGAGACCGTCATCGGCGAGGGCTGAGCGGCGACGGCATGTACCGCCATCGGGGCGGAAAGAACAGGGGCAGGGCCCGCGAACGCGACAGGCAGATCTTCCTTCGTGCGCGCGACCAGTTCACGGCCCTGGGGGATCGTGCCGCTCTTGCCGGTCACGAAACCCGCGAACACGCCCACCGCGATGACGGTGCCGACAGTGGCCACGGTGTTGCCCTCGCCCTCCTGACGATAGGTGCCCGTGAGCGGAATCTGGCGGCCGCCGACCTCAACATATTCCAGGCCGATCTCCATCTTGCCGGACTTGCCGAAGGCGCCCTTGTTGGTGAGCCAGGTGATGCGGCCGACGCCGCGGCTGCCCTTGGGAATGATCACGTAATTGCCCAGCATCACGTTATGGACCACGGACAGGCCGAAGGTGTCGCCCTCGCTATATCGGTTGCCCTTGGTGGTGATGGTGTCGTTCATCGCCAGCGTGATCTGCGTATTGGCCGGCAAAACAGCTGTGGCCTGCTGCACCTGCGGCTGGGCAATCAGCATTGCGGGCTGGGCCGCAATGGGCGCCGCCGCCGTCGCAGGCGGCGACATCTGCTGCGCATTCGCCGGCACTGCCAGGCCAAACGCGATCGTTCCAAGAATTGCTGGTTTCATGATTCCCCCTCCTTGCGCGGCGCGCGCCCCTGCGCACCACGACTCATAGGTGATTATTACCTATCCGGAAGGAAAAGACAGCGTGTTCGACCGTCGCAATTCGCTACGCTCCGCAACGGTACAGCCGCGAAGGAGCAAGGCGCCCGTAGTTAGGCCTGACGAGCAATTTCGTCACCCTGCCCGATGCATGAAAACACCGGTGGTGCCTGGGTTTTTCAGGAGTCTTGAACTGACGCAATTCTGACGCTTACGTAAAAATAGCGTCACTTTCTCATTCTCGTTTTCGAGAATCCGTTGCATCTGCAGCTTCAGTCGATGAGTGGAAGCGCAGGCTAAGCTGATTTAAGGCCTTGGCCGCGACCGAGATGATACCTGGCTGCCATTTCGCTTTGCGATATGGTGTAGGCTGAACTAAGTGGCCGGGAGACCGCAAATCTCCTGTTCATTGCAGTTTACACATTTTGATATTTGGTTGACACATTTTGGCAGGGCCGTTACAGTTCTGCCTATGGAAGTTGACAACTCTCTTATCCTGAAGCTGTTTGAAGCCGCTCTTGGCGCCGATTACACGACGGTCCGGCGCATCGGTGGTCGGCTTGCACGCGATCTGGCTGCTGGCAAGGAGGGTGATGCGGCTAAATCGCTGGAAGCTATGCTGCGGAAGCGCGGCGTGCCCCTTCAGGCTTCGGGCTATGTAGAAGCAATCCCGCGCGACGCTGGTTCGCGGCTGCCACTGGTTGAAGAAGCTCCGTGGCCGACATCCCCGTTGTTCCTCAACACCGATGCAGGTCACGTCATCGAGCAATTCATCGAGGATGCCAACAATATCGCGCTGCTAGCCGCGAATGGCATTTCAGCGCGGCTCGGCATCCTGCTGTACGGCCCACCGGGAACGGGTAAATCGCTGCTGGCCGGTCATCTTGCGGCGCGGCTTGGCCGGCCGTTCTACGTTGTCAGACTCGACTCGGTGATCTCATCACGGCTTGGTGAAACATCCAAGAACATCCGCGGAATGTTTGATTTCATTCCGACGAAGGATGCAGTCCTGTTTCTCGATGAAATGGATGCGATCGCAAAATTGCGGGATGATCGTCACGAGCTTGGTGAGTTAAAGCGGGTGGTCAACACAGTTCTGCAAGGCCTCGACTCGCTCGCGGATGAGGTGATCGTGATAGGTGCGACTAACCACCCGCACTTGCTGGACCCTGCAATCTGGCGTCGTTTCCCATATAAAGCGGAGTTGCTCCCGCCTGACAGCGAAGTTCGCGCGGCAATGTGGAAGCACTTTCTTTATCAAGGCGGCGAGGACGGCGAAGCCAGTGCTTTGCTGGCACGACTGTCAGAGAATATGACGGGTGCCGATATCGAGAATTTTGCACATGCTGCGCGGCGTCGGGCGGTACTCAGCCGACGGGAGCCCAGCCTCCCGCACATCCTGCTGGCTATAACGTCAAGCACTAATGGCGTGCCCAAGCTGCCTGACAATCATGCGCTGTCCGCCGACGAAAAGAAGTCGCTGGCACAGCTTTTGGACGAACTCGAGTTGCCGAGGACTGAGATTGCAAAGAGGCTTGGGCTCAGTCGGCAGATGATCCACCGCTACCTGAAGGGGAGCGACGATGCCTGACGAGCGCCGACCATTACTTAACCCAGTTCTTCGGTTCACCAAAGAGCCAAGGCCTGAATCCATCACAGGCCGGGGCAAGGCAGTAGGTGGCATTAAGATCGAGCGGCTGGCCGATCAGCGTGCTAAGCTCTCGAGTGAAGCGATGGCGATGGCACGTCAGGTGGCGCATCAGCCCCGCTTCAATGATCGCGCTGTCGTCTATGCCTCTATGTTCGAGGATTCGCTCGCCCCTACGTGGACCCCGGGCGATCTTTTTCGCTTTGAAAATGGCGCGCGCCTTGTTGCGCCCTATGCCCGTGGTTACCTTGTGGAAATGGATACCCGCGCAATTGAGCGCTTTGCGGTATTCGTCGCCAATTTTGGTACGATCCGGGACCAAGTCGATATATCGCGGGTCGAATCCGTGCGGTTTTTCACCTCGAAGGATGTGCTAAGCGATCGCACGATCGAAGCGCTTTGGGAGCAGGCGCCGCGCCGAGAAAACGGCCGTGCCTTCTTCGCATCGCTGATGCCGTTGCGCGATCAATATGCGGTAGAGCATCTGCTTCAGGCTTTTGCGGGTTTGCGCGATGGCACGATCCTTCCGCCCTCGCGCCAACTTATGCTCGATCTTGCCGTTGAAGCGGAAACAGGCGGTGACACGGCGCTCGCTCGCGCTGTGCGAGCAATTAGCGGTACGGACCGAATCGGCCGCGCGTTGCGCGACTATCGCCTGCATCAGCGCGCTCGAACGACGGTGATCGTCGAAAGCCCCGAGGCGTTACAGCGCGTTGCCGCATCGGGCGCGGTGATGCGTCTCGATCCCGTGCTACCCATAACCGTCGCCGACCCGGGGGAGGGGCGCGAGCCGGACCGCCCCCTCCCTGCCAATCTGTCCGGCTTGCCGATTGTCGGTGTGGTTGATGGCGGGTTGAACGCATCCTCCTATTTTCCTGCCGAGGCTTGGCGGGCACCGCCGTTGGTCCACGGCCCTGCAGCGGAGGTCATGCACGGTAATCGTGTCACCTCGATTGTTGTGCAAGGTCACGAATGGAACAACAACCTTGTGCTTCCGGCTTTGCACTGCCGTGTCGGAACAGTCCCAGCGATCGCCAAGCGCGGTCATCCAGGCCCCGACCAAGAGGAACTGATTGAGTATCTCGATGCCGTGATGACAGCGCATCCCGAGACCAAGGTCTGGAATTTGTCGTTCAATCAGGATCTTGCGTGCGAAGTTGATGCGGTTAGCTATCTGGGGCACGCACTGTCGATGCTCGCACGCAAACATGGAGTTCTACTAGTCAACTCCATCGGCAATGCCCCGGGCGATTGCGCGAAGCGGCCGGCAGACTGCGAGGCTGCGTTGACGGTCGGAGGGCGCTTGCACGATGCGGCGGGGCGCCCTGGTGACAGCTGCACAGTAAGCCTGTCCGGTCCGGGACCATGCGGTATGCTTAAGCCCGACATTTCGCATTTCTCACATGTCCGGGCATTAGGCGGGGCGATCATCTCAGGATCCAGCTTCGCGACCGCGTTAGCTTCGCCGCTGGCTGCCCACACAATGGACCGGTTACGCGAACCTGACCCCGACTTGGTTCGGGCATTGCTGATCCACACGGCGGATGGCGAGGGATTCGATGTCGCTAAGGGGTTCGGAACACCCGACCTCGTCACTCTCCCTTGGGAATGTCGCCCTGGCACGGTCACGCTGCAGTGGAAGGCGTCGCTTCGCGACCGGGCTTCGTACTACTGGGAACTTCCGATCCCTCCCGCCCTGCTCAAAGATGGGCGCCTGCGGGGTAAGGGGCGGCTGACCGCTGTTCTTAACCCGCACCCAATGGTCGATGAGTTTGCGGGGCCGAATTATTTCAGCGCACGGCTCAACACTGCGGTACAATATCCCAAAGGTGACAAGTTCGCGAACTTGCTCGGATCGATGGACACCGACAAAGTACCCGAGGCGATTGCCCGCGCCGTTGATCATAAATGGTGCACCGTTCGCAATCATGCCAAGGATTTCTCGACCCGTGGCTACAAGGTCGACGGCAATGTGCTACGCATCTATGCGCGCATCTACACTCGCGATCACTATGTGTACGGCCTCTCGCCGGATGAGGTGTCGCCTCTCGATGCGGTATTCGTGCTGTCGCTCAGCGGGAGCGATGAGCGTGACGATGTTTATAATCAGCTTCGCGATCAGCTCGGTTCGTTCGTCGAAACAGCAGTCGTAGAATCTGACATCGACATTGATCACCTGGGAGGCTGATAAGGTACAGCTTATTCTGCGCGGTGACGGGTATGCGGTAAAAAGGGCCTGCTAGCGATTCGCCGCGGAGGCATCATGGCGCGCACGTTCACCCGCCAAGAATTTTATGACCTCGTTTGGTCGAAGCCGCTGACGCATCTGGCAAAGGAGTTCGTCCTTTCTGATGTGGCGTTACACAAGATTTGCAAGAAGCATGATATTCCGCATCCGCCGCTAGGCTGGTGGGCTAAGAAGGCGGCAGGCAAGCCTGTGAAGCAGGCGCCGCTGCCACCCCTCGAAGACAGAGTGTTGGCGCAAATAACGATAGCGGCCGGTGAACTACGCGCTGAGCCAGATCTGATTGCCGGTGCGCGCGAAAGGGCCCGTATCCTCGCCTCTGCTGTGGTGGAAGATGACCCGACGCCAAATCAAATAGTGGAGCGCACTATCGCTGAACTGATTCGGGCGAAGCCAAACGCGACAACCAAACTCACTAAGGTTGAAAAGCGCGGGTTGATTAAACTCGAAGTGGCGCCGGAATCCGCTGATCGCCTGGCGCTGGCCCTCAATCGTATCGCTGCCGTGGGCGCACCGATGGGTATTCGGATCACTAGCACTGATGCAGCTGCAGCATTTGAGTGCGACGGTGAGATGATCTGCTTCTCCGTGACGGAAAGCACAAGCCGTGAAAAGCACGTGATGACAGCAGAGGAGCAGTCGGAACTTGCTGCTTGGGAGAAAAAGCAGGCGAAAAGATGGACGAGCAAAGACCCTTGGGAGCGAGAGACGCTGATGGGTTTTTCCCGTCCTCGCTTTCCCGAATTTGATTATGCCCCAACTGGGCAGCTCTCCTTCGAACTTGAGCAGCGATACATCCGAGACGGCAGCCCACGCCGCCTGTTCCGTGATGGAAAGACGCAAAGATTAGAGAAGATGGCAGCTGATATCGCGGTCGGCATCGTGGTGCTGGCTGCCGCGATCAAGGACGATCGTCTGAAGCGCGAGGAGGCCGCGCGTCGCGAAGAGGATGAGCGGCAGCGGCGCGAAGCCGTCCAACGCGCTAAACACGTGGCGAAGCGTCGCAGTGAAGGCCTTGATCAGCTGCTGGAAGAGGTGAGTTCTCTCGATCGGCTGCGGCGGCTTGTGGTGGCATTGCGAGCCGAGCTAGGTCTAGCGGCGTCGGGCCGAGTTGGGGCATTTGTCGCGTTCGCCGAGGCTCGGCTCGAAAAAAGAGAAGCTGCGTTAACGGCGGAAATCCTGGAACAGCGGCTGGCCGACGCGAAACTCTTTGGCGAAGACGACGACTTCGATTTTCATCTGGCGCGCTACCGTTGAGCTCCGCGGCGTGGTGACGGCATGGAGTGCTAAGCTCACACATCAGAAACATGGCGGTTTTCTGGACGCGCGCAGCACGAATTTTACCGACGGGGCCATTGTCGCGCATGTTGCAGCTATGTTGCACGGAGCCGCCGAAGTTGGTTGAAATTGACGTAATTCTGCGGATTTTCTGAACTGCATGTAAATGCGAAAAGGCCGGCCGATAGCCCAACTCATCGCAGCTAGAACACTGATTTGGAATGGTTTTCGATGGTAGCGGAGGAGGGACTTGAACCCCCGACACGCGGATTATGATTCCGCTGCTCTAACCAGCTGAGCTACTCCGCCCCAAGGGCTGCGCCGGGCTGCTCGGCCCTGCGGTGAGGCGGCGCTATAAGCAGCAGGATCGGTGGGGTCAACGGGGTTTGAGGCCCTCACGCAAATTCTCTCTGCATCGTGCAGGCGCAAAAAATATCGGCAGCTTCAGGCGCGCTTACGTTTTAGAGCTTGCAATCACGCACGTGCGTTGCACTAATGTTGCAATGCACAACCGGGGGCGCCCCCGAGGGAGGATCGACACTTTGCCCTTCCACGAAATGTTTGAGCCCGATGGTCCGATACGCCCCTGCTATGCGGAAGTGCAGAGTTGGGTGGAGCGAACAGGCATTGCCGGGCTCAATCGTCGATTGGAGGAAGCGGAGGCGATCTTTCGCCGGATCGGCATTACCTTCGCTGTTTATGGGGAGGGCGGGGATCCGGAACGGCTGATCCCCTTCGACCTGTTGCCGCGTATCTTCACCGCGCAGGAGTGGCGCGTGCTGGATCGCGGCATTCGCCAGCGGGCGCGGGCGTTGAACGCTTTCCTGCATGACGTCTATCATCGCGGTGAAATCGTGAAGGCGGGCATCATGCCGGCCGACATCATCTATCAGAATAGCGCCTATCTGGCCGAAATGGCGGATTTCACGCCACCGGGGAAAGTTTACAGCCATATCGTCGGAATCGACATCGTGCGCACTGGCCCCAAGCGCTTTGAAGTGCTGGAGGATAACTGCCGCACCCCTTCGGGCGTGTCCTACATGCTGGAAAATCGCGAGATCATGACGCGCATGTTCCCCGAGCTATTCGGGCAGGGGCTGGTAGCGCCGGTCGATGATTATCCCGCCGAGTTGCTAAAGAGCCTGAAGGAAGTCGCGCCGCCTGCCTGCAAGGGCGATCCGGTGGTAGTGCTCCTGACGCCGGGATCGCTTAACAGCGCCTATTATGAGCATAGCTTCCTTGCCGACCTGATGGGGATCGAGTTGGTGGAGCCTGCCGACCTGTTCGTCGATGAGGAGCGCGTCTGGATGAAGACGACGCTCGGCCCGAAACAGGTGGACGTCATCTACCGCCGGATCGACGACGAATATATCGATCCTTTGGTGTTTCGGCCTGACAGCCTGCTCGGCGTTCCGGGCATCTTCAACGTCTATCGCAATGGCGGAGTGACGCTGGCTTCCGCGCCCGGTGCAGGGATCGCCGACGACAAGGCGGTCTATATCTATGTGCCGGAAATGATCCGTTTTTACCTGGGCGAGCAGCCGATCCTGGACAACATCCAAACATGGCAGTGCGGCAAGCCGGACGAGTGCGCCTATGTGCTGGAGCATCTGCACGAACTGGTTGCGAAGGAGGTGCATGGATCGGGCGGCTATGGAATGCTGATCGGTCCCAAATCGACCAAGGACGAGATTGCCGCCTATACCGACCGCATCCGCGCCAATCCAAGCGAATTCATTGCCCAGCCGACGCTGGACCTGTCCACCGTGCCGACGCTGGGACCGGCGGCGGTGGTGGGGCGGCATGCGGATTTCCGGCCCTATTGCCTGGTTGGGAAGCAGATCCGGCTGGTGCCCGGCGGGCTGACGCGTGTTGCACTGACAGAAGGGTCGCTGGTGGTGAACTCCAGCCAGGGGGGTGGGGTCAAGGATACATGGGTGTTGCAGGATTGATGGTGGGTGTGCGGCGATCTGGCCCAGGGCGGCCTGCAAATGGCACTGTTTTGCGCTTACGGTGCTCACGTGCTTTGAACACGCTGCGTTGGAATGAGGCGCATCACTCGTTCCAAGCTTCTCGAACAGCACCATTTTCGGCTCCCCCTGAGCCCAATCGCGGCACACCCAAGTTCACGTTTGACCGGGAACTTGCTGCATGCTGAGCCGGACCGCCGAAAACCTCTTCTGGATGGCGCGGTATATGGAACGCGCGGAGGCTACCGCCCGCCTGCTGACGATGGGGCAGCGCATGGCGATCCTGCCGGGGGCGCACCATCGCGATGAATGGCGGTCTGTCGTGCGGGCCACGGGCAACGGTAGCCGCGTCTTTCCCGAAGGCGTGCAAGTGACGGAAAGCGATGCTGTTTCCTACCTGATGTTGGACCTCGACAATCCCAGTTCCATCCGGTCCTGCCTTCTCAAGGCGCGCGCCAATGCGAAGTCGGCGCGCACCATGTTGACGCAGGACATGTGGGAGGCGCTAAACGAAGGATGGCGCAAGCTGGACAGCTATGATGTGGGGGAGGCGCGGCAGCAGCTTCCCGCGCTGATCGACTGGGTCAAGACGCGGGTCATGACCTTTCGCGGGGCGGCGCATTCGGGCCAGTTGCGCAATGAGGGGCATGATTTCCTGCGCACGGGGTCTGCGCTGGAGCGGGCGCAGATGACCTTGCGGCTGTTGGACGTCAAATATTATGTGCTGTTGCCCGAAACTGAGGTGATCGGGGGCAATCGCGATCATTATCAGTGGACGTCGGTGCTTTATGCGCTGTCGGGTGCGCGCGCCTATCATCATGTCTATGGCGGCACCTATACGCCCTGGCAGATCACCGATTTCCTGATGCTCAACCGCCTGTTTCCGCGCAGCGTTGCCTATTGCTACGATCAGCTCGCCTACCGCCTTAACCGGCTCGCGGGCTGGCACGACAGCCGAGGCGCGTGCCATGAAACCGTGCGGCAGATGGTAACCGATCTGGAACAGCTGGACAGCGGGGAGATTTTCCGTGTCGGTCTGCATGAAACGGTGCAGAGCGGCTTGCGGATGACCAACAGGCTGGGCGCGGAAATCGCCCGGACCTATCATTTCGGCTGAAGGAGACAGGGCGCAGTGAAATTGCTGGTCCGCCATCAGACCATTTATCACTATGCCGCTTCCGCTGGCCGGGTCGCGATGCGGCTGAAACTCACGCCGATCGATACGCGCGCACAGAAGGTGCTGGATTGGCAGGTGAGCGTGAATGGCGACCCCGTGGAGCCGTTTCGGCGCAACAGCTTTGGCGAGATGGAGGCGGTTTGGATCCGGCACGACCGGCTGGATGACGCCGTCATCGTGGCGGAGGGACTGGTTGAAACCTGCGACACCAACGGCATGCTGGGCCGGCTGAACGGAGCCGTGCCGCCGGCCTATTTCCTGCGAGAGACACGACTGACCCGCGCTTCCGACGCAATCCGAGCGATGGCAAGATCGCTGCCGGAAGCAGGTGGCACGCTGGCCCGGCTTCATGCGTTGTCGGCGGCGGTCAGCGATGCGGTCGCCTATCGCAGCGGCGTTACGAACTCCAGCACCACCGCAGCGGACTCTTTCGCGTTGGGCGCCGGGGTCTGCCAGGATCATGCGCAGATATTTATCGCGGCGGCCCGGTCGATCGGCATCGCGGCACGCTATGTGACCGGCTATCTTCTGGCGCGGGGCGGGGTTGCGCTGCATGAAACCCATGCGTGGGTCGAAGCATTAGTACCGGATCTGGGATGGGTCGGCTTCGATCCTTCCAACCGGGTTTGCGTGACCGAACGCTATCTGCGCCTTGCGTCAGGACTCGACGCCCATGCCGCGGCTCCGATCCGGGGGTCGGTGACGGTGGCGGGAGATATCTGGATTGACGCGGACGTCCGGATCGCGCAGGCGGAGGAAGGGGTGGAAGAAAGGCAGCTGCAACGGCAGCAGCAACAAAGCCTTCAGCCAACCACCTCGCAGGGTTGAACGGATATAGGAGCCCCCTGGGCGATGACCTATTGTGTGGCGGTGCGCGTCGATCGGGGACTGGTCATGCTGTCCGACACCCGCACCAATGCGGGTATGGACAATATTGCGCGGTTCCGGAAGAGCTTCACCTATAGCGTTCCAGGCGAGCGGGCGATGGTCCTCCTATGTTCGGGCAATTTGTCGATCACCCAGGGCGTCAAGACGATGCTGGGCCAAGCAATCAAGGATTCGCAGCTCGATCCTGAGGTGGAAAGCATCCTCAATTGCGCGACGATGCACCGCGCGGCGCAGCTGGTCGGTGACGCCATGAGCGAGATGCAGCATCATTATCGCAGCACCATCGAAATGCAGGGTGCAGGCGCCGATGCGTCGATCCTGGTGGCGGGACAGCGCCGGGGAGGCAAGCCGCGCCTCTACCTGATCTACTCGGCGGGTAATTTCATCGAGGCGACGGAGGATACGCCCTTCTTCCAGATCGGTGAGCATAAATATGGCAAACCGATTCTGGACCGGATCATCAAGCGCGACACGACGCTGGAGGATGCGACCAAGGCGGTGCTGGTGTCGATGGATTCCACCCTGCGGTCCAACCTGTCGGTCGGCATGCCGCTCGACCTGACGGTGATCGAGCGGGACAAGTTTGACTTTCGCGTCCGTACCCGCATCGAGGCGGATAATGAGGAGTTTCAACTGCTGTCGCACAGCTGGTCAGCGGCGCTGCGCAAGGGGTTTGAGGACCTGCCCAACGTGATGGATTGACGGTTAGGGGAGGGCAGCTTCCGCCGTCCCAAGGAAATCCATGCCATTGTCGGGGTTGCGCGCTGGGCCGTGCTGCTTATGTCGTCCCGACGAACGAATCCAAGATATGGGGAATCTGATGACTGCCACCCATTCCACACGCATGCTGATCCTGGGGTCGGGTCCGGCCGGGCTTTCCGCCGCCATTTATGGCGCGCGCGCAGGTCTGGCGCCGATTGTGGTGCAAGGCATGCAGCCGGGCGGGCAGTTGACCATCACCACCGATGTCGAGAATTATCCCGGCTTTCGCGATGTGATCCAGGGCCCCTGGCTGATGGAGCAGATGCAGGCGCAGGCCGAGCATGTCGGCGCGAAGATGATGTATGACCAGATCATCGACGTCGATCTGTCCGATCGTCCGTTCCGGCTGAAGGGCGACAGCGGCACCGTCTATTATGCCGACAGCCTGGTGATCGCGACCGGCGCGCAGGCGAAGTGGCTGGGCGCAGAGGGTGAGCAGTTGTTGCAGGGCAAGGGCGTGTCCGCCTGCGCCACCTGCGACGGCTTCTTCTATCGCGGAAAGAAAGTGGTGGTGATCGGCGGCGGCAATACCGCGGTCGAGGAGGCGCTATACCTTACCAACCACAGCCATGACGTGACGCTGATCCACCGCCGCGATTCGCTGCGCGCGGAGAAGATCCTGCAGCAGCGGCTGTTCGCGCATCCGAACATCAAGGTGCTCTGGAACCAGAAGATCGATCGGTTCGTCGGCGGCGGCAACCCGGAAGGGCTGGTCGGTGTGGACCTGATCGATACGGTCACGGGCAAGGCGTCGCATATCGAGACCGATGGTGCTTTCGTCGCGATCGGACATCAGCCCGCGACCGAGCTGTTTGTGGACAAGCTGCCGATGGATGAAGGCTATCTGCTGGTGGAGCCGGGCACGACCCGCACGGCCATTCCGGGCGTGTTCGCTGCGGGTGACGTCAGCGACAAGATCTATCGTCAGGCGGTGACGGCGGCCGGCATGGGCTGCATGGCGGCGCTGGATGTGGAGAAATTCCTGGCCGAAGCGGATTTCGAAGCGCTGGCGGCGGAGTAAGGCCCTGGCGGGCGTAGCTCAATCTCCGTTCGTGTGAGCAAAGTCGAGGTGCGTCATGCGTGATGCTTTTCGACTTCGCTGGGAGCGAACGGAGGCCGGTCGAATCGTTCCTATCAGGCAGGGACGGCTAATAAGGGTTCAGTCTGCGACCTTCGCCTGTGCGAAAGCGGTCAGCGTTCCGAATGTCTCGAACGTCTCGCCGTCGATATCGTCATCCTCGATCAGGATGCCGAGGCGATCTTCCATTTCGGTGAGAAGCGTGGCGACCGCCATGGAGTCGAGTTCCGGAAGCGCACCAAAGAGCGGGGTGTCGGCATCGAAAGCATCGACCCGATCCTGTGACAGGCCCAGCACGTCGCGCAGCAGATCGCGCATCGCGTTTTTTACGTCGCTTGTCCGGTCGACCGGCATAGAGGTTTCCGCCCGCATGATGGGGGGCTTACCTAATCGTTCCGCCTCTAGCCCACAAGGGCGGAAATGGCCGTTCGCGCGGCAGGCAGCCACGTAGAGGCGAATCGCGGATTGAAGAAGTCGAGCCGGTACAGAGTCTGGCGCTGCTCCATCCATTCGGCCTTATAGTTGTTGTCGCCGGTGCCATAGTCGATGAGTTGCACCCCATCCTGATCAATCGCATGGGCGAACATCGCGTGGCTGAGCAGCGTGCCTGGCGATGCGCCGTCGAAGGCGCGATCGTGGGATAGTTTGTGGATCAGCGCCACATCATTTTCGACGGTCCATAGCTGTGTCGCCACCGGCTGCGCGTTCAGCCTCGCAAAGCCCAGCCTGAGCGTTCCGGCGGCAGCTTCGCGTTCGGCCAATGCTCGAAGAAAGGGGAGGCCGGGCTCAGGCTGTTTCCAACTGCTCGCATGGACCGCGACATAATCGTTCCAGAGCGCGTCCGTCACTTCGTGGCGAATATCGATAGTGAAGCGGCCTGCGCGCGCCTTCCGCTGAACCTGGTTACGCAGGCGACTGGGACGATCAGCCCAATAGGTGGCGAAATCGCGGCCGTTTACGAGAAGCAGGTGACGCCCGCCCATCGGCCGCCGCACCCCGAACCAGCCGCTACGCCGAAAGGCGTCAAGCAGCATGTCGGCATTCTCCGCGACAGGATAAAGATCGATGTGGCGGCCGGTCTTGAACAACTCGGCCGCGAGCACCTCCGCTAGCCTTCGCTGCGTGGGTGCGTCCGGATTGCCGAGATAGACCGGCGACCAGGCGAAACTATACCAGTTGGCGAGCGCGCTTTGCCGTTCCGGCGAAGGAGAGAGCAGGAATAGCCATGCCTCCACCTCTTCTTCGATCACTTGCAGGGCGCGGAGGGGCTGCCGGGCAAAGCAATGGCTGTGAAGAGATTCGAACCAATCGATGCGGTTGAACAGCGATGGTGTCGCGGCGCGCTCCATCTGTCCTGCGAGCGCCATTCGCGCATCGGCGATCGTGCTATATTCCCTTGTGACCAGCAAATCATTATCTCCCCGGCACCATCCTCTGCCTTAGGTGAAAAGTCTGGAAATGGAGTTAAGCAGCGCCGCCTTGATCGATGGCGAGGAAGTCCGGCCGATCGACCATCTGCTGCTGCAGGGAGACGCCATGCGCCCGGCGCTGGACGGGCGGTCGGGACTGCAGAATTATGCGGAGCTGGAAGAAAGTCTGGGACGGCTGGCCGCCTGGCTGGCGGGGTTCGGTCTGGAAAAAGGCGCGCGAGTCGCAAGCTGGATCGCGAAAGGGCCCGTCGCCGCGCTGATGCCGCTGGCCGCGCCGCGTGCGGGGCTGGTCCATGTTCCGGTCAATCCGCTTCTGAAACACGCGCAGGTTGCGCATATTTTGGCCGACAGCGGCACGCAGCTTCTGATCGCCACGGCGAGTCGCGTGGATACGCTGGCGGATGGTGACGTTCCGGACGAGTGCCGTCTGCTGCGGGAAGATGATGCGGCTTGCGCCATGAGTGGCGGGGACCCGCTGCCTCCGTCGAACGCCGGGCCGCATGACCTGGCGGCGATACTCTATACGAGCGGATCGACCGGGCGGCCTAAGGGTGTGATGCTGAGCCATGCCAATCTCTGGCTCGGCGCTGCGGCGGTGGCGCGCTATTTGAAGCTGGGGGCTGACGACCGAACGCTGTGCGTGCTGCCTTTCAGCTTCGACTATGGGCAAAATCAGCTATTTTCCACCTGGTATGCGGGTGGGTGCGTCTATCCGCTCGACTATTTGACGGCGCGGGATGTCATGAAGTCGGTCGATCGGCGGGATATCACGACATTAGCTGGGGTGCCGCCGTTGTGGGTGCAGCTAACCGAACTGGATTGGCAACCCGAAGTGGCGGGCAAGCTGAAGCGTCTCACCAACAGCGGCGGGGCGCTTACGCGGCCGCTGGTGGTTAAGCTGCGCAGCCTGTTTCCCAAGGCGGATCTCTATCCGATGTATGGGCTGACCGAAGCCTTCCGATCGACCTATCTGCCGCCTGCTTTGGTCGAGAGCCATCCCGACTCGATGGGGTCGGCGATACCGCATGCGGAGATATTGGTCGTGAGGCAGGACGGCAGCCTTACCGATGATGAGGAAACCGGCGAACTGGTGCATTGCGGGCCGCTTGTGGCGCAGGGTTATTGGCGCGATCCGGAGCGAACTTCGGAACGATTCCGGTCTGCGCCGCCAGCTTCGCGCTATGGAGGCTTGGCCGTATGGTCGGGCGACAGCGTGCGGCGGGATGCGCAGGGGCTTCTCTATTTCGTCGGGCGCGATGATGCGATGATCAAATCATCGGGCAATCGCATCAGCCCGACGGAGATCGAGGAAGCAGCGGTAGCCGTGCCCGGCGTTGCCGAAGCGGTCGCCCTGGGGATCAAGGATGACAGGCTGGGGCAGGCCGTCCTGCTGTTGATCCGGTCGGACGATGTCGAAGTGGAGGCGGTGGTGGAGGTCCGGCTGAAGACCGAATTGCCCAATTTCATGCAGCCCCGAACGATCATCCGACTTGTGGACTTCCCGCGCACGCCCAATGGCAAGATTGATCGCGTGGCGCTGGCCAAGGAATATGACCGATGAAGCCGATGGGACCCATTCCACCCTTTTTCGAAAGCGAAGAGGGCATGCTGTTGATCGGCGGATGCGGCGCTGCAAGTTTGGTGGATGAAGCGGGGGATACGCCGCTATTCGTCTATGACATGGGGATCGTCGAGTGGCAGGTGCGGGCGCTGCGTGACGCCATGCCGTCCGAACTGTCGATCCATTATGCGGTGAAGGCCAACCCGCACCCGGCATTGCTGGAGCGGATGGCGCGGCTGGTTGATGGATTTGACGTAGCGTCGGGCGGTGAAGCGGCCAGAGCGCTGGAAGCGGGTATGGATGCAGCGCATGTGAGCTTCGCCGGTCCGGGGAAGCGAGATGATGAACTGATCGCCGCGATCGATGCGGGGATCACGCTGAATCTGGAGTCTGAGGGGGAGGCGCGGCGGGCGCTTGCGCTTGCGGAGCAGCGTGGACGGACGCCCCGGCTTGCGGTGCGGGTCAATCCCGATTTCGACCTAAAAGGATCGGGCATGCGCATGGGGGGCGGAGCCAAGCCGTTCGGTGTGGATGCCGACCGGGCGGCGGGGCTTGCGCGGTCCTTGATCGACGCCGGAGCGGACTGGCGCGGATGGCACATCTTTGCCGGGTCGCAGGCGCTGGACGCGGAAGCGCTGATTGACTCGCAGGCGGCGACAGTGGGCCTTGCAGCGCGATTGTCGAATGAGGTTGGCGTGACGCCACCGCTGGTCAATCTGGGAGGCGGTTTTGGCATCCCCTATTTCCCCGGCGATCAACGGCTGGATATCGTTCCGATCGGCGATGCGCTGGGTCAGACGTTGCAAGCGCGGGCCGATATTTTGGCGGGCAGCGAGTTCGCGATGGAACTGGGTCGTTGGCTGGTGGGCGAGGCGGGCGTTTATCTGACGCGCGTTGTCGATGTGAAGCAGAGCCAGGGCGAGACGTTCGTCGTCGTCGATGGCGGCCTGCACCACCAGTTGGCGGCGAGCGGCAATTTCGGCACCGTGGTGAGACGTAACTATCCGATCGCTGTGGCGAACCGTTTCGGTCAGACCGCGGAGAACGAAGCTGTCACGGTAGTTGGATGCCTCTGCACGCCTATCGACAAGCTGGGTGACAAGGTGGCGCTGCCCAAAGTCGTGGAAGGCGACCTGATCGCGATCTTCGTCGCGGGAGCTTATGGCGCGTCGGCCAGCCCCTCCGGATTTTTGGGGCACCCGCCTGCTCTGGAACTATTACTTGGCTGATATGCCAATAGTTTGACGCCTAACCGTATCTTTACCCTTTGAAGGCAAGAAGAGGCCCAAAGCCCATCGCTTTGCGGCCGCTTCACCTCTTTGGCGGCTGCGCAGTCGTGTGGCCGCATCATGAGGTGAAGATATGCGTTTCCTGTCGGTTTCCCGGGCTCTGATCGGTGCTTCGCTGCCCGCCATGGCTTTGTCGGGCTGCGCAGCGGGCGGCGGGGGTCAACAATTGCCGCCGGCATCCTTTGTCTCGCAACAGGAAGGACCGGGCGAGGAATATGTGATCGGTCCGCTCGACGACCTGACGGTTTTCGTGTGGCGCAACCCGGAACTGGGCGCGAAGGTGCAGGTGCGGCCCGATGGGCGCATTACCACGCCGCTGATCGCAGATATGCCGGCCGTAGGGAAGACGCCCAAGCAGCTCGCGGACGATATGAAGGTCGCGCTCACCAAATATATCGAAAATCCGCTGGTTTCGGTGATCGTCAACAATTTCTCCGGCACGTTCAGCCAGCAGGTGCGGATCGTGGGGGCAACCGAAAAGCCCGCGTCAATTCCCTACCGCGCCAACATGACGCTGCTTGACGCCATGATCTCGGTCGGTGGGCTGAGCGAATATGCGGCGGGCAACCGGGCGCGGCTGGTCCGCTTCAACAAGGAAGAGGGCAAGCAGCAGGAATATCAGGTCCGCATCGGCGACCTGTTGAAGCGCGGGGACAGCAAGGCGAATGTCATGCTGGCGCCCGGCGACGTCATCATCATCCCTGAAAGCATGTTCTGATATGGCGGGTCTTTATGACGAACTGCTGATCGTCCTGCATGGCATATGGACGCGGCGCTGGCTGGCGCTGGGCGTCGCCTGGGGCGTGTGCATGCTCGGCTGGCTGGGTATCGCGTTGGTGCCCAATAGCTACGAAAGCAAGGCGCGGGTTTATGTGAACACGCAGTCGCTGCTGCAGGACAAGGTGGGCATCACTCAGGTCCAGTCGCAGCAGGACCTTGACCGGGTGCGCCAGACATTGGCCAGCACCGCCAATCTGGAGCGCGTCGTCAAGGAAACCGACCTCAACCAGACGATCAGCGGGCCGCGTGACATGGCCGCCAAGATCACTGCGTTGCGTGAGGGCATCACCGTTATGGCGCAGGCCGATCCCAGCATGATCGACATCAGCGCCAAGTCGGCAGACTCCAGCCTGTCTGACGGCGCCAATGCCCGCATCGCGCAGCAGGCCGTGCAGAAATTGATCGAGATATTTCAGGAAGCCAATCTGTCGTCCGATCGTGTCGAGACGAAGCAGAGCTTGGCCTTCCTGGACCAGCAGATCGCCGCGCGCGGTCGCCAGCTTGCGGCAGCCGAGCAGCGCCGGGTCGAATTCGAGCAGCGCTATGCCGGGATGCTTCCGGGCGCAGGCTCCATCGGTCAGCGGATGGATGCGGCCCGGATGGAGATCAACAATATCGAGTCGCAGCTGGTGCAGGCATCGAGCGCGTTGAGCGCCATGAATGGCCAACTTGCCGGGACGCCGCAGGTGTTGCCGGGCATGGGCGCGTCGGGTGGTCCCTCGGCACTGTCGCAGGCGCAGGCCGACTTGGCGGGCATGCGGGCGCGTGGCTGGACCAGCGACCATCCGGACGTGATCGCCGCGCAACGGCAGGTCGATGCGCTGCGCCGTCAGGGCGGTGGTGGAGGTGCGGCAGGTGGATCGCCCAACCCCGCCTATCTGTCGATCAAGTCGATGCAGGCGGAACGCGCCGCGACCGTGCAGGCGCTTCAGACCCGCAAGTCGCAGCTTCAGGCGGACCTCAACGCCATGTCCTCGCGCCAGACCGATGAACCGGGCCTCGCCGCCGAGCAGGAAAAGCTCGACCGCGATTATGAGGTGCTGAAGACGCAATATGACAAGCTGCTTGCCGATCGCGAGGATGTGAGGCTGCGCGGCGATGTGAAGACCGAGACTGGATCCGTCCAGTTCCGCGTCATCAATCCGCCAAGCGCGCCGACCGCGCCGACCGCGCCAAATCGTCCGCTGCTGTTGCTGGGCATATTGATCGTGGGCATTGGCGCGGGCATCGGTAACGCCTTCGCCATGGGGCAGCTCAAGGGCAGCTTTCCGACTGCGGCGCGGCTGGAAAGGGCGGTCGGCGTGCCGGTCATCGGCTCCATCACCCAGACGGTCAGCGCTGCGCAAAAAGCGGTCGAAAAGCAGCGGTTGAAATGGTTCGCGGGAGCGAGCGGAGGACTGGCCGGGCTCTGCCTGCTGCTGATCCTGGTCGAATTCATCCAGCGCGGCATGGCGTGAGGAGCGGACAATGAACAAGCATAGCTCACTGTCCAAAGGGTCGCTGATCGAGCGGGCGACTGAGATCTACGATTTCAGCGCGGCCCTGCAAGGACGCGCGGCTCCCGCCATGGAGGTGCCGGTTGAAGCGACCTTGCCGCCGGTGGTTGAGATCGTGCAGCCGATTGTTGCCGCTGGTGAGTTTCGCGCGCCCGACTGGCGCGGGCCGGTGCAGAGTATCGACCGGATCGCGCTGGCGGAAGGCGGCTATCTGCTGCCGGACGGGCCGGTTACGGCGATGAGCGAGGAGTTCCGCCTCCTGAAGCGCGACCTGCTGGCGCAGCTTGGCGGCGATCCGCGCGGCAATCGCATCCTGATCTGTTCCGCCCATAGCGGCGAGGGGAAGAGCTTCTGCGCGATCAACCTAGCGCTCAGTCTAGCGGCGGAGAAGGACCGGGAAATCCTGCTGGTCGATGCCGATTTCGGCAAACCGGGCATCCCGGATGCGCTGGGGCTGACCAGTGGACCCGGTCTGATGGATGCGCTTGCCGATCCGGGACAAGCGATCGAGGATTGCGTGATCCGCACCGACATTCCGTCTCTGTCAGTGCTGCCCGCGGGTCAGCGCAGCAACAACGACACCGAATATCTCGCGTCGGCACGGACCGAGGCATTGCTGAACCGCCTGACCGAAGGCCGTCCGGACAGGGTGATCCTGTTCGATTCGCCGCCGCTGCTTGCCGCTTCGGCTGGCGCGGTGCTGGCAAGCCATGCGGCGGTTGCCGTGCTGGTGGTTCGTGCCGATCAGACCAGTGAAAGCGCGCTGCGCGATGCGGCGGGCTTGCTGAAGGGCGCGGGTCAGGTGCAATTGCTGCTGAACGGCGTCACCTATTCCAGCGGTCGCCGGTTCGGCAGCTATTATGCCAAGGGGGGCGAGGGCGAATGATGCTCCGCACTTCCCTGATTCTGTTGGGCGCGGTGGCGCTTGCCTCATCTCCGGCGGGCGCGCAGGACCGCAAGGTGAATGTCACGCCTTATCTCGGCGTTGATCAGACAGTGATGGTGCCGCTGAAGGGTGGCGGCGATGTTCTGACCTATACCAATGTCACCGCTGGCGTGACGGCAGAGTTGCGCACGCGCCGGGTCGAGGCCGTGGCGGATGTGCAATATAATCACAGCTTCGGCTGGGGCCGCGAGGCGACTGATCAGGATGTCATCAGCGGAATCGTGTCGGGCCAATATGCCGTTTCACGAGGACTGACGCTGAATGCAGGCGGCCTTGCGGCGCGCGTTCGTACCGATGGGCTGTCCGGCGCAGCGACGCTGAACGACAGCCTGACGAGCCAAGTCTATGCTGCTTATGCCGGGCCGTCCTACGCCACGTCCTTGGGCGATGTGGACGTCACCGCCTCCTATCGCCTGGGTTATGCGCGGGTGGAAGAGGATGTCGATGCCGATTTGGCGGGCGTGCCCAATGCGGGCGCTTTCGCCGATTCCGTTTCGCATAGCCTGACCGGCTCCGTCGGGGTTGCGCCGGGTGTCTGGTTGCCGCTCGGCATCATCGTGAGTGCGGGATATGATCGCGAGGATGCGAGCCAACTCGATCAGCGGTTCGAAGATGGCTGGGGCCGCGTCGATGCGACGCTGCCCGTCTCGCCTACTGTCGCCCTTGCAGGGGGCGTGGGTTATGAGCGGATCAAGATCAGCCAGCGTTCGCCGCTTCTGGACAGCAATGGCCAGCCCGTGGTCCGCAACGGCCGCTATGTCACCGATGACAATTCGCCCCATGCGCTCATCTATGATTTCGACGACATCATATGGGATGTAGGCGTCCTCTGGCGTCCGAACCGCCGCACCTCGCTCGAGGCGCGGGTCGGAGAGCGCTATGGCGGCATGAGCTATAGCGGCAGCTTCGTCTGGCAGGGGCGTAACCAGTCCTTTGCGTTGGTGGTGTTCGACGGCATCGACAGCTTCGGCCGGATCATCACCTCCAACGTGGCGGCCGTTTCAGGCAGCAGCCTGAATGTCGTGCGTAACCCCTTCACCGGCGATTTCACCGGCTGCGCTTTCTCCCAGACCGGGGGCGGGCAATGCTTCAACGACGCGCTGTCGGGGATCACCGCCGCCAACTTCCGCTACAGGGGTATCGCGGCACAATATTCGGCGCAGCGGGGACCGTGGGGGCTGGGCGTGGGCCTCGGCTATTCGCAGCGCAAGTTCGTGACGCCTTCGGGAGAGACGATCCTGGTGCGCGGATCGAAGGACCAGAATTGGTACGGCACCGCGTCGCTTAGCTATGTCATCGACAGCCGGTCGAGCCTGGATAGTGCGATCTACGCCAGTTATTTCGACGCGAGCGGCGCGCGGCTGGACGTGCTGAACATGGGCGCTTTCACCAGCTACAACCGCCTCATCAACCGCAATCTTCAGGCATCCGCTTCGCTTGGGTTCGACAGCGCCAAGGCGGATGAACTGGATGCGGTTATCAACGCCATGGGCCAAGTCGGCCTGCGGTACAGCTTCTAATCCCGTCGGGGTGGAGACGAGAGATGTACGATCAGTTTTACGGATTTGAGGGCCGCCCCTTCCAGCTGACGCCCGATCCGCACTTCTATTTCGAAAGCGCCACGCATCGCAAAGCGCTGTCCTATCTGGGATACGGCCTCGCCCAAGGGGAAGGTTTCATCGTCATCACTGGCGACATCGGGGCGGGCAAGACGACGCTGGTCGGGCATTTGATGGCGACGATCGATCCGGCGCGGCTGACCGCGGTCAAGATCGTGTCCACCCAAGTGGGCGGCGACGACATGCTGCGGTTGACGGCGCAGAGCTTCGGACTGCCTACCGACGACATGCCCAAAGCGCAGATCCTTCGTCAGATCGAGGCGTTCCTGCATGGTCAGGCACGCGCTGGCCGCCGGTCGCTGCTGATCGTAGACGAGGCGCAAAATCTTTCGGTTTCGGCGATCGAGGAACTGCGGATGCTGTCCAACTTCCAGTTGGGCGGACAATCGCTGTTGCAGATCTTCCTGCTGGGCCAGCCCGAATTTCGCGACTTGTTGAAGTCCGCCCAACTAGAGCAGCTGCGGCAGCGCGTCATAGCCACGCATCATCTTGACCCGATGCAGCGGAGCGAAATCGAACCTTATATCCTGCACCGACTGTCGATCGTGGGTTGGAATGGCGATCCCCATTTCACAGCTGACGCCTTCGCCGCAATCTACGCGGCGACGGGCGGCGTACCGCGCCGAGTCAATGTGCTCGCCAGCCGTGTCCTGCTGCTGGGTGCGCTGGACCAGCTGTCCGAAATCAACGCCGATGCGGTGCAGGCGGTGATCGAGGATATGGGCGCTGACAGCGACGCGACATTGCAGGCAGTCCCACCGTCGGTCCTGGATCGTGCAGAGGAAGTGCCTGCTCCTGCGGCGGCGCAGTCTGCGCCTGCTCGGGATACGTTGCGCGCGGAACTGGACGCGCTGCGGGCGCGCCAACCGGAGCCGTCGAGCAGCTTGATGGATGAGATCGCGGCGTTGCGAGCGGAGGTGGAGTCGCTCCGCATCGAGCAGGCCACGATCACGTCCGTCGATCCAGAAGCGCTGAAGGACTGCTTCACCCTGATCGAAGAGCGCCTGGCATCGCTGGAGTTTCGGGTCGGTGAACAGGATACGGCGCTTCGCCGAGTGCTGACGTTGCTGGTCGAGTGGGTCGAGCGTGAGCAGCGCATGGGCGATACGCCGCATAGCGCCGCAGCCTGAACCGTTCGCTGACCGCGTCATGATGCAGAATGCCTTGTCGGTCGATGTGGAGGATTGGTTCCATGTCGGCGCCTTTGAGCGCACGATCGGCCGGGACGGCTGGGATGCGCTGACCCATCGGGTTGAGCGCAACACCGACGAGGTGCTGGCGCTGTTTGCGGAAACGGGCGTCAGCGCGACTTTCTTCACGCTTGGGTGGGTGGCAGAGCGCTACCCGGCGCTGATGCGGCGGATCGTCGATGCGGGACATGAGATTGCGAGCCATGGCTATGACCATGCGCGCGTCTTTTCCCTGACGCCTGAGGCGTTTCGGGAGGATTTGCGCCGGTCGCGCGGGCTGTTGGAGGATGCCAGCGGGGAACGGGTCATCGGCTATCGCGCGCCGAGCTTTTCGATCGATCATCGCACCCCGTGGGCGCACCAAGTGCTGGTGGAAGAAGGCTATCTCTATTCGAGCAGCGTCGCGCCGATCCGGCACGACCATTATGGCTGGCCGGATTCGCCACGCTTCGCCTGGAGGCCGGTGGAGGGCGCATCTTTGCTGGAACTGCCGGTGACGACCGCTGAGTTTGGCGGGCGCAGGCTGGCGGCTGGCGGGGGCGGGTTTTTTAGGCTGCTGCCCTATGGTTTTTCCCGTTGGGCGATCCGGCAGGTGAATGGACGGGAAGATCGGCCAGCTATCATCTATTTCCATCCGTGGGAGATCGATCCGGATCAGCCGCGGGTACGGGGTGCGCCGCTTCGTTCGCGTTTGCGTCATTATACCAACCTGTCCGTCATGGCGCAGAAGCTGCGGCGGCTGGCACGTGATTTTGCGTGGACTCGCATCGATGCGCTCATCGCCAGGGAAGCGGAGCGCGCAGCATGAACCTCAGCACCGGTCTTGGCGTGGTGCCGTTGGACCTTGACGACGCGACGCAGGTGGCGGCCGCCGACGCCTTCGTTGCGGGCAGGGCAGATGCGACGCCGTTCCACCGACCGGCTTGGTTGAAGGCAATTGCGCGCGGGACGGGCAATCGCGGCGATATGCTCGCTGCTGTCGCGTCCTCAGGGCAGATCGCGGGTCTGTTGCCGCTGACGCACATGAGGAGCCGCTTGTTCGGGCAGGCGCTGGTATCATCGGGCTTCGCTGTAGATGGCGGGATTTTAGCGGATGATCCTGCTGTCATTGCAGCGTTGGCGAGCGCGGCCGAGGGGCTGGCGCGTGACCGTGGCGTGGGATCGGTGGAACTGCGCGGTGGGCCGCTGCCAGGGCAGGGCTGGACCGTGCATGAGGGAAGCCATCTGGGCTTTGTCCGCCCGATTGCGGCCGACGACGAAGCCGAACTGCTTGCCATACCGCGCAAGCATCGGGCCGAATTGCGCAAGGCGCTGGCCAATCTCGCGCTCCGGGTCGAGGTGGGGCGCGACGCTCGGCTCGTCCGCGCGCACTATGATGTTTATGCGCAGAGCGTTCGTAATCTTGGCACCCCCGTTTTCCCGGCGCAGCTGTTCTGCGAGGTGCTGTCCGCCTTTGGAGAAGATGCGGACATATTGCTGGTGCTGGACGGCGACCGGCCCGTATCGGCTGTTCTCACGCTCTATCATCAGGGGCGGGTGATGCCCTTCTGGGGCGGCGGCGTCGCGGATGCGCGGCGGCTGCGGTCGAATGAGCTGATGTATTACCGGCTGATGGGGCATGGCCGGACGCGGGGTATGAAACTCTTTGACTTCGGCCGGTCCAAGACGGGCAGCGGTCAGGCGGCGTGGAAGAAAAGCTTTGGCTTCGATCCCGAGCCGCTCACCTATCATAGCTGGTCAGCGAGCGGAGAACGGCGGGACATCAATCCCAGCAGCGCCCAATATCAGCGGCGCGTCGATCTGTGGAAGAAGCTACCCTTGCCGGTCGCCAACCTGCTGGGCCCGCTCATTTCGCGGGGGCTCGGATGACGGGGGAGATATTGTTCCTCTGCCACCGCATCCCCTTTCCCCCGGATCGCGGCGACAAGATCCGCTCCTACCATATTCTCAAACGGCTGGCGGAGATCGCGCCCGTCCATGTCGGCTCCTTCGCCGATGATGATCGTGACATGGGGTTTGCGACGGATATGCAGGCACTGACCAAGAGCCAGTGCGTGCTGAAGCGCGATAGATCACGCGCTATCGCTGGGCTTGCCGGACTGGCGAAGCGTCAGCCGATGCTGGTGTCCTTGTTCGAAAGCCGGGAGATGCACCGCTGGGTGAAGCGGACAATGCGCGAGCGTCCGATTGCCGCAGTCATGGGCTATTCGGCGCAAATGGCGCATTTCGTCCCCGCGCTGCCGCCTGGCGTGCGCTTCGTGATGGACTTTGTGGATTTGGATTCGGCCAAATATGCGGCCTATGGCGCCGGGAGCGGCGGGCCGATAGCCTGGATCAACCGGCGCGAAGGGCGGCTCTTGCTCGAGTTTGAACGCGCCACGGCTCGTCGCGCAGACCTCAGCGCCTTTGTGAGCGAAGCCGAGGCGGAGCTGTTCCGGTGTGCCAGTGGACTGGATGCGGGTCGCGTGATCGCGATCGAAAATGGCGTTGCGCTCGATTATTTCGATCCGGCGGCCGCCTTTGAGCCGGTTGAGGGGATCAGCGGGCCCTTGATCGTCTTCACCGGCCAGATGGATTACCGGCCGAATATCGAAGCGGTGGAAAGCTTTGCTCATCATACCCTTCCCGCCGTGCGATCGGTCCACCCGGACGCCTGCTTCGCGATTGTCGGGCGGAACCCGGTTCCGCAGGTGGAGGCGCTGAAGGCGCTACCGGGCGTGATCGTTACCGGCTCCGTGCCCGATGTGCGGGGTTGGTTGGCGGCGGCGGATGTGGTGGTTGCGCCGCTACGGATCGCGCGGGGCATTCAGAACAAGGTGCTGGAGGCGATGGCCATGGCGCGGCCGGTCGTGGCTTCGCGAGAGGCGGCCGAGGGGATCGACGCCAGCAATGGCAAGCATTTCCTGATCGCTGCCGACCCTGCCGAAGAGGTGGAAAAGGTTGCCGCTCTGCTGGCCGATCCGGAGCGGGCGCAGCGCCTTGGCCGCGCGGCGCGGGCGAGGATGGAAGAACGCTATCGCTGGTCTGAAACGCTGAAGGATCTGCCGACCATGCTGTTCGGTCAGCGGGGCGAAGCAAGCGTGCGGGCGGCGTGACGTCACGCGCGCTTTCCATGGCCCGGCTGTCGGGTAGCGCTGTCCTGGGTTGGCGCGGGCACCTGGCGGCGCTGGGGGGCCTGAGCTTCCTTATCCTGTCGCTCTTCCATCGCGATGTTATCGCTATGGTTTTCATCTGGTGGAACGCCTCTACCTTCGGCCATTGCCTGTTCATCCCGATCCTGATCGCCTGGCTCGTGCAGCAGCGCCTGCCCGGCCTGCAGCAGTTGGAGCCTATCGCCTGGGCGCCCGGCCTGCTGTGGATCGCGCTCGGCGGTTTCGCTTGGCTGCTGGGCGCAGCGGCAGGCGTCGCGGTGTTCCGGCATGGCGCGTTGATCCTGATGTTGCAGGGCGCGGTCGTGACCCTGCTGGGGCCGGCAGTGGGGCGAGCGCTTCTCTTTCCGCTCTTCTATGCCTTCTTCATGGTGCCAATTGGGGAGGAGATCGTCGCGCCTTTGCAGCTGATCACCGCGCGGCTGTGCATGATGTTCCTGAGCCTGTCGGGGGTGCCTGCGCATATGGACGGCATCTTCATCACCACAGCGACCGGATATTTCAGGGTGGCGGAGGCATGTTCGGGCGCGAAGTTCGTGATCGCCATGACCGCCTATGGCGTGCTGGTCTGCAATGTCTGTTTCACCAGTTGGCCGCGTCGTGCCCTCTTCATGACGGGCGCTCTGATGCTATCGGTACTCGCCAATGGCGTGCGCGCCTTTGCCACGATCCTGGTGGCGCATCTGACGAGCATCGATGCGGCGGTGGGCTTCGACCATGTCCTCTATGGCTGGATATTCTTCGCGATCGTCATGGCGGTGGTGATGGCGGCGGCTTGGCCCTTCTTCGATCGGCGTCCGGGGGATGCTTGGTTCGACCCGGAGCAATTGAGGGGCTCATCCTGGGGGGCGGTCTCACTTCCCCTCGCATTTGGCGCTGCGTTCGGGGTGGTTATGGCCGCGCCGCTCTGGCTGATCGTGAGCGCGGCGGCGAGCGAGCCACTCTTAGGCGCCCCAACGCCCCCGGAGGTGAAGGGCTGGGCTCGGACGACTGAGCAGCCGCGCTATCCGTGGAAGCCGCGCTTCGACGGGGCGGACCATCTTGTCATGGCACGCTATCGCAACCCAGCCGGACAGGTGGTCGATCTCGCCATCGTCAGCTTCGACCGTCAGGAGGAAGGGCGTGAACTGGTGGGGTTTGCTCAGGGTGCTGCCGATCCGGACCAGCATTGGAGCTGGTCGTCGCCCGCGCCCGCGCCAAGGGACGCGCGTGGCGAGCAGATCACCGCGCCCGGTCCGGTTGTCCGCCATGTGGTCAGCGTCTATAAGGTCGGTGGAGCGCCGCTCACAGGCAGTGCGCCGCAGGTCAAGATCGACACGATGAAAGCGAGGCTGCTCGGCGGAGACCAGCGCGCTGGCGCGATCCTGATTTCCGTCGAGGAGCAGCGAGGCATGCCCGCCGACGCAGCCATTGCCGCCTTTTTGCAAGATGTTGGCGACATGAAGGATTTGGCTGACCGCAGCCTCAGCATCCGCTAAAGCCCTTTCGCATGTGCGGGATAGCGGGCATTTTCCATCTTGAAACGGCTAAGCCGGTCGATCCATACCGCGTGCGGGTGATGCTGGACGTGATGCCGCATCGCGGCCCGGACGGCAGCGGCATCTGGACCGCGCCGGGTGTGGGCCTTGGCCATCTCCGGCTTTCGATCATCGACCTTGGCGGCGGCGCTCAGCCGATGTTGACGGAAGATGACAGCCTGGCCGTCACCTTCAACGGTGAAATCTACAATTTCGCGGAAGTCCGGGCCGAGCTGGAGGCGAAAGGCCATATCTTTCGCACGCACAGCGACACTGAGGTAATCCTGCACGGCTACCGCCAGTGGGGCGAAGCCTGTGTCGAGCGCTTCCACGGCATGTTCGCCTTCGCGTTGTTCGATGCGCGGGCTCAGTCGCTTTGGCTTGTGCGCGACCGGCTAGGGGTGAAGCCGCTTCATTACGCGCAGTTGTCGGATGGTAGCCTGATCTTCGGATCGGAATTGAAGAGCCTGCTTGCGCATCCGCTGCTCCGCCGCGCGCCCGATTTGGCGGCTGTCGAAGATTTTATGGCCTATGGCTATGTGCCCGACGACGCCTGCATGGTGGCGGGCGTGCGTAAACTGGGCGCGGGCGAGACGTTGCGCCTGGTGCGAGGCCGGCCGGTGCCGCAGCCGCAGCGCTACTGGGATGTGAGCTTTGCCGAGCGCAGCAAAGCGAAGCCTGAAGCGCTGGAGGAGGAGCTGATCGACCTGATGCGGCAGGCCGTGCGGTCGCGCATGGTCGCAGACGTGCCGCTGGGCGCCTTCCTTTCCGGCGGTGTCGATAGCTCCAGCGTCGTGGCGCTGATGGCGGAAGCTTCGTCGCAGGCGATCAAGACCTGCACCATCGGCTTCGATGTCGCAAGCCTGGATGAGACGGCCTATGCCGACCGCATCGCGCGCCGCTTCGCAACGGATCACCGGGCCAAGATCGTGTCGCCCGATGATTATGGCCTGATTGACACGCTTGCTTTCCATTTCGACGAGCCCTTTGCGGACGCGTCGGCGCTTCCCACCTATCGCGTGTGCGAATTGGCGCGGGAGAAGGTTACCGTCGCACTGTCCGGCGACGGGGCGGACGAAGCCTTTGCCGGTTATCGCCGGCACCGCTTCCAGATGCAGGGCGAGCGGGTCCGTGCGCTCATTCCCTCATCCCTTCGCCAGCCTTTGTTCGGTTCACTTGGCCGCTGGTATCCCAAGGCGGATTGGGCTCCTCGGCCGCTCCGCGCCAAATCGACTCTTCTGGAGCTAGCCGGGGAAGGGGGCGAAGCTTATGCGGCATCGGTGAGCGTCACGCCGCATGCTTTGCGCCAGCGGCTGTTCAGCCAGGACATGCGCAGTCGGCTGGGCGCCTATCGCGCCGAGGATCGCTATATCCGCGCCATGGCGCAGGCGCCCGCTCGCGATCCGCTCGATCGCGCGCAATATGCCGATATTCGCATCTGGCTGCCCGGTGACATTCTGACCAAGACGGACCGTATGAGCATGGCCGTCAGCCTCGAAGCGAGAGAGCCGCTGCTCGATCATCGGCTCGTCGAGTTCGCCGCTCGTCTGCCTGTCGCTCAGCGTATTCGCGGCAACAGCGGCAAATATCTGATGAAGAAGGCGATGGAGCCTTATCTGCCGCAGGACATACTTTACCGGCCGAAAATGGGTTTCGTGACGCCGATCAGTTCCTGGTTTCGGGGGCCACTTGTGGGAGAGGCAACTGCTATTGCAGGGGGGTCGGCTCTCGCAAAGACCGGCTGGTTCGACACCAAAATGCTTGGCAAAGTCGCCGTCGACCACAAGTCGGGCATCGCTGACCATGGCCGTTTGCTTTGGCAGTTGCTGATGCTCGACAAGGCGCTAGGGCGATTGTTCGGCCTCTAAATTACCCCTTCGGCTATGGGTAAGATGCCGCGCACCCCCCTTGCAACCCACGCCTGCGGGTGCCAACGGAACAATCGGGCAAAGGGCAAGCAGGACGCCAAGTGACAGTTTCGAAGGAAATAGTTCGAGCGCGGCTATATTTGCTCTGCCTCCTTGGGGATTTGGCGGGGCTGTTCCTGTCCTTCCTGCTTGCCAACTGGCTGGTGTTGGGGGCGTTGCTGGGTGAGCCAGGCAAGCCGCATGGCCTGGTGATGTTCGCGATGGTCGCGCCGCTCTATATCCTGCTGGCCGTGCAGGGCGGCGCTTATGGCATCCATATGCTGGATAATATCCGCCGCGGCATTGTCCGCGGCCTGCTCGCCCTGGCGCAAGCAGCGCTCCTGATGCTGCTGATCGTTTATCTGGGCAAGATCGCAGAGCAACTGTCCCGTCTCACCTTCGTTACAGGGCTCGGCTTTTCGGCGGTCAGCGTGGCGCTGGTCCGGCTGGCCATTAGCCGCCTCGGCGCGCGGCTGCTGGGGGAGGTGCCGCATCTTACCGCCGTCATCATGGATGGCGTGGAAATCGAAACCCGGCCGCACATGGAGTTGATTGACGCTGACGCCGCTAACTTGCGTCCGGAACGTCACGACGCCGATATGGCTGCGCGACTTGCGGCGGCGGTCGGCATGGCCGAACGCGTGATCGTCGCCTGTCCCATGGAGCGGATGAGCGATTGGTCGGTCGCGCTCAAGTCCCTGTCGGCGCGCGGCGAAATCGTCGTGCCAGAACTGTTGCGCTTCGCCCCGGCGCGCGTTGACGAGTTCGATGGGCAACCGACGATCATCGTTGCTGGTGGACCGTTCCAGTTCCGTGACCGCATCATCAAACGGATCTTCGACATAATCGTTGCTACTGTGGCTACGCTGGCCATATCTCCGGTGTTGATTGCCGCAGCTCTGGCGGTGAGGCTGACCAGCCCTGGCCCGATCATTTTCAAGCAGCCCCGGATCGGTCGCGACGCCCGTCCGTTCAACATATACAAATTCCGGTCGATGCGGACCGACGCAAGCGATCGCAAGGCTGACAAGCTCACGGCGCGAGACGACGATCGGGTAACCAGCGTCGGGCGTTTCCTCCGCCGAACCAGCATTGACGAATTGCCCCAGCTTTTCAACGTACTACGCGGGGACATGAGCATCGTCGGCCCCCGGCCGCATGCCGCAGCCGCCAAGGCAGGCGACAGCCTCTATTGGGAGGTGGACGATCGTTATTGGGAGCGTCACTGCATCAAGCCCGGCATGACCGGCCTGGCGCAAGTGCGTGGCCATCGCGGATCGACGGACCATCATCAGGACCTGATCGACCGGCTTCAGTCGGATCTGGAATATGTCACCAAATGGTCGATCTGGCGGGACCTGCGGATCATCTTCGCGACGATCGGCGTGCTTGTGCATCACAAGGCTTATTGATGCGCGGCATTGATCTGTTCCTGACGTTGGTCGTCATGCTTTCCCTGGGAGCGGTGCTGTGGCCGTTCCTTTTTTATCCCCTGATCCTGCGCATGCTGACGACCCGGCCGGAGCAGCCGGGGCAAGGGCAACCGCCATCGGCATCGCTTCTTTTCTGCGCCTATAATGAGGCGGTGGCGATGCCTGAGAAGCTCGCCAATCTAGCGATGCTGAAACGACGTCACCCGCAGCTTCAGATACTCGCCTTCGATGACGGCTCCTCCGACGACACCGCTGCGCTGATTGCTGCGCAGGGCGACTTGGTGACGCTGGTCCAAGGTCCTGGGCGCAGCGGCAAGGCCCATGGCATGAAGCGGTTGGCGGTGCGGGCGCGGGGTGATGTGCTGATTTTCACCGACGCCAATGTCCTGCTGGATGCTGAGGCCATCGACAATCTTCTTGCCCGCTATGCTGACCCGCAGGTTGGCGGCGTGCTGGGCTCGCTCCACTATCTGGGGGAGGGGAAGAGCGCGACGGCGTCAGTCGGTTCGCTCTATTGGCGCATTGAGGAGCGGTTGAAGGACGAGGAATCGCGGACGGGCAATGTGCTTGGGGCGGATGGCTCTATTTTTTCCATCCGGCGCGCGCTTTACCCTGATTTTCCCGACAGCGTCCTTGATGACCTTACTGTTTCCATGGCGGTGATATTCGCGGGCAAGCGATTGGTGAAGGCGAAGGACGTCATTGCCCGCGAACGGCTGGTTGCGGCGCGCGGTGATGAATATCGGCGCAAGGTTCGGATTGCGGCGCGTGCCTGGCACACCCACGGCCATTTGCGCCCACAATTGCGGCGAATGAGTGCCATCGATCGCTTCAAATATGCTTCGCGCAAAATCGTGCGGTGGTTTGGCGGGCTGTTCATCCTGACCGGCGTCATGGCGGCCTTCGCGCTGGCGCTGCGTATCGCGCCGCTGTTAGCGATGGTGGGAGTGACGCTGGCCCTTATCCTGCTGGCGCTGGGTCTGCGGTCGAAGGGTGGCCCGGTAGCCGCTGTGGTGGATATCCTCATTGCCTATGCTGCTACTCTCCAGGGTGTGTTCAAGGCGATGAGCGGCCGCACAGTCACCGTCTGGAATCCGGCCAAGTCGCGCTGATCCCCCTCGCCAAAAGCGGGGCATATTGTATAGGCCTCCCCAATGCTGATCGGAGCCAAGGCGTGATTACTTTCCAGCGGGTGGCGAAAGCCGCCGGCAAGCATCTGACCCGAACCATGCTCGCGCTGCGCAAGGCGATCGGCGCGCGTGCGAACCGTGCATGTCCTGCCTGCGGGCGGGGCGTGGTGGGCTTTTTCCGTTATGGCGACAATGCCGAATGGGGCTGCCCCAATTGCGGCGCGTCCCCCCGCGAGCGGCTGATGAACCATCTCATTGAGGGTAAGGTGCTGCAGGTGCCGGCGGAGGGCGCGATCCTGCACATGGCCCCGAATGAAGGCAGCCTAGTGCGCCGCTTCTCCACTGCCGCCGATTACACGCCTGCCGATCTTGATCCGGACCGTTACAGCGTACAGGGCATGCGGCGCGTCGATCTGATGGCGCTGGCTGACGAAGAACGGTACGACCTCTTCTATGCCAGCCATGTCATGGAGCATGTGCCGGACGATCATGCCGTTTTGCGCAATATTCACCGGGCGCTGAAGCCCGGCGGTGAAGCCTGGCTGATCGTGCCGCTGTGGGCCAAGCCTACCGAGGACGGCAGTTTCGATATTCCGCCGCGTGAGCGGGAGCGCCGCTTCGGTCAGTGGGATCATGTCCGCCAATATGGGCCGGACTTCGCCGACCGGATTCGCGCGGCGGGGTTTGAGCTGGAGGAAATCGACGCCAGCGGTGTCGATCCGGATACGCGGCACTTTTACGCGCTCGACGACCGCCTGTTCCGCGCCCGCAAGCCGGTAGGAGCCGCCGCGCGGTGAGCGCCGCGCTCGGGAGGGCGGTGGCCCGGATGGAAGGGTCCGCCCGCTTCCTTGCCCTTATTAAGCTGGCCAATGTCGGGTTGACGCTGATCTGGGGCTTTGCTGTCACCTACGTGTTCGTGCGCGCCCTGCCTTTGCGCGAGTTTCAGGCGTTCCTGCTGCTCGTCGCTTTCGGCAATTTCACTATTTCGGCCGAGTTTGGCCTCACCAGCATTATCTACGCCCGGCTGCGGCGTCACTGGCTCGGCCACAAGGATGAGGGAGCGGGTGGCTTCCAACCGGAAGAGATGGGCGTCCTATTTCTTTTCCTGGGAATGCTGATCTTCGGCGGGTTGGTGATCCTGCTGGTCGCGCTCGTGGCCGGGGCTGTGGGTACGACGATGCCGCTGCTCTTCATCCTTTTCTTCCTGTCGGCCTGCGTGAACCTGCCCGCCCTGCTCGCCAAGCGCGCGCTGGCTGCGGTGGACGGCAATTTCCTGTGGGAAGCGCTGGATTGCCTGCGGCGATTGATGACCATCGCCCTGCTGCTGCTCATCCTCAACGGGCTTGATCCGCGCCTCTCGGTTTTGCTGCAACTGGCCATCAGCCTGACTGTCATCGGCTATGCGATCACGCTCGTTCACAAGCGGCTTGGCATGACGGCGCGGCATTGGCTGGCGTTTCGCCGAGGCGGCGTGCATGTCCGCGCGCATTATTTGCACGATATCGGCGCTTCGGCGCTGTTCACCATCTCGGAAATCGTTGGCTATAACGCGCTCTATTTCACCATTGCGCTGGCGACGCAGGATGCGCGGCCGATGTTGCTGTTCGACTTCTTCTTCAAGATGTCGCGCGCACTATCCATGGCCGTCCGTGCGACTGTCGAAGCCGCACTGCCTCGCATCACGCGCGCTTTCCATGCTGGCGACGCCGCACGGCTGCGCCAGTTGCTGGTCCGCGCGCTGGGGGCAGCCTTCCTCTTTGCCCTGATCGCCTCGGGCGCTTTGCTGCTGGTGGGGCAGTGGCTCTTTACCAAGCTATTTGCCGGGCGTGCCGCTATCGATATTACGGAGTTGTTGATAATCGATGGGGCGCTGCTGGCGCTCACGGTCATCTGCGTGTCGGTCTATATCCAGGCTGCCTTGGGACGCTTCGCCGACCTGCTGAAGCGCTCCTTGCCATTCCTCGCCGGATCATTGCTCAGTGTTCCCTTGGCGGCTCTGCTAGGCGATCGGTTCGACCTTGGCTTCCTGTCGCTTTACGCGCTGACGTTGCTGACCGTCTCGGCGCTTCATGCGCTTTCGCTCCGCCGCCTGCTTCAGGGAGCGCGGCCATGAAGGTAGCGATGGTCGATCCGTCGCTGTTCACGGGTCGCTACGATGACAGCCTGTGCGCAGCCTTGGGAGACGAAGGCGCGGATGTGAGGCTGCTCGCTCGCCCCATGCGGCCGACTGACGCCGTTGCGCCCTGCGGCTATCATTATAGTCCTCACTTCTTCCGGCGCAGCGAAGCGCTGCGCGCGCGGCTGGGCGAGGGGCGGGCCTTCCGGCTGCTCAAGGCTGCGGAATATGTGGCCGCCTGCGCATTGGGAGGTCTAAAGGAACTGGCAAGCGCACAGGTGGCCCATTTTCAGTGGCTCCCTCTCGCGCCAGCCGACCGCCTGCTGCTGCGCCGGTTGAAAGGACGGACGGCGCTGGTCCACACGGTCCATAATGCCGACGCCTATCATGCGGACGCGGGTGTGCAGGGGAGCGGTTATCGCGCGCTGCTGGATTTTTTCGATGCGCTCATCGTCCATGGCGATACAACGCGCCGTGCGCTGGAGGCCCAAAGCATCGATCCTCGCCGCATCCATGTGACGCCGCACCCTCCGATGCAGTTGGCGCCAGCGACACCCGCAGATATCGCGGCGGTTCCTCAGCCGACAGCGCCGCGCTTTCTCTTCTTCGGTACGATCAGGCCCTATAAGGGCATCGATGTTTTGATCGAAGCATGCTTGTCCTTGTGGCAGGCGGGGCGCCAGTTTGAACTGGCGATAGCGGGGAAGCCCTTCATGGATATCACTCCCGTGCTGGAGAGGGTCCGGACAGCGGGTTTTGCCGATCGGCTGGTCACTGATCTGGGCTTCCTCACCGAACCGCGGCTTGACGCGCATATGGTGAAGGCGGACGCCATCATCTTCCCCTATCGCCAGATCGATTCAAGCGGCGCTTTTCTCTCGGCGCTTCACCATGGCAAGGCGATGGTGACATCGGACGTCGGCATGTTCGCCGCGCTGCGCGACGATGTCGCGATCCGCACGCCCGCTGGAAATGCGGAGTTCCTTGCCCAAGCCCTCTTGCGGCTCCTCGAAAGCCCCGCCATCAGGCAGACGGCAGGCGCAGCAGCGCGCGCTTATGGAGACAGCATGGGCAGTTGGAAGGACATGGGCTTGGCTACGATGGGCGTCTATCGTTCCGTACTGGCTGCACGCGCGTGAATCGCTATGTCCGCGAGGTAACCGACCGTGTGCTGGCGGCTCGCCTCGCTCTTGCCGGGCGAGTGCATCAATATCCGGAAATTCAGGCGTTGCGCCGCTTTCTGACCGCGTTTGCCGTCGATTGCGTGTTCGATGTGGGCGCGAACCGTGGGCAGTATGCCACGATGCTGCGCAAGGACGCCGGTTTTTCGGGCACGATCCTGTCGTTTGAACCCAATCCCGACATTTTCGCCCAACTGTGTCGCCGCGCGGCATCCGATGCAAAATGGCACGTTTTCAATGTCGCTCTGTCCGATTTCGATGGCACGGCGAGCTTCAACATCATGGCGGCTGATCAGTTCAGTTCGCTTAAGAAACCTGCGCAGGAACAGGATGCGATCTTCGCAGATCGGAACCGCGTGACCCGCACTGTGGAGATGCAATGCCGCCGCATCGACGGCCTTCTTCCCGAGCTGCGCGAAGCATACAGCTTTGCACGGCCGTTCCTGAAGATGGATACGCAGGGCCACGACCTGTCAGTCTGCAATGGGGCCGCGCAGGCTCTACAAGAAATGGCCGGGGTGCAGACCGAACTTGGCGTGCGTCCCATCTACGAAGGCGGCACCGGCTATCGCGCGATGATCGATTGGCTGCGCGACAGGAATTTCCTGCCCTCCGCCTTTTTCGCGAACAATAAAGGGCATTTCCCGCTGCTGGTCGAGATGGACGGCATTTTCGTCAATCAGGCGCTGCTGTCGCAGGAAGGCTGAATGTACGTTCCGCCCGCCCGGCCTGTCGATGCCCGCCGTCTGTTGCTGGCGGGCGCAATCGGCCTGACATTATGGCTGGGCGCGACATTCTTGTGGCACGTTACCTATCGTCAGGGCATCAGCCTTGCCGTCATCCTTTTTCTGGATCAGGATTTCCCCGCGCTTTTGGGCGGGCTTCTGCTGTTGACGCTCGCTGCGCCTTTTGCCGAAGGGATGGGCCTGCGCCTGCCCGCGCCACGCGCCCGGGTTATCGTGCCGCTGATCCTTTCGTTCGGGCTGATCGCCTGGGCCGGGCATTATTGGCTGTTTCAGAATTATTCGATCTCGCGGGATGAAGAGGTCGCCCGCTTTGCCGCCGCTTATATGCGCGAAGGTCTGTTCGCCCGGCCCATTCCGGCGGAGTGGGAAGCCTATCGCCGCGCGATCATGCCAGAGTTTTTCTCGCCCTTCGGCGCGGCTGATTACTGGACGGCCGCATATCTGCCAGTGAACAGCGCGATCCAGGCGCTTTTCTGGCAGTTGGGAGATCCAAACCTGGCGGGCCCCGCGCTGCTGATGGCTGGCCTGTTCGCGCTGTGGCGCGTGGCGCTGCATCTTTTTCCCACTCGGCGCGACGCGGTATGGGTAACGATGCTGCTGGGCCTGTCTTCCGCACAGCTTTGGGTCACGGCGATGACCCCCTATGCCATGACCGGGCATTTCGCACTCAACATGATCTGGCTGGCGCTGGTCCTGCGCGGCGGAGTCATTGGTCATGTCAGCGCCGGGGCCGTGGCGGTGTTGGCGGCTGGGCTGCATCAATGGCACTTCCCCCCGATCTTCATTGCGCCTTTCATCCTTTGGATGCTGCTTGCCCGGCGCTGGACGGCTGCGGCGTTCCATATCGTCGTCCTCGCCGCCATCGTGATTGTATGGGCCAAGCTGTGGCCCGGATTTCTGGTGCAATCGCTTGGCCCGGCCGCCGATGTCCGTCCGTCGGCGGGCGTTGCGGACAAAGTCGGCAGCCTGTTCGAGCGGCTGGGCGATCGATGGCAGCCGCTGGTCAACCTCAGCCGCTTCGTCGCCTGGAACAATATCCTGATGGTGCCGTTGGCGACGCTCGGCGTCTTCGCGATGCGCTGGCGCAGTGCTTTAAGGGGGCAGGAAATCGCCCTGCCGCTGGCGCTCGGCTGTTTCGCGGGTTGTGCATTGGCTCTGGCGCAGGGCTATGGCTGGGGCTTTCGCTACGCCCATGGTTTTATCGGTCCCTTCTGCCTGCTGGCAGGGCTGGGATGGGCGCGCTTCCGTCCGGCGGCGATGCGGTCGCTCTATCTTGGCGTGGTGATCACTCTAGTCATGAGTGCGTTTCTCGTCTGGCGCACGCATGTTTTCGTTGCGCCCTATGCCGCCAGCCATCGCATGATCGACGCTTCCAAGGCCGATGTCGTGCTCGTCGATCCGCGCGGCGGACTTTACGTTACCGATCTGGTGCGCGGGCGCGATGGCGTGCCGGGACGGCCAATGGTCATGAACCTTGGTATGCTCACGCTGAATCAGGTCGATGAGCTTTGCGAGCATTATGTGGTCGAACTGTTCGACCGCGCCGAGTTCCGTCCGCTGGGTGTGCCGCTGGCCCGGTGGAACCTGGGCCGCATGGACGCGCTGCGTGCGCATATGAAGGCGGAAGGGTGCGACAAGCCGGTGCTGCCGCCTCTGCCCGAGACGATCGAGGACGCGTTCAATGCCTCGGGCGACGTGCTTTAGGGTTTGACGCCCTTCATATAGACGCGCTTTCCGCCGATCCAGGTTTCCAGCACCTGGGCGGCGCGTATGTCCGCCGGGCGGGCAAGAGAGATATCCCGGTCGATCAGCAGGAAGTCCGCGCGTTGTCCCGGCAATAGGCTACCGAATCGCTTCTCGGCAAACGCCGCATAAGCCGCCTGGCGCGTATAGGCGTTGAGCGCGGTTTCGAAGCTGACGCGCTGCTGCGGCATCCATCCGCCAGCCGGTTCGCCTGCCGCATCCTCCCGGCTCATCGCGACGGCCATGCCGGTGAAGGGATTGACGCTCTGGCCCGGTGCGCCCGATCCGAACGCAAGAGGGATGCGATTGTCTGTCATGGCCTTCCACGCATAGGCGCCCTTCAGCCGTGCTTCGCCGACCCGCGCCGCTGCCATGCGCCAGTCGGATGGCTGCTGGGCAGGTTGCATCGACGCGACGACGGCGTTCTGCCCAAAGCGGGGCAGGTCGATGGGATCGACGATCTCCGCATGTTCGATTCTCCAGCGCCGATCACCTTTGTAGGTCTCGCTGAGTTCCGTGATCGCGTCGAGCAATTCGCTGTTCGCCGCGTCCCCTGTGGCATCGACGGCGATCTGGAAATTGTCCATCGCCGCACGGCTCATGACATTGCGCAACTGGGTGGCGGGGATCAGCGGATAGCCACGTTGCCCGGCGGCATCGGCATAATCCGTCTTCAGCCATGCCCCGCGCGATCCCAGAGCGCCGTCGAGCCCGAGCTTCAGCCCGCCCATCCGTAGATGGTCGTCATACAGCCAGGGTGTCGGCTCTGGTCCGGCGATCAGCACCATATTGTCGAGGCCAAGCGCATAGGAGATGATCCGGACGCGCAATGCACCCCGGTCAGCCGATCGCCGGAAAGCCTGCCAATCCTCAATATTGGTTCCCATGTCGGCGATGGCGGTGACGCCGTTCGCCAGCAATTGCTGCTGTGCCTTCTCGAGCGCGATGTCCCGGTCTTTAGGCGCAGGCGCGGGAACTGCCCGCTGGATGAGGTCCATCGCCTTATCGATAAAGACGCCGGAGGGCTTCCCGCCCGCCATCTCGATCCGGCCCCCTGGGGGCGCTTTGCTCGCGGCGGTCACGTTGGCCGCGCGCATCGCCACTGAGTTGGCCCAGCCCGCATGGCCATCTACGCGCTCCAGCCACACCGGCACGTCGCTCGCGACTGCATCCAGTTCGGCAGCGGTGGGGAAGCGGCCGAGGCCCCAAAGATCCTGGTTCCAGCCCGTCCCGATGATCCACTTACGTCCCGGATTGGCCGCTACATATTCCCGTATCCGGGCCTGTGCTTCGGCCAATGAGCGCGCCGTGGACAGGTCGAGCGTGATCTGGGAGAGGCCCAGCGCCATCACATGGACATGCGAATCGATGAAGCCGGGGATCAGCGTCTTGCCGCCGCCGTCCAGTTGAAAGTCGGGACCCTTGGGCCAAGACTCGCCCTTTTTCAGCTTCTTCTTGGGGGGCGGGGCTTCATAGCGGCCGGGTAGCAGCCTTTCGACCTTGCCCTCGTCATCGATAATCAGTGCCCGAAAGCGAACGACCTTGCCGGTCGAGTCCAGAGCGATGCCGTTCACATTGTCGATGACGCCCGACGCAAAGGCGGCCGCTGGCAACACAAGCGCGGCGACCGCCGCCAACAAAGCTCGCTTCATGCCCGTGTGATCCGCCGCACAAGCGCGCTTGTATCCTGACGGTTGCCGCCCATCGCCTGCACATCGGCGTAAAATTGATCGACCAGTGCTGTGACCGGCAGCGTCGCGCCGTTAGCGCGCGCTTCCTCCAGAGCCAGACCCAGATCTTTGCGCATCCAATCGATCGCGAAACCGAAATCGAAACTATCCTCGGCCATCGTCTTCCAACGGTTGTCCATCTGCCAGCTTTGCGCCGCCCCGCCCGAAACGGCCTCGAACACCTTGTCGAGGTCCAACTCCGCCGCCTGGGCGAAGCGCAGCGCCTCCGACAAGCCCTGGATAACGCCGGCGATGCATATCTGGTTCACCATCTTGGTGGTCTGGCCCGATCCGGCGCCGCCGACATGGACAATACGCGCGGCATAGGATTGCATGACGATCTTCGCTGCTTCGACTGCCGGTTTCGTGCCGCCGCACATGATGGAGAGCCTTCCGTTTTCCGCGCCTGCCTGGCCACCCGACACCGGTGCATCGACGCAGTGCAGGCCCCGGCTCTCGCCTTCCACGAACAACTGCCGTGCGATCCGCGCCGACACGGTAGTATGATCGACGAACAAGCCGCCCGGCTTCATCGTACGGAATGCGCCTTCGCGGCCTACCGTGACCTGTGACAGATCATCGTCCGTGCCCACGCAGCTGATGACGATCTCGGCATCCTCGGCCGCTTTAGCGGGACTCACCGCGACCGCGCCACCATAGGCTTCCGCCCAGCGCTTCGCCTTGCCGATGGAGCGATTATAGACGGTCAGCTTGTGCCCGGCCTTCGCGAGATGCCCGGCGATCGGGCCGCCCATGATGCCCAGACCGATAAACGCGATATTAGCCATATGCCTCGTACAGTTAGCCGCGTAGCCTTTTGCCATAGGGCGAGTTTTCGATGAGGGCCAGTTCCTTCCGCAGCAAAATTAAGCTAGGGGCGACCCCATGAACACCTTGAGCAAGATTGAAAGCGCGATGCCGCTCCCCGTTACCGTCGATGACATATTGGCGGCGCGCGTGCGGATTTCGGGCGCGGTCGTTCATACGCCGACTTTGGTCAGCCAGACGCTGTCCGAGATGTTTGGTTGCAAGGTTTTCCTGAAGTTCGAAAATCTTCAGTTCACCGCCGCCTATAAGGAGCGCGGGGCGCTCAATCGCCTGCTTCAGTTGGAGAAGGCGGCGAAGGAGAAGGGCGTAATCGCTGCTTCAGCCGGCAATCATGCGCAGGGCCTTGCCTATCATGGTCGTCGACTGGGCGTGCCGGTGACGATCGTCATGCCGGTGACCACCCCGACGGTGAAGGTCACGCAGACGCAAGGGCATGGCGCGACCGTGGTGCTGCACGGCGAGAAGTTCGACGACGCCAGCACCTATGCGCGCCAGCTTGCCAAGGAACATGGGCTGACCTTCGTCCATCCCTTTGACGAGCCTGACATCATGGCGGGGCAGGGGACTGTTGCGCTGGAAATGCTGGAGGATGCGCCGGAGATCGATACGCTGATCATCCCGATCGGCGGCGGCGGGCTCTTTTCCGGCATGGCAACAGCTGCCAAGGCGATGAAGCCGGATATCAAGGTTTATGGCGTGCAGGCGGAGCTTTATCCGTCGATGTACAGCCATATCAAGGGCGCGAAGCTCGCCTGTGACGGCGACACGCTCGCCGAAGGCATCGCGGTGAAGGAGCCGGGCGAACTCACCCGCCGCTTCGTCGAACGTCTGGCGGATGACGTACTGCTGGTCAGCGAGCGTCATTTGGAGGAAGCGGTCAGCCTGCTGCTCCAGATCGAAAAGACGGTGGTGGAAGGTGCGGGAGCCGCTGGCCTCGCGGCGCTGATCACGCATAAGGATATGTTCGTGGACCGCAATGTCGGCCTCGTGTTGACCGGCGGCAATATCGATACGCGCCTGCTGGCGAACGTGCTACTGCGTGACTTGGCGCGCTCAGGCCGTCTGGCGCGGCTGCGCATCATCCTTCAGGATCGGCCGGGGGCACTTTTCCACGTCGCGCGCATCTTCGACCAGGAAGCGGTGAACATCCTGGAGCTGTCACACCAGCGCATCTTCACCAACCTCCCGGCCAAGGGCTTGAGCCTCGACGTCGAGTGCGAGACTCGCGATGGCGATCATCTTGATCGCCTGATCGCCGCCCTTCGTGAGGCAGGTTATGAGGTCGCCCCGATCGAGGTCGCCTGATCGCGAGCCTCGTCGGGAGTACGCATTTTTTTCGTGGTAAATGACCTTTTCATGGAAGGCTGCGGGCGTCATAGTCTGTCCATGACTCAAGTTTCGCGCAGCGTTTTGACGGAGACCGTGGCGTGAGCGCACCATTTCGTTTCCCGCGCTTCTTTGTGACAAACCCCAGCCCGTGCCCTTATCTGCCGGGCCGGAGTGAGCGGAAGGTGTTCACCGAGTTGAACGGCGACAATGCGTCGGAACTGAACGACGCGCTCGGCCGCATCGGTTTTCGTCGTAGCCAGAATGTGGCCTATCGTCCGAGCTGCGCGGACTGCTCTGCCTGTGTATCAGTCCGGGTCGTCGCTGGTGAATTCACGCCGAACGCGACACAGCGCAAGCTCATCCGCCGCAACAGCGATCTCATCGTTACCGCGTGCAAGCCCTGGTCCACCGAGGAGCAGTTCGAACTGCTCCAGCGCTATCTGCGCGCCCGCCATCCGGGCGGCGGTATGACCGAGATGGATGAGATGGATTTCGCCGACATGGTCGAGCAGACCCCGGTGGAGAGCCATGTCGTCGAATATCGCGAGCCGGGCGAAAACGGCCGGCCCGGCAAGCTGATAGGCGCATGCCTGACCGATCGGCAGGGCGACGGGCTTTCGATGATCTACAGCTTCTTCGATACCGAGCTGGAGCATCGCAAGGGGCTCGGCAACTTCATCATCATGGATCATATCCTGCGCGCGGCGAAGGCGGGGTTGCCCTATGTCTATCTTGGCTATTGGGTCGAGGGGTCGCAGCGGATGCAATATAAGGTCCGCTACCGCCCGCTCGAAAAGTTGAGCCGCAGCGGTTGGGTCCGCTTCGATCCGCAGGAGCAGGCGCAGGCCATCCGCGTCGTCTTGCCGCGGGACGAGCCGCCACTGCCGATCGAGCTCGCGGGGATTTTCCGGAAATAAACTCGGTCAGCTTAGTCCTGCTAGGAATGGACTGCGATGTCTCGCGTCATGCTGAGCTTACTTCGCCACGAAAGTGACCGCCTCAATCTTGTTGCCATCCGGATCGCGGACGAACGCGCCATAATAGTAGGCGTCATAGTTAGGGCGCGTTCCCGGCGCTCCTTCGTCAGTCCCGCCCAGTTTTAAAGCCAGGCGATAAAATTCCCGGACTGTTTCCCGATCCGCCGCTTCGAAGCATATGTGGACCCCGTTGCCGGCAGAGGCCCGTTCCCGTTCACCGGCGTCTCGACGCTGAACACCACATCGGTAACGCCATAGTCCAGCGAATGGGGATAATCGCGAACGTTGCGGTAACCGAGCAGCGCCATTAGCGGATCGTAAAAGGCCCTCGCGCGATCGACGTCGTTGGTGCCGACTGACACATGATGGATCATGCCGTTTCCTCCTGTCCTGCCATGGGGTGCGGACAGGCTTAAACGAGCAGAGCTATTTGCAGTTGCACTGTCGCTTGGCTCCATGACGCCGGTGCGAGGAGACGTCGGTCACATAGCTGGTTTCCGTTATCGTCGGGGTAACCACGACGGTGGTCGTCGTCGCGCCGGGATAATAATAGCCGCCTGCGATATAGCCCGGCGCCTGAGTGGTAGTCACGACCGGCTGGCCGGGACCGCTATGATGCACGACGGCGGGCGAAGCCGCATAGGGTGGAGCATTATATTCGACGCCATAATTACTCCGCGCTTCGCCTTCGAAGCGGCCTTCATATTCCCCGCTGACCGTCCGGCCTTTGTCGTCCGTCCAGGTCCCGGTCCAGCGGCCCTCATATTCATGGGGCGGTGGCGGGCCATCATGTGCGGTCACGTCGTCGTCATAGGGTGCCCCGCGCGGTAAGTCGCCGCCATCATGGGCATCCCAATCGACATCACTGCGATGATCCCGCACTCTTCCGTGCCGATCGACCATCACTGCGTCATCATAATAGCGGGACCAGCCATAACCATCCACCGGAGCGGGCAGGCCATAGCCGCCATAGTTACCGATGCGGTAGGAAGGGTTGATCCAATAGCTTGGCAAGACGTAGCCCACGACTGGCCGACGGTAAGCAGTCCAGCCGCCCGGCGCATGCCAGCCCGCGAACCAGCGCCCTTGAAAGCGCGGACCCCAGCGGTGCACGGCCGATCCCCCACGGATGCCGCCATGCCGGACTCCGGGAGAGGTGAAGCTCTTCCCCATCACGGGCAGTGCGGCGCCCGCCAAAACGGCTTCGCCTGCTGATGCAGGGGCCGATGCGCCGACCGCTATGCTCGCGCTCGCCAGCATGATGCTCCAGATCCGCATGCCAAAACCTCCCGTTGCTTGCCTCACGCCGATCACCCGGCCGCAATGTTAATGGCTTGTTTAGCATGGTGAACCCCGCCGATCCACGCGTTGAGGGCGGCTGCTTTGTCCCGAAACGAGGCAGCGCGAGTCAAGCGATCCGCGTGCCGATCCTAGCGATCAGCGCCTCCAAGCCTTGCTGATCGACAGCATCGAAGCGTCCGAGGGATGGGCTATCCAGATCGAGAACTGCCATAACGCGGTCCTTCACAATGACCGGCACCACGATTTCCGAAGCGCTGGCGGCGTCGCAGGCGATGTGGCCGGGAAAGCTGTGAACGTCCTTCACCAGTTGGGTCTGAGCTGTGGCGGCGGCGGTGCCGCATACGCCTTTCCCCAACGCGATGCGGATGCAGGCAGGCTTGCCCTGGAACGGGCCAAGCACCAGTTCATCGGCCACCATGCGGTAAAAGCCTGCCCAATTCAGGTCCGGCAGAAATTGCCAGATCAGCGCAGCGACATTGGCCATATTGGCGATGATGTCCGGCTCGCCCCTGGTCACGGCTTCAGCGGCGGAGAGAAGGTCTTGGTAGAGTTCCACCTTGCTGCCCTGCTCGGCGGGATAGAAGTCGAACATGCTACATCCACCTCATCTTCGGAAACCCCCAGCTGCGGCCGTCATCCTGACCAAGTTCTAGAGAGGCTGGGGTTGCTTTTAATCCATACGAACTTTGCCGCGCCCCTGTTTGACTGAACTTCGGGCCTTTTTCGCGTCAACCCTTCGTGCCTTGGCGGCCTTTCCCGGCTTGGTCGCGATCCGCCGGGCGTCGCGCTGATGCGCCTGAGCGATCATGTCGACTAGCCGCTCTCGCGCGTCCTGGCGATTAGCTTCCTGCGTACGGAAACGGGATGCCTGGATCACGACTTCTCCGCCGGAGGTCAGCCGCGATCCCGCCAATTCCTTCATCTTGCGAAAGGCATGGACTGGCAGCCCTAGTTTGTAGAGGTCCACACGCAATTGCACTGCCGTGGCGACCTTGTTGACATTCTGGCCGCCTGGACCGCCCGCTGTGATGAAACGCTCTTCCAGCGCGTCTTCGGGAATATCAAAGTCCGGCATCGTCCAGATACTCCGGACCGAACCCCGCCGCGGTGAAGGTGGCGGGCAGGGGAGCGGTCGCCTCCGCCGGCGCCTTGCCGGTACGAGGGATGCTCAGAAAACGGCTGTGCAGCAGCATCGGTCCATGGCCGGTGCCATAAACCGGGTCTCCCGCGATGCCAAAGCCCAGACCATGGAGGGTATGAGCGCGGATCTGATGCGTCCGGCCTGTGCGCGGGGTGAAGATGATAAGGGCGCGGCCATCATTTTCGGCCAGTTTGCGCCATTCAGTGACGGCTGACTTGCCATCCTTCGCCGCGATCATGCGCCAACCCTTAGCTGCGCTGCTCACTTTCTTGAGCGACAATTCAATCGTCCCGCTGTCCAGTTCCGGCACGCCCTCTACCACTGCGACATAGCGTTTCTGGACCGTCCCGGCCTCGAACGCTGCAGCGTAGCGCTTATGCGCCTTGGGATTGCGCGCGAGGAGGAGGCAACCGCTGGTATCACGGTCTAGTCGATGCACCGGCAGCGGCCAGCGCTGGAATCCGAAGGTCAGCGAGGAAAGATGGTTTTCCAGGCTCAGCGACCCGTCGCGCGGCGCATCCACTGGCAGGCCAGCAGGCTTGTCGATGATGATGGCTTCACCATCAATAAAAAGAACTCGGTCATGGAGCAGGGACAAGAGGCAGTATCCGGATAATAGGGGATGATTGACGCGCGCGCGGCTTCCTATAGGGCGTGGAAGCCATGGAGAACAGGGGGGACGAGGTCCAGTCCCGGTCCGCGGCATCCGAATGGGTGCGCGGGGGCGGGCGGCTGGAGTGGATCGACGTCGCGCGCGGCATCGGCATTATCGCCGTAGTGGCTGGGCATGTCTGGACGCGCGGCCCGCTGCGGGATGCTGTTTACAGCTTCCACATGCCGCTCTTTTTTCTGCTGTCAGGCTTTTTGTCACGGCCGCAGCCGCCTGCCCGCTTTGCGATCCGGCAGTTGGTTTCGCAGATGCGTCCCTATGCCGCTTTTCTCATACTGCTGATCATAGCGGACTCGATCATCGAACCGTCGAAAGGCAACAGCCCGATTTTCGACCAGTGGCCGCAAGATCTACTGCCTGTCCTGCTTGGCGGTTCCTGGCTGCGCGGCCCTTTCACCATCTTCTGGTTCGTGCCCTGCTTGATGGCCTCGCGCATAATTTTCAATGCACTGTCCGCTCGTTGGCCCGATCCGCTCGACCACCGCTGGGCCCTTGCGATCGTGCCCGCGTTCATCGGGGCTTATATCGTAGGCGACGTGACGCGAGCATCAGTGCTGGGCTCTCTCACCGTGCCGATGGCGCTGGTCCTACTCTGGGTGGGCGCGGCATGGCAGCGCGTTCCATGGCGACGGTGGATGTGGTTGCCGCTCACGGCCTTGTCTCTCGCCGGGCTTTCCGCTGTCTTGCCCACGCTCAACATGAAGGCGGCCGACTATGGCTTGCCCTTGCTGTCGATCGCTTCAGCCGTCGCGAGCACGCTGCTTCTCTTTCGGCTTTCGGTTCGGATCGCCCCGGTCGCCGGATGGTTGGCAGCTATCGGGCGGGCCTCGCTCGTCATCATGTATCTGCATGTGGCGGTGATACACTATCTGTCGCCTTATTTTTCCAAGCCCTGGCTGTTGATCCACGCGCTGTTGCTGCCTATCGCCCTCTATTATTTTCTGCGCGCAAACGGCTGGGGCCGACGCATCTTCCTGTGAGCAAAAAAGGGGCCGGCGCACCCATCCTGTGCGCCGGCCTATCGTTGCGCCTTGCGACCCAAGGCTCAACTGCTGCACTGAGAGGAGGGTGCAGCCTTTTCCTAACCTTGCAGCTTGATCGCCGTCTCTGCGATCCGCCGCCCCTGATATCGTGCGCCTTCCAGTTCCTCCTCGCCTGGCTGGCGGCTCCCGTCGCTGTGAGCAATGGTTGTCGCCCCATAGGGCGCACCGCCGCGCAACTTATCGACGCCCATCTGTCCCGTGAACCCATAGTCCAGCCCGACGATCACCATGCCGAAATGGAGCAGGTTGGTGATGATGGAAAAAAGCGTCGTTTCCTGCCCGCCATGCTGGCTGGCGGTCGAAGTGAAAGCGCCACCCACCTTGCCGTTCAGGGCGCCGCGAGCCCAAAGGCCGCCCGCCTGATCCAGGAATGCTGCCATCTGACTGGACATGCGCCCGAACCGGGTGCCGGTTCCGATGATGATCGCATCATAGTCTGCCAATTCAGCCACGGTCGCGATGGGCGCATCCTGGTCCAGCTTGAACCCCGCATTTTGGGCAACTTCCAGGGGAGCAGTCTCAGGCACTCGTCTGATATCGACTTGAGCGCCTGTGGATGCCACACCTTCCGCCACGGCCTTCGCCATAGTTTCGATGTGGCCGTAGGAGGAATAGTAAAGGACGAGTACCTTCGCCATGGGGCTATCTCCAATCAGATGTAATGCATTGAACTGAAAAAGGTTTCTTCGAAGATGCGACCGCCTGCTCCAGATGGGGGGTGAAGGGAGCAGGCGGCCACCAGGTCCGTCGCCCTATTCGCTATCGACCAGGACGATTTCACTATCTTCGATCGCGGTCATCGTGATGGGCTTTCCGCCCAAAATGGCTGCGCCGTCCCGTGCTTCGAAGGTTTGGCCGTCAATCTCAATCCGGCCCGTCGCAGCCACAAGATAAAGATGCCGTCCATCCGCGCTGTCATAGGTCACGCTCGTGCCGGCCTTGACCGTGCCGCCCAGCAGGCGAGCATCGGCGCGGATTCGGAGTGCGTCCTGATCTTCGTCATAACCGCTGGCGAGTACCACCAGCCGTCCCGACCGATCGCCCTTGGGAAAAGGCTTGGCTCCCCAACTGGGAGCGTCGCCCTGTGCCTTGGGAATGATCCAGATCTGGAACAAGGTCGTCGTTTCGCTTTCCAGATTATATTCGGAGTGGCGAATACCTGTGCCGGCGCTCATCACCTGAACGTCGCCCGCTTCGGTACGGCCCTTGTTGCCCAGGCTGTCTTGGTGGGTAATCGCGCCCTTGCGAACATAAGTGATGATTTCCATGTCCCGATGCGGGTGCGGCGGAAAGCCGGTGTGCGACGCGATTTCATCATCGTTCCAGACGCGGATCGCACCCCAGCCCATCCGGGCCGGATCATGGTAGTCGGCAAAGGAGAAATGGTGGCGGGCGTTCAGCCACCCATGGTCGGCGTGACCCAGCGACGCAAAGGGGCGGCGTTCGATAGAGTTATCCACAGTCATGGTCATTGCGGTGCCTTTCCAATGAGGCGGGAAGCCATTCCCGCTTGCTTTCGATCAATTTAGCTATCAGGATCGTTTCTGAAATAAGCAGCATTGAAACGGATTGTTTCCTTATGCGTCTTCCCGACTTTGAAGCCTGGGCCATTTTTGCTGCCGTGGTGGAGCACCGCAGCTTTACGGATGCCGCCAAGGCGCTGAGCGTTTCCAAGGCCACCGTGTCGAAAGCGGTCACTCGCCTTGAACAGCATCTGGAGACCAGCCTGTTCAGCCGTACCAGCCGTCGTCTCGCCCTTACCGAAAGCGGGAAGCGCCTGGCCGACCATGCTGCCCGCATCCTGGCCGAGGGACAGGCCGCCGAGGAAGCGGCGCGGGACGACACAGCCGAACTTTCGGGCACGGTTCGCCTTGGCGCACCCATGACCTTCGGCCTGTTTCGCGTCGCTCCCCTGATCGCCGAATTCACCAAGCTTCACCCGGCCGTCAATGTGGACCTCCACCTTTCCGACGCGCGCATCGACATGATCGACATGGGGCTGGACGCGACCATCCGCATCGCGGACATGCCCGACAGTTCACTCCGCGCGCGGCGTCTCGCCGACGTCAACATGCACCTCATCGCCTCGCCTGATTATCTGGCAGAGCGCGGGCGCCCAGCGCATCCCGCGGATCTCAGCGATCATGATTGCCTTTGCTACGCAAATGTCCCGACGCCCGACGTGTGGCGTTTCTCTGGGCCAGGGCAGCAGAATGTCACCATCCAGGTAAGGGCACGGATCACGGTCAACAGTGGTGAGGCGATGTTGCCGGCTCTTCGCGCGGGGATCGGCATTGCGAGGCTCCCCGATTTTATTGTCGGAGACGCGCTGGCATCGGGCGAGTTGGAAGAAATATTGATCGACTGGAGGCCGCCGCCTTTGGGCCTGCACCTGGTGACGCCGCCATCCCGACTACGGCCCGCTCGTGTGCAGGCGCTACTTGATTTCATCGCGGAACATCATGGTTGCTGAGCATCGTTGCACAGGCGAATCCATCTTGACTCAATTTGAATCACTTCGGTTGAAAATCTTTTGAAATAGATTCAATTCCGCACGACTCGTGGATTTCTGCGGGTTAGCGAAAAATTAACCTTTGTCCTTCAGAAGTTTTTTGGTTAATGAATTGGAGCAGACGCCGTTCTGAGGGGTTGACGGGATCTGCAAGGACAGGGGCTTCACATGCGCGTTCTGCTAATCGAAGACGAACCGACCACAGCCAAGGCGATCGAGCTGATGCTCACGACCGAAGGCTTTAATGTCTACACAACCGACCTGGGCGAAGAGGGCCTCGATCTCGGCAAGCTGTATGACTACGACATCATCTGCCTGGACCTCAACCTGCCGGACATGCACGGCTACGACGTGCTGAAGAAGCTCCGCGCGGCCAAAGTGCAGACGCCGGTGTTGATCCTGTCGGGCATTGCAGAGATGGACAGCAAGGTCCGTTCCTTCGGCTTCGGCGCTGACGATTACGTGACCAAGCCCTTCCATCGCGAAGAGTTGATCGCCCGTATTCACGCTGTGGTCCGCCGATCCAAGGGGCATTCGCAGTCGGTCATCCGCACCGGCAAGCTGGCGGTGAACCTGGACGCCAAGACGGTGGAAGTCGATGGTAACCGCGTCCATTTGACCGGCAAGGAATATGCGATGCTGGAGCTGCTCTCGCTCCGCAAAGGCACGACACTGACCAAGGAAATGTTCCTCAATCATCTCTATGGCGGCATGGACGAACCTGAACTCAAGATCATCGACGTCTTCATCTGCAAGCTGCGCAAGAAGCTCGCGCTGGCCTGTGGCGGCGACAATTATATCGAGACTGTCTGGGGCCGTGGTTATGTGCTGCGTGATCCGGATGAGGCGGTGGACTTCGCCACTAAGGTGGCCTGATCAAATAGCTTCTTGCAAGTGTAGAAAAAGCCGGTCGTCCTCGAAGGACTGCCGGCTTTTTTCGTTGGGAAAGCGCGAAAAAAAGGGCCGGTGATCCGTCGAGATCACCGGCCCTGCCTTGTCAGACGGTGGGGCGGAGAGGGGCGGGCTGAAAGCCCGTCAGGTGGGGGGAGCCGCCCCGCAAAGGGTTATTCTTCCGTCTGACCGGAGGACGCGCCATCGTTCGACCCGAAGGCTTGCCCGCTTCCCGAAAGCTGTCCGGCAGCGCTGAGTGAAGCCGCGCCGTTCAGCGCATTACCCGCATTACCACCCGCGTTGCTCGCGCCAGATTGAGCGGCGCCCGTCGCGCTGCCTGCTGCGCTACCCGCGCCGTTAGCTGCCGTGGTGGCGCGGTTACGCGCCGCTTGTGCAGTGGCGCTCGCCTGTCCCTGGGCTGCCGCGGTGGCGGTCACCGCGCGGTCCCGAGTGGCGCCTGCTGTCTGGCTGGCGCTGTCACGCACGCTGCCCACAGCATTGGCCACATCATTGGTGCCCAGCGTGTCGGCAGTCAGACCGCCGCTTGCCGATCCGCTTGCCGAACCCGATGCGTTCGCGCTGCGGCTCTTGCCCTTGCGGCTGATTGAACCGGCTGCTGAGCCGTCGGCCCGGCCAGAACCGGAGCCGTTCGCGCTAACCCGGCCATTCTGCAAGTCGATGCTGCGATCGAGGCCGACGCCGCCTGATCCGCCCAGCGTGCCGCCGAGCGATCCGCCAACGCCACCCAGCGTACCGCCAAGACCGCCACCCAGTCCACCGCCGCCGCCAAGCAGTTGGGCGGAAGCAGGGGCCGTCGTCAGCGCGGCGAGGAAGGCTGTGGCAAGAAAAAACTTCGCTTTCATCGATCGTCTCCTTGTTCGTTGTCGATCCGATGAAAAGAGAACGGGACGCACTTTCAGTTTAATCCCAAGCCTCGCAAAAAATTTCTCAAACCAATGAAAATCAATCGATATTTCTGCAATTTCCACAGATCACGCCCCGGCCAAACTCGCGTTGGCCGGGCTTGGCCTCGATCCGCAGCGCGCCGATATTTCCCGCCGCAAAGAGACGTCCCGCCACCAGGGGAGCTGCGAAAGACGTACCGCGCACCCGTCCCTTGCCGCCATCGCTACGAGCCGCATTCATGTCGGCGCCCGGTGCGGCAAAGTCCACGTGGCGCGCGCGCCCCGCCTCTGGCAGCAGACGCCCGCGTCCATCTATGCCCGTTACGGCCACTACATCGGGGTAGGAAGCGGGATAGGCGGGGGGAGCGGCAGGCCCATCATTCCCTACGGCCGCTACTATTGCGACGCCCTTGTCTCGGGCGAGCCGTATCGCCCCAGCTAGCAGCGGATTGTCTGGTCCGACCAAGCTCACCGTCACGACAGGGACGCCTCGCGCCGCCATCCAGCCCAACGCGCGGGCTATCGCGAAAGCGCTCCCGCCAGCCGGATCATCGCCATAGACATCTGCTGCCAGTAGCGGCGCGCCGGGCGCTGCGCCGCGAACAATTCCGGTCCCGCTGATCAGGGAGGCTACGGCTGTTCCGTGCGAACTGGCCTTTGGCGCCCCGCGAACAAAGCCGCGCTGCTCGACCTCGCCGGTCAGGGACGCGTGCCGCGCAACCCCGCCATCGATCAAGCCCACCGCGCGCCCGCGCACGGACCCTGCGCCCGCCAGCGTCGCGGCTGTCGCCATAGTCAGTACGCCGCTGGGGAAATACAGGTTGTCTGCGCTCGCTTGGGCTTCGGGGGCGATTGATCGCACTTGCTTCAACGCGCGCGGCAGGCTGCGTCCCTGCGGGACCATCAGGCGGGTGACGGGAAGTTCAATGCCCTCCAGCGCCTCGCTCTCAACGCCATAGCCTGCACCGCGTAGCGCCTCGATGCTGGTTGTTTTCGCGCCGGTCAGCAGGATGACGCCACGCCGCGCGGGCTCACGCCGGTCGTCCAGTTCGATGCTGTCGCCATGCCGCCGCAGCAAGTCGCCGATACGCGCTGCCCGTGCCGCAGTAAGCCGTTCGGCCAGCCGCGCCGGGTTTAGCCGGTCCGGCCCATCTTCATCCAGCGTCCCGTCCACCCGATTGAGTAAGTTGGGTACCACGCCCGCCGTCTGTCCAAGCCCACCGCCCGGAGAAGGCAATAATTGCGCCTGCGCACCGGGCCCGGCCAGCAGTAAGCCAACGGCGATCCAGGTTCGTCCCAATCTCATATCAGCCTCTTTACTCTCGCCTTGCGCAGACGCGAATTTTTCGATCCTGTCCTCCGCAAAATGCTTCATCGCGAAAAAATTCCGATAGATGATGTGGCTTTAGGGATGAAACGCTTGGGCAGGGCCGTTTCATCCTTCGACCATGTAATGGAGAACGGATGTCATTCGAGAGCGATCTGTTGGCGATCCTGCCCCGGCTGCGGCGCTTTGCCGCCAGCCTCTCGCGGGACCGTGCCGACGGCGACGATCTGTGCCAGGCGGCGCTGGAAAAGGCGCTGCGGGCGCGCGATCAATGGCAGCCGGGTACGAGATTGGACAGCTGGATGTATCGGATCATGCGTAATGTCTGGATTGATGAGGGCCGTTCGCGGCAGCGCGCCGCCCGGACCTTTGCACCGGAAGAGGCGGGCGAGCATGTCGGTCATGCCGGCGACCGGGATGTGGAGGCGCATGTCATGCTCTCCGACGTCGATCGCGCGATGCACGCTCTGCCGGACGAGCAGCGCGAAGCCATTGCGCTCGTGCTCGTTGAGGGCCTGTCTTACAAGGAAGCGGCGGAGGTTCTGGGCATCCCGATGGGCACGCTCACCTCGCGTATGGTGCGGGGGCGCGGCGCCCTACTTGAACTGTTGGGGGAAGCGGCATGACCGACATTGATGAAGCCATGCTGATCGCCTGGGTCGATGGGGAACTGGACGAGGTGACCCGTCGCCGCATCGATCGCGCGGTGGCGGAAGACTCCGCTCTCGCCGAACGCCTGGAGATGCACCGCCGCTTGCGCACGCGTCTTTCGAGCTATTATGCCCCGATCGAGGCCGAGCCGGTGCCGCCGGCAATGCGCACGCTGCTGGAAGACAGCGCCAAGGTTGTTTCCTTGGTCAGTCCCGCAGCGCCCCGCTGGCGCAGTTGGAGCATTGGCGGCGCGATCGCCGCCAGCCTGTTGCTGGGCCTGGGTATCGGCCGTATCTCAAGCGGCCCCGCAGGGCCCGTTGCCGTCAGCAATGGCGTCATGATGGCACAAGGGCAACTCGCTTCCGCTCTCGATACCCAACTTGCCTCCGTCCCGCAGGACTCAGGCGTCCGCATTGGACTCAGCTTTCAGAGGAAGGGCGGCGGCTGGTGCCGCAGCTTCGAGGGCAGCGCCCTTTCTGGAGTAGCCTGCCGTGAAACCAAAGGCTGGCAAGTCCAGCAACTGATATCGGGGAAGGGCCCTACAAACGATTATCGCCAGGCTTCCTCCACTGATGCTCGCGTCACAGCCACAGTTGATGCCCTGATCGAAGGTGCGCCTGCCGACGCTGCGGGAGAAGCTGCCGCCAAGGCGAAAGGTTGGCGCTAGGCTTTGTTAGGTCGGGTCCCCCCATTCGGACTGAGCTTGTCGGGGCCTCTTTTTGCTTCGGCCTAGGTTTGCAGGAACCAGCGCTCTGTTCCCTGCAAGCCGATGGCGGTCAGCTTGCCGCTGCTCCATGCTCCAGTATCGATGCCGATGCGGTTGGGCTTTTCGTCAACTTTGGCCCTGATGCTGTGGCCATGGACCACGACATATCCATGATCGCCCCTATGGTTCAAAAATTCGCTGCGGATCCAGTGCAAGTCCGCAGCTGTTTGCGCCTGCAGCGGCAAGCCGGGTCTAATCCCTGCATGAACGAACAGATAATCGCCCATCGTTAGCATATCTTCGAACCGGTCCAGAAAATCCACATGGCTTCGCGGCACGTGATTGAGCATCCATGACGCCACGTCCTCGTCGGTCATTCGTTCTGATGATCCAACGTCGAGCCCGTAGCTGGCCAGCGTTTGAACACCGCCAATCCGTCGGCAATAGCCCGCATATTGGGAGCTTCCGCGTGCTGCGCTGACGAACACTTCCTCATGGTTGCCCTTGATGAAGTGCACCTTCTCGGTTACGTCCTGCAGCGCCATCGCCCGCTCGACCATCTGTGCTGAGTGCGGACCTCGATCCACCAAATCGCCGAGCAGGATGAGATGGCAGGGCAGGGGGTGGCGCCGGGCATCGTCTCGTTCGATCAACTCAAGCAGTTGGTCGAAAAGGTCTAGGCGGCCATGTATGTCGCCGACCGCATAGACGCGCCGGTCCTCACCGAGGCTGGGCAGGGGACGCGGCGCTTCTCTGCGGCGGAGGAATTTCAGCATGGTGGGTCGCGCATGGAAAACATAAGCTCGATCTTCGCATGCTTGTCAGAGTCGCGGCAATGTGACGCCTTGCTGCCCCATATATTTTCCGGCCCGGTCGGCGTAGCTGACCTCGCACGGCTCATTGCCTTTCAGGAATAGGAACTGGCACGCGCCCTCATTGGCGTAGATTTTCGCGGGCAGGGGGGTGGTGTTGGAAAATTCCAGTGTCACATGCCCTTCCCAGCCTGGCTCCAGCGGTGTCACATTCACGATGATGCCGCAGCGGGCATAGGTGGATTTGCCTAGGCAGATGACCAGGACATCGCGCGGCACCCGGAAATATTCGACCGTCCGGGCCAGAGCGAAGCTGTTGGGGGGGATGATGCAGCAGCTGGTTTTGCGATCGACAAAGCTGTTCGCCGCGAAGTCCTTCGGATCGACGACTGCGCTATCGACATTGGTGAAGATTTTGAACTCATCCGCTACGCGCGCATCATAGCCGTAGGACGAAAGGCCGTAGCTGATGCAACCGTCACGTCGCTGGCTCTCCACGAAAGGCTCGATCATGCCATGGGAGAGGGCCTGTTCGCGTATCCATTTATCCGACAAGATCGACATGCTATTCTTGACTCGTCCTTGAAGAAGTACAGCCTAAGTCTTTGGTTCCAAATGCAAAAGGCAGAAGTTCAGCGACGCTGTACGTGACCACAGAATCATCGCCGCGCGTTGCACAATAGATGGCGATCGGCCGTGCCGCCACCTGCTCCGCCTCGTTCAATATCTGGCGGCATCTGCCGCACGGGGTCACGGGCGCGGTATCTCCGCCAACCACTGCGATCGCCTCTACGTCGCCCAGCCGCCCTTGCGCATTGGCCGCTGCAAGAGCCACCGTTTCAGCACAGAGCGAGAGGCCATAGCTGGCATTTTCGAAATTTGCCGCGCCGATGATCGTGCCATCCGTCAACCGTACGGCAGCCCCAACAGCAAAGCGGCTATAGGGGGCATAGGCGTTCCCCTTCGCCAACTGCGCCGCCTCGACCAACTCTTTGACGGCCTCGTCCACGCTCATGGCGCTACCACGCCCCATCTTACCGGCCCTTCAACCCCATCGATATGCCGCATGTCATTGGCGGTCCACATCACCCATTTACGCGTCGCATAATCAGGCGGAAAGAAATTGCCATCCAGCCACAGCGTCCGGTTGATCCCAGACGCGATGTCATATTCTTCCTCGAAGTCGTTGGAAACATTGATCAAGGCAGGCTTGCCGGCATTGCTTTCGATAAGGTTCACCAATGTGTTGAGTTCGGACAGCACCGCGTCCCGACCCGGTCGTGCTGTGCAGGACGGATCGAACGCCAGCCTGATCACCGGAGGCAAAGCGGCATTGTCGCGAGGCACGGTGGTGATGAAGCGTGTCGCCTGCTCGGCCGCACGCTTGCAGAGGCTGAAGTCGAGCACCGCCCCATAGCGCAGCCCGGAAGAGCGCGCCGCCGACCAGTTGCGCGCAAAGGCGGGATCGCGTCCCTCCGCCCCCTCGGCCGCGCGGATATAGGCGAAATCCACGCCATTGGCTGCCAGAGTACCCCAATCGATACGGCCATTGCCGGCCGCTACCGCCACACCCTGAACCGGATAGACGTCGCGCTCCGGTGCCCAGCGACACGCATAGGCCCACAGCATCACCGCCAGCAGAGCGATGATAGCCGCGCCCGCAAAGATGCGGACCAGAAACTGGCCGGAAGAACCCTGACGAATGTCCCCTTACCCCTTGATATGCAGCACGCAGATCAGCGTGAACAAGCGGCGTGCCGTATCGAAATCGACCTTGATCTTCCCCTCGAGCCGATCGATCAGCATGTCCGCCGCATCATTGTGAATGGCGCGGCGCGCCATGTCCACCGTTTCAATCTGCTGGGGCGACGCGTTGCTGATTGCCTGATAATAGCTGTCGCAAATGGCGAAATATTCGCGGATCGGCCGCCGGAACCGCCCGAGACTTAGGATGATGGCCTCCAGCGGTTCCCCATCTTCCCGCTTGATCTCGATCACCAGTCGGCCTTCTTCGACGCGCAGCAGCACGCGATAGGGTCCGGCATAGCCGTCGGGGTGAGCGCGCTGCGGCTCGAAATGATTGTCCTCCAGCAGATCGAAAATCGCGATCCGCCGTTCCTGCTCGACATCCGCATTGCGCCACAGGATCGTCCGCTCGTCGAGCGTGATATCTATGATGCGCGGGTCGGTCATGGGCTCATAGTCCCTGCTGCTGCGGCCGCCGAAAAGCAAGCGGAGTTCTCCACAGTTTTGCCGATCGCCTCGTAGCTTGCCCCTTGCGCCGGACCGCTGCGAAGGCGATGAGAAGCGCATGGTCGAACTGGTGCAGATAAACCCCGCCGCGGAAGCAGGCGTGCCCGAACTCCCTCGCAATGTGGAGGCGGAGGCGGCGCTGCTTGGCGCACTGATGATCGACAATCGAATCGCCGAGGACGTGCAGCTCAAGCTGAAGCCAGAGCATTTCTTCGAGCCGCTCCACGGCCGCATCTATGAATCGGTCATGAAGCTGGTGGAACGCGACATGATCGCCAATCCCGTGACATTGAAGCCGCTGCTGGAACAGGACCCGGCGCTCAAGGAGCTGGGCGGCGTCGGCTATCTCGCCCAGCTGACGGGCAATGGTGCGGCGCTTCTGGGCGCACGCGACTTCGCCAGCCAAATCTATGACCTGGCCTTGCTGCGTCAGCTTGTTAATGTTGGCCGTGAACTTGTTGAAAACGCTTTGGATACTAGCGAGGATGTCAATCCCCGCGAGCAGATCGAGCAGGCCGAAGTTGCGCTCTATAAGGTGTCGGAGGGCGAGGGGGAGACCGGCTCCGTCAAGAGCTTCGCCACCGCTACCACCATGGCCGTTCAGGTCGCAGAACGGGCGCTGAACAGCGGCGGTCATGTTTCGGGCATCACGACAGGGCTGGCTAGTCTCAATGAGAAGATCGGCGGCCTCCACAATTCGGACCTTATGATCCTGGCTGGGCGCCCTGGCATGGGCAAAACCTCGCTCGCTACCAACATTGCCTATAACGCTGCCTCCCGCTGGATGCGGGATAATGGCGACGGCATCCCGCCTGAAAAAAATATGGGCGCAAAGACGGCTTTCTTCAGCCTGGAAATGTCGGCCGACCAGTTGGCTACCCGCGTTCTCGCCGAGCAGTCGGGCATTAGCGGTGAAGCACTTCGCATGGGCAAGATCAGCCGCGCTGACTTCCAGAATCTCTCCCGCGCCGCGCGCGATCTCCAGGAGCTGCCGCTTTTTATCGACGACACGCCCGGCCTCACCATCGCTGCCCTACGCACCCGCGCCCGCCGTCTGAAACGCCGCCACGACATCGGCTTGGTCATCGTCGATTATCTCCAACTGCTTCAGGGTAGTGGGAGGGGCAGCGACAACCGCGTGCAAGAAATTTCCGAGATATCTCGTGGTTTAAAGACTTTGGCGAAGGAACTTAACGTTCCAGTTCTAGCCCTATCGCAGCTCAGCCGCGCCGTCGAGCAGCGCGAGGACAAGCGCCCGCAGCTATCGGACCTGCGCGAATCCGGCTCGATCGAACAGGACGCGGATATGGTCTGGTTCGTGTTCCGTGAAGACTATTATGTCGCAGCCAAAGAGCCGGGGAATAAGGAAAGCTCCGAGCATCTCGAGTGGGCGCAGGAAATGGAGCGGATCTACGGCCTTGCCGAGCTGATCGTGGCAAAGCAGCGCCATGGCTCCACCGGCCGCATCCGCATGAAGTTCGATGCCAAGATCACCCGCTTCTCCGACCTCGCCGACGGTGGATATATGGGCGATTATGAATAAAATCGGGCGGATAATCTCCGCCTGCGCTGTGGCGCTCGGCCTGCCGGGCTGCATGACCCTAGAACCAGGCGCTGGCAGGCGATCTCTGGCGCCGGGTGACATCTATGTGGCCATTGGCAGCTCTTTCGCGGCCGGGCCAGGGATCAGCAAACCGGCGGACACGCCGCCCACGCGCTGCGCTCGATCTATCGATAATTATGCGCATCAACTCGCGCGAAAAAAGGGACTTCGGCTGATCGACGTAAGCTGTAGTGCTGCGACTACGGCTCATCTTCTTGGTCCCTGGTCCGAACTGCCTCCGCAGCTTGACGCGCTCACCCCTGACACATCGCTGATAACCGCGACCATCGGCGGCAATGATATGGGCTATATTGGTGGCATCATGGCCGCGTCATGCCAGCCGATGAACGGCAAGGCGTGCATGACCGTGCCGGAACCCACCGAGCAGAAATGGCAGAAGCTCGAAGCCGATATGCGCAAGCTGCTTGCCGAAATGCGACGCCGGGCACCGAACGCCCGCATAATTCTTGTCGATTATCCGACGGTTCTCCCGGACCACGGACAATGTGCAGCAGCACCATTGTCGCCCGAGCAGGCCGACAGGAGCCGGATGATCGCGAGCCGCCTCGCAGCGCTGACAGCCAAGGTGGCCCACGACGCGGGTGCTGAGATACTGGCAGCATCTTCGCTCAGCCGCGGGCATGATGCCTGCGCGGCAGATCCCTGGATGAACGGTTTCATCAAAGCGACAGGCAGTTCGTCCTTCGCCCCCTATCACCCCAACCTGGCGGGAATGACCGCCGTGGCCGATGCGCTCGAACGAATGACGAGCAAATCGCTCAGCCGCTGACGAACGCTCCGAACACGAGAGCCAAGCCGACCATGCTGACACCATAGGCCAGCGTCCGCACAACAGGCACGCCTATGCCGTAGAGGGGGAGATAGACCGCGCGGGCTGCCAGCCATAGCCAGCCGCCGATCGCCGTCATTTCGCTTGTTTGTCCGGCGATCACTGCCCCCAGCAGACCCACAATGGCCACGGGATAGGTCTCCATGAAATTGGCTTGCGCTCGCACCAGCCTCCCGGCGAGCGGATTAAGCGGCGGAAGCGTCTCGTCCCGCGCGCCCATGTTCCATTTAACGCCATATTGCCGTGTCTTGAGATGCGCCGCCGCAAAAATATGCACGAGCAGCAGTGCGCAACTCCATGTAAGGATCTTCAACTCCACGGCCATATGTCTCTCCCGCCATTTGTTCCGGGCGCGACACTATCTTACCAGGAGCGGCGGCGCCATGGCTCGGTCGAAACGAGACGAACCATGGACCGCGCCTCAGAACACTGGCTGGTTAGCCGGATCATCCGGATCGACAACCGGAACCGGAATGGGAGTGATCGGCGAGTGGATCCCGCACTCCACCTTGTCCCAACCCCGCCAGCGTCCTGCACGCGGGTCTTCGCCCGGCAGCACCTTGGATGTGCACGGCTCGCAGCCTACTGACAGATAGCCTTGCGCTTCTAGAGGGTGGCGCGGCAGGTCATGTTCCGCGAAATAGGCTTCAAGGTCGTCCTTGGCCCAATCTCCCAGCGGATTGATCTTCAGCCGACCATCCTCAATCTCGAAGCGCGGCATATTCTGGCGCGTGGTCGATTGGAACGCTTTGCGCCCGGAAATCCATGCGTCCAATCCCTGCTTGGCACGGTTCATCGGCTCAACCTTGCGGATGTCGCAGCAGCCGTCGGGATCGTAAGACCAGCGCAGGCCCGTCTCGTCCTTCTTCGCCAGCACATCAAGATCGGGCACCACCGAACGGCTGTCTGTGAAGCCCAGTCGCGCGATAAGCGTGTCGCGATAGTTCAGCGTCTCTGCAAACATCTTGAGCGTATCGACGAAGATCACGGGAACGGTCTTGTCCGCCCTTGCCACTAGGTCAAGCAGCACGGCGCTCTCGGTGCCGAAAGACGATACGACAGCAACCTTGCCAGCCAGCCCTTCGGCGAAGACGGTTTTCAGCATGGTCAGCGCATCCACACCTTCGAACCGCGCATTGAGCGCATCGGCATCTGCCTGGGTAAAGGCGGGGCGGGCGTCTATGACGTCAAGCTGGCGGGCTGGTTCAGCCATTCACACTCTCCGGGTGCCGCTTTGCCCAAACCGGGCTGCGGCCATCGACGGTCTTTTGATAGACGTCGGCATAACGATTGAGCGCACGCTCCACGGCGGCATCGTCCAGCGCCTTGTCGGGCCGGAAGCTGTCGAAACCGCAGCGGCGCATCGCGACAAGCTGATCGACGAGTACATCGCCGACGGCACGCAGTTCGCCCTGATATCCGGCCTCACGCAGGATACGCGCCGCAGAATAGCCACGCCCGTCGCCATAGGCCGGGAAGTTCACCTCAACCAGCGACAGGCGGTCAATATAGGGCAGCAATTCGCGCGCATCCTCGCCCGCTTCGATCCGAACGGCGGTCGAGTTGGACTGGCCCGTGAAGGATTCGACCGTCACGGCGGGCTCCTGCGCGGCTTCACCGTCGCGGAAAGACAGGAACTCAACCATAGATCGCCTCCTTGAAGGGCTTCATGCCAAGACGGCGATAGGTATCGAGAAAGCGTTCGCCTTCCTCGCGCTGGGCAAGATAGAGGTCCGTCACCTTCTCGATCGCGTCCACCACGCCGTCCTCGGAGAAGCCGGGGCCGGTGATCTGACCGACGCTCGCATCTTCCGCGCCCGATCCCCCGAGAGAGAGCTGGAAATTCTCCACGCCCTTCCGGTCCACGCCCAGCACGCCGATATGGCCGGCATGATGGTGGCCGCAAGCGTTGATGCAGCCGGAAATCTTGACCTTCAGTTCGCCCAGATCCTTCTGCCGGTCTGCCGCGGCGAACCGCTCCGACAGTTTCTGCGCCAGCGGGATCGACCGCGCATTGGCGAGGCTGCAATAGTCGAGGCCGGGGCAGGCGATGATGTCAGTGATCAGGTCCAGATTGGCCTCGGCCAGCCCAGCCTCATCCAGCTTTTGCCAGATGGCGTGGAGATTCGCCTTCTTCACATGCGGCAGGACCAGGTTCTGCGCATGCGTGACGCGCAGTTCGTCAAGCGAATAAGTCTCCGCCAGATCCGCCACCAGTTCGATCTGTTCCGCCGAAGCATCGCCTGGAATGCCGCCGCGCGGCTTCAGGCTGATGTTGACGATGGCATAACCGGGCTGCTTGTGGGCTGCGACCTGACGGTCAACCCACAGCGCGAAGGCCGGATCGGTGCGATCGAGATCATCGCTCAAACCCTGCTCATAGGCCGGGTTGGCGAAGAAAGGCCGGATACGATTCAGCTCTTCGACCGGCGGATTGAGGCCGAGGATCCGCATATGCGCGAATTCTTCCTCCACCTGGCGCTTATATTCCTCGACCCCCAGTTCATGGACCAGGATCTTGATCCGCGCCTTGTATTTGTTATCGCGGCGGCCGTAACGGTTATAGACGCGCAGGCACGCTTCCAGATAAGGCACGATCTCATCTTCGGGCACGAAGTCCCTGATTTGCGGCGCAACCATCGGCGTACGGCCCATACCGCCACCGGCATAGACTTCCGCGCCTACCTGCCCATCGCGCGACACCAGCTTTAGGCCGATATCGTGCAGCTTCATCGCCGCACGATCCTCTTCGGACGCGATCACGCAGATCTTGAACTTGCGTGGCAGATAGGTGAATTCCGGATGGAAGGTCGACCACTGACGCAGCAGCTCCGCCCAAGGACGTGGGTCGGCTACTTCGTCCGCTGATACCCCTGCATATTGGTCAGAAGAGATATTGCGGATGCAGTTGCCGCTGGTCTGGATGGCGTGCATCTCGACCGTCGCCAACTCTGCCAGGATGTCCGGCGCGTCGGCCAGCTTGATCCAATTATACTGCAAATTCGTACGCGTCGTGAAATGGCCGTAGCCCTTGTCATATTTACGCGCGATCTCGCCCAGCTTGCGCATTTGCCGCGCATTCAGCGTGCCATAGGGAATGGCTACGCGCAGCATATAGGCGTGGAGCTGCAGATAGAGGCCATTCATCAGCCGCAGGGGCTTGAATTGATCCTCAGTCAACTGACCGGCCAGGCGCCGCTGCACCTGATCACGAAATTCCTCGACGCGTGCGTCAACGATGGACTGGTCGTAGCTGTCGTAACGATACATGGTTTAGATCACCCAGTTGCCGGCATCGGCGTCATTCGGTTTCAGCGTCAGGTCGGGCCGCACGGTCGGTCCCAGAGCGCGGATGCGGTCTTTGATATGGGCCGGGCGCACGCCTTCGTCAGTGACGGTCGCATCGATCACATAAGCGCCAACGACTCGCAGCGCAGCCTCTTCGGAGCGCGCCAGTTCTTCGCCCTTGTCGCCCACATCAATGGAATCGCCGACCTGCCGCGACCAGCCGTCGCCCGCCCACCAGATCACATCCCCGGTGCCAAGGTCATTGCCGGTCAAAATCTTCACGAATGCATCTCCACCCCATTTTTCATTTGCGCAGCCCAGCCGGCCAGCACATCCTGCGCCAGCGCATAGGCCGCCACATCGCCAACCACAATCAGCGCCGGGCTTTTTACGTGTTCGCGAACCACCATGTCGCCCAGGTCGGCGAGTAGCGTCCGCAGCGTCCGCATGTCAGACCGCGTGCCATTTTCCAGCACCGCCACCGGAATGGCCGGCGACACGCCATCGGCGATCAGCTTGTCCGCAATGTCCGCCGCCGTCGCCACGCCCATGTAGATGACGAGCGTCCGCCCTTTGCCCGCCAATCCCGACCAATCCTGATCCGTCAGCCCCTTGCACTGGCCCGCGACGAAGCTCACCGCACTTGCCGCATCGCGATGGGTGAGGGGAAGCTGCGCCTGCGCTGCGCAGCCGATCGCCGCGCTGATTCCCGGCACTACCTCCACGGGCACGCCGGCTTCGCGGCAGGCTTCCATTTCTTCGCCGCCCCGCCCGAAAACAAACGGATCGCCACCCTTCAACCGCACCACAGACCGCCCGGCGAGAGCCAGCTTCACCAGCAGCGCGTTGATTCCCTCCTGCGGCATTGAATGGCGGCTGCGCTGCTTGGCGACCGAGATCAGTTCGGCACCCTGCGACGCCATCGCCAGGATATCTTTCGAAACCAGCCCGTCATGCACGATCACCTCCGCCTGCGCGATCAACCGTGCAGCGCGAAGTGTCAGCAGTTCCGGATCACCCGGACCCGCGCCGACGAGAAAGACGGTAGCAGGTGCTTGTTCGGCCATGACGGGCAAATGGCGAAAAGGCCCAAGCGTTTCAATTCAGAATGCTTTGTCCGGGACGAAGGAAAATTTGGGGTAAGCTCGTCCTCGAGCAACGGCTGGGGCAAAGAAGCTATCGCTTCACTCCCCCATTGTGCTCGTATCAATATCCTTCAGCCCGACGCCAATGGATGCTCGCGGCTGCTCAATCTCTGCCGAAGACACAGGATAGGCGCAATAATCCGCGGCATAATAAGCGCTCGGCCGGTGGTTGCCGGAAATCCCAAGCCCGCCGAAAGGCGCCGATGACGAAGCGCCGTTGGTCGGCCGGTTCCAGTTGACGATCCCGCATCGGACATTCGCCCAGAATTGATTATATTGCTCTGGCGATCCCCCGATCAGCGAAGCGGAAAGCCCATAACGGCTATTGTTCGCCTCCGCGATCGCCGCTGGGAAATCCGGCACCCGGATGACCTGCAACAAAGGCCCGAACAGTTCCACGTCAGGCCGCTCAGCCATCGCGGTCACGTCTATGATCGCGGGGCTTAGTAAAGGCCGCTCCTCTGACAGACGCACCAGATGTTTGATCGGCCGGCCGCCGTGACTCATCAGGTAGAGGAAGCTTTCGGTGAGTTGATCCGCCGCCTGATTGTCGATCACCGGACCCATGAAAGGCGCAGGGTCCGCATGGGGATGATCGACGATTAGCCGATCTGCTATCTTCTTGATTTCCGGGATCAACAGGCCCGCCAGATCTTCCTTCACGATCAATCGGCTTGCCGCCGTGCAACGCTGTCCGCTCGACAGAAAGGCCGACTGGACGATCAAAGCCGCCGCGCTTGCGATGTCGCCGGTATCCCATGCAATGATGGGATTGTTGCCCCCCATTTCGAGCGCCAAAATCTTGCCTGGATTGGCTGCGAATTGACGGTTGATCGCAATCCCTGTTGCCGCCGAGCCGGTAAAAAGGACGCCGTTCACATCTCCATGAGATGCCAGCGCCTTGCCTTCATCCGGGCCGCCCACCACCACGCGCACGACATCCTGCGGCACGCCTGCCTCATGATAGAAGCGCACCAACATCTCGCCGACTGCAGGCGTCTTTTCGGACGGCTTGAACAGCACGCCATTACCCGCCAGCAGCGCGGGAACGATATGTCCGTTAGGCAGATGCGCCGGGAAATTATAGGGGCCTAGCACGGCCATCACGCCATGCGGTTTGTGCCGCACTGACTGGCGTGCCCCCATTGCCGCCTCCAGCCGCCGCTGCCCGGTGCGCTCCGAATAAGCGGCGACGGAGATATCGACCTTGTTCATCACCGCCGCAACTTCGGTCCGCGCGTCCCACAGCGGCTTGCCCGTTTCGCGCGCGATCAGGTCGGCCAGCGCCTCCTCATTCGCCCGCACGACATTGACGAAGCGGCGGAGCGTCTCGATCCTGTAGGCAACGGGCTGCGCAGCCCATGAAGGCCAGGCTGCGCGGACCCGTGCAACCTCGGCCTCGACATCGCTGAAAGAGCCTTGCCACAGGACAGCGCCGGTAGCGGGTTCGGTCGAAGTCAGCGTGGCGGCCATTGTTCCGATATGGAGGATAACGGGACGTTAGGGAAGGGCGGTGGCACGAGGAAGAGCGGGAACTACGGCACTTTCGGCCCGCTTCCCATCGCTTCTCCCATCCGCCTGACTGCCGCCACCTTCGCGTGCAACGGCTCCCAATCATCCCGCTCGGCAATTGCGCTCCAGATCGCCTCGACCTCGTCGATATACATCGAGCAAGGCGCCGCATCCCGCCAATAGGGATGCTCATCCTTTTCGCGGGCGTCAAACCCGGCGATGGCATCGCGAAATGGTGCCCAATCTTCTGCGGAATAGTCCGTCCCGTCACGCGGTTCCCCGCCGCGCCAATCATGGAAAAAACGATCGATCGGAGTCTCGGTCGCCGCCATCGCCCGCACGGCCGCCTCGATCATCCCATTCGCGTCACCTGAAGGCACGCCCCCCAGCCGCCAGCAAAAGCGCCGCACCATCGCCTCCCCATAAAGCTGCGGAAAGCGCTCAAGTTGCTCGATCAGTGGTTCCGCCTCCACCAGCGGCCGCAGCGACACTGCGAGCTGCGCCGCGTCCCAATGGATCGCTTCCGCCTGGCGCCCAAAGGCATATAGCCCTGCATGATCGAAATAGGCGGCGGTGAAACCCGGCTGCCACAACGGTGTGAAGCGCCAAGGCCCATAGTCGAAGCTCTCACCCGTGACGTTGATATTGTCGCTGTTCAGCACCCCATGAACGAAGCCTGCGACCATATAGCTCGCCGCCAGATCCGCCGTCCGCTCCACGACGCGGCCTAGCAGCTGGGCGGGTGCGTTATTCCCCGACTCCTCGCCGTAAAGTTCGCGCAGCGCATAATCCGTCAGCCGCTCCAGCAGCGGCTTGTCATCAAAATAAGCGGCGCGCTGGAAGGAGCCGATGCGGATGTGCGAATGGCTGAGGCGCACCATCACCGCCGCGCGGGTAGGGGAGGGCTCATCATTGCGCTCCAGCGCCTCGCCGGTCTCGATCAGGGACAAGGTCTTGGACGTATTTACGCCCAGCGCCTCCAGCATTTCGGTCGCCAATATCTCGCGCACTCCGCCTTTCAGCGTCAGGCGGCCGTCGCCGAACCGGCTGTAGGGGGTCTGTCCCGAACCCTTTGTCCCAAGGTCCAGCAGCCGCCCCGCCTTGTCGCGCAGTTGGGCGAAAAGGAATCCCCGGCCATCCCCGATATCGGGATTATAAACCCGGAACTGATGTCCATGATAACGCAGCGCCAGCGGCTCGGGCAGATTATCGGCGAGCGGCTCGAACCGGCCGAAATGCCGCACCCATTCCTCATCCGTCAGCCCATCCAGTCCGACGCTGGTCGCCGCTTTGTCATTGCGAAAGCGCAGAATTGTCTGCGGAAAATTCGCCGCGGCGACGTTGTCGGCAAAGTCCGGCTGAAGAGCGAATATTTCCTTTGCCGGATTGTATCTGGTGGCTTGCGAGGATTTGTCCATGCGGCGATATGGGGGAACAGGGTAGGAAGTTGCAACCGCTGCCACAAACCCAAGTAAATGAGGGCGCACGACCGTTGACCAAGTTCACCGACGGATATTGGTGGTCCCCCGACGGCCTCAGGCTTCATTATCGGGACTATCCCGGTGATGACGATGGCCGTCCGCCGCTCCTTTGCCTCCCCGGCCTGACGCGCAACGCCCGCGATTTCGAGCCGCTGGCTGAGCGTCTCGCCGGTGATTGGCGCCTAATCTGCCCGGACATGCGCGGTCGCGCGGAAAGTGCGCAGGCCAAAGACCCGATGACCTATGTCCCGCTCAATTATCTGCAGGACATCAGCCGCCTTCTGGCCGACCTGGCGATCACTCGCTTCGTGGCGATCGGCACCTCTCTTGGTGGACTCATCACCATGTTGATAGCCGCAACGCACAAGGAATGGCTCGCAGGCGCGCTGCTCAATGACGTGGGCCCGAAGCTGGAGCAGGCGGGGCTGGACCGGATTCGCACCTATGTCGGCGTCGGCCAGTCGCATCAAAGCTGGGTGCAGGCCGCCCGCGCGCTGGAGGAGGCCAATCGCGACGTCTATCCTGGCTATGGACTGGAACAATGGCTGGCCATGGCCAAGCGCCTTTACCGGCTCAGCAGCGGGGGCCGTGTTGTACTCGACTATGACATGCGCGTTGCCGAGCCGCTTCGCATAATGGGCGGAGAGGCAGGCGTCGATATGTGGCCCGTCATGGCGTCCTTCAGTGACGTGCCGACCCTGATATTGCGCGGCGAACGCTCGGATCTGCTCAGCGCCGCCACGGCGGAGCGGATGGCGACCGAAATCGGTTCCAGCGCGGAACTCGTCACCGTTCCCGATGTGGGCCACGCCCCCGTCCTAGACGAGCCGGCAGCCGCCGCCGCCATAGACCGCTTGCTGGTGCGGGTCCTCCATGGCTGATATTTCCCGGCGGCCGCCCCGGCTGCTGCACGTGCATGGCAGCTTCTCGCTTGGCGGGAAGGAAGCGCGTGCGGTACGCCTGATGAACCTGTGGGGCGACCGCGCCCAGCATATGATCGTCAGCGCTGCGCCCCAATCTATGGGCGCACGCGCTGCGATCGATCCCTCCGTCGCAGTCAGCTTTCCCGAACCCCCGGCGCTCACCGGTCGCCCCGGTCCCTTGCGTTTCCGTGCGCTCGGCCGCTTCCTGGCCGGGTTCGATCTGATTCTGACCTATAATTGGGGCGCGATGGATGCGGTCATGGCTCACCGCTTCTGCTCGCCCTTTCTTCGGATGCCGCCGCTTATCCACCATGAGGATGGGTTCAATATAGAGGAAGCCGAACGGCTGAAGGCCGAGCGCAACCTCTATCGCCGTCTGGCGCTTCAGCGGGCGAGGGCCGTGGTCGTGCCGTCAATCCGCCTCGACGGAATCGCGCGCACCGTTTGGAAGCAGCCTGCGTCTAAGGTTCATCTGATCCGCAACGGTATTGACGTTGCCCGCTATGCGCGGCCCGTCGCTGCTGACGCGATACCTGGGCTTCTGCGTTCGCCGGGCAAGCTGCTCGTCGGAACCCTGGCCGGGCTGCGCCCCGTCAAGAATATTCCTCGCCTGATACGCTCCGTCGCGCCTCATCGGGACCGGCTGCAACTGGTGATCATCGGTGATGGCCCGGAACGAGATTCGATCCTGGCAGAAGCGGACCGCCACGGGCTGGATGACATCTGCATGCCCGGCTTCCTCACCCAACCCTGGCGTTTCATGGGAGCGCTCGATATTTTTGCGCTCTCGTCCGACAGTGAGCAGTTCCCGATCTCGCTGGTTGAAGCGATGGCTGCGGGACTGCCCATAGCATCCATGGACGTGGGTGACGTCATACAGATGATCGCCCCTGAAAATCAGTCCTTTATCGTGCCTGATGAAGCCAGCCTTTCCCACGCTCTCGGCAACCTTGCGGCAAATCCCGAGCTTCGCGCCCGCCTCGGTAAAGCCAACCGCCACCGCGCTCAACGCGATTTCGACGAAGCCGCCATGGTCGATGCTTATGCGTCCCTCTATGGACAAGCACTATCCAGCCCCCATATTTTGCGGTAGGGCGCGCCGGAAATTCGTCACCGCTGGCGGAAGCTGCTATAAAGCCGCTTTCACCCGATCGGGGACCCAGCAGCTATTGCGCGGGAGATTGCGTTGTTCAAGGGTTTGAAGCCCATCATCTATGGTGGTCGTGAAGTCTGGCCGCTGGTCGAAGGCGGCAAGGGCGTCGCTGTGTCCAACCACGCCAGCTCCGGGGCCTGGGCGGCAGCGGGCGGCATCGGCACGGTGTCGGCCGTCAACGCCGACAGCTATGACAGCATGGGCAATATCATCCCGCAAATCTATCATGGCCGCACCCGCCGCGACCGCCACGAAGAACTGATCGCCTATGCCATCGACGGCGCCGTCGAACAGGTAAAGCGCGCCTTTGAAATCGCAGGTGGTAAGGGCGCGATCAACATCAACGTGTTGTGGGAAATGGGCGGGGCCCAGCGTGTGCTGCACGGCGTACTGGAAAAGACCAGGGGCATGGTTGCCGGCGTAACCTGCGGCGCGGGTATGCCCTACAAGCTGAGCGAAATCGCCGCTTCCTACGGCGTCAGCTACCTTCCCATCGTCAGTTCCGGCCGCGCTTTCCGTGCGCTGTGGAAGCGCGCTTATTCGAAGGCGTCGGAATGGCTGGCGGCGGTGGTCTATGAAGATCCCTGGCTCGCGGGTGGGCATAACGGCCTGTCCAACGCCGAAGATCCGCGTCAGCCGCAAGACCCCTATCCCCGGGTTCGCGACCTGCGCGCGACCATGCGCGAAGGCGGCATTTCCGACGATGTGCCGATAGTCATGGCCGGCGGCGTCTGGGCGCTTAAGGATTGGAATGATTGGATCGACAATCCGGAACTGGGCGCCATCGCCTTCCAGTTCGGCACCCGTCCCCTGCTGACGCAGGAAAGCCCGATCCCGGATGAGTGGAAGCAGCGCCTGACCCAGCTCGAGCCGGGCGATGTCCTGTTGCACCGTTTTTCGCCCACCGGCTTTTACAGCTCGGCGGTGCGCAATCCCTTCTTGCGCCAGTTGGAGGCTCGGTCGGAACGGCAGATTCCGTTCAGCACCGAACAGGCGGGTGATCACACGCATCAGCTTGACGCGGGCGTGAAGGGCAAGAATTTCTGGGTCACGCGCGGCGACCTCCTTCGGGCGCGGGAATGGGTGGGGCAGGGCTTCACCTCCGCGCTCAAGACGCCGGACAACACGCTTGTCTTCGTCACGGAAGAGGAAAAGGCGGAGATCCGCAAGGATCAGACCGACTGCATGGGCTGCCTCAGCCAGTGCGCTTTTTCCAGCTGGATGGACAGCGAAACCAACTCGACCGGCCGCCTCGCCGATCCGCGCAGCTTCTGCATTCAAAAGTCGCTGCAGGAAGCCGTCCATGGCGGCGACCTGGACAAGAATCTGCTGTTTGCTGGCCATGGCGCCTATAAATTCAAGCAGGACCCCTTCTACTCCAACGGCTTCGTGCCCACCGTGAAGCAGCTGGTCGATCGCATCCTGACGGGCCACTGATGGCGGATATTCAGGGATTGGCGGTGTTGGAATATCACACGCCACATTTCGACATCGTGCGCCCCGGACAGTTCGTTCTCTGTGCTGTCTCGGGCGCGCGAATCGATCTCGATGATCTGAAATATTGGAGCGCCGAATTTCAGGAGGCGTATCGCGGGCCGGTAGAGGCGACGCAATCCTTCCTGCGCCATCGCGGCCTCTAGGCAAAATTAGCGCTCGCTGAGCTTCATCCTTTCTGTTCCCTTCCGCCGATCTGTGCGTTATGCTTTGCAAGCAGGCGACAAAGATCGCCGCGTGCGGAAGGATGTCAGCGATGTCGCGAATAGATATCTATGGCGATCGAATTTGCGTCGCCACCAGCTTCCTGATCGTGGGCTGGTTCATTTACAGCATCATCTTCTAGGCTGCCCGCTTCGGGTTCCCCCCCCCCAGTAGCGGGAATCGTTACCGCTAAAGCAAAGCTATGTTTCCTTTCTCAACCTTATAAGTAGATAAGATCGTGAGTATATGCTCCGCGGCTTTTGAAGGATGACAGCTTGCTCCGCGTCAACAACGGCTAAAGCGCACGACCCTGATGCGACCACGCAAGGTTTCGTGTTCCTCCGCACAAGGAGAAAACGATGACCCGCAAATCTGTTCGCTCTCAGCAAAAGCGCCCATCCGACCGGCGGCGCGACATTTACCTGCCCCACTCATCCTGGTCCAGAACGCCGCGAGCGAGCGCGAATGCAGCGATTGCGCCCGAAGATTTCTGGGCCCGTCTCGGTCTCTGATTAGCGGAAAACGACGGTCTTCCCGCCGTTCAGCAGCACCCGGCGGTCGGCGATCCATCCGACCGCCCGGGCCAGCACCTGTGCCTCGATGTCGCGACCAATGCGGATCATATCTTCCGCCGTCGCGCGATGGTCGACACGCTCGACTGCCTGTTCAATGATCGGCCCTTCGTCCAGGTCCGCCGTAACGAAATGGGCCGTTGCGCCGATCAACTTGACGCCGCGTTCATGCGCACGGTGATAAGGACGCGCGCCCTTGAAGCCGGGTAGGAAGCTGTGATGGATGTTGATGCAGCGGCCTTCAAGCCGTCCGACTAGGTCCTCTGACAGCACCTGCATGTAGCGCGCAAGGACAAGATAGTCCGACCGCGTCCTGTCAAAAATCCCTAGCAACGCCGCTTCCTGTCCAGCCTTGTCCCCATTAGGCGGCAGTTCATGATAGGGGATGCCGTGCCATTCGGTGATGCGTCGCATGTCGGGATGGTTGGACACCACGCCCATAATATCGATCGCTAGCGTGCCCGTCTGCCAGCGGTGTAGCAGGTCGGCCAGGCAATGCGATCCCTTCGACACCGCAAGCAGCATGCGCGGCTTTTCCTGTGCAGGCGTCATCCGCCAGTCCATTGCGAAGCGCGTGCCGATGGCCTCGAACTCCGCCTGCAGCCGGTTCGTATCCGCCATTTGCCCATCGGTCGCCTCAAACGCCACCCGCATGAAAAAGCGTCCGGCCTCCCGGTCGGCATATTGCTGGCTGTCCGTGATGAAGCCCCCGCGCTCGGCCAGAAATTGGCTGACCGCAGCAACGATGCCGACGCGGTCGGCGCAGACGAGCGTCAGCACCCAGGAAGGGACAACCGGATTGTTCAACAACGCCTCCGCCAATGATCGGCAACGCCGTTGCCTTATGGCGGCTGCATGATCAAGCCGTTAAAGGATCAGCCCTTCACGCTGGTCGTCGCGAAAATGCCGGTCGCATTGCCCGCGTCGAAGGACAGGTCCAGCCGGCCGGTCGCCGGATCGACGTCGCGGCTGATGAACTCGTAAAATGATCCGGGCACCTCGCGCAGCTCTCTCCCTGCGAAATTTCGTTCGACGGGGTCTGCTCGCAACGCCGTTTGGGGCACGCGGCCGGTGCGGGATATTTCGATCTTGTCCTTGATCGGTCAATCCTCCCGCTTCAGCCGGTCGGCAAGGGCGGCAACATCTGCCACCCGGTCGGTCGCATGATTGAAGGCATTGCCTTCCGTCGCGATCCAGGCCGCCTCATGGGACCTCGACAGCAACAACTCATAGTCATCGAGCGTTACTGGGTCATGCTGCCGGTCGAACGCCGATACCAGCACGGGCAGCGCCGCTGCTGCCTGGTCGAACCGCACCGGTCCCCCTTGGGCATAGCTTTCCAGAAGGCCCATTGTGTCCGCGTTCAGCGGATCGCGCGAAGTCCCGAATGTCCTCGCCGCAACATTGGCAAAATCGGCGTCAAAACGATCGACATGCAGTTCGGAAAGGAAGAACTATGGAATATCCTCGGGCGCGTCAGCATGGGCATAGGTCCTGCCGGTCATCTTCAGCTGATCGAGCGGATAGACGCCTGCCAGTTGATAGCCCAAAGGCAAAAAGATACGAGCGAAGGCATCCTCGCCAGCGGGCAGGGCGCCAGTGGCCCTTGGACCAAGCGTACCGTCCGCATGCGCCATGGTCGAACATCACCTTGCCGCCTCGCGCAAGCGTGTCGGCAACATAAGCCGTCCCGCTCGTAACCCGCTCAAGAAGCCCGTGGAACAGGACGACGTTCATTGTCATCGCAAGTGCCGCCCGCGATACGGCGGGTCTTTTTTCCGCCAGCAATGACGGCGCGATAGTCATCGTCGCCATCACCTGCCGGGCAGCATCTTGCTCCAGCACCGCTTCGGCGAGTGCCGGAATAATTCCCTGTCACCAGCCCATGGCGCTTCACAGACAGAAAGCCTGTTATCGCCTGCGACCTTCACTCTGCCAAGATGCAGAAGCCGCCAATCATGTCACATTTTTCGAGGCATGCAGTCTGCGCCAGCAGCCTTGATCGCGCCGCACAGTCGCGCCGCTTCGGCATTGCTAGCCAGGGGCCCGGCCTGCAACTTCGTCACCGCGCCACCCTTCACTAGGAAAAGTTGATAGGTGGACAGGCCGGAAACCTTGCTGCGCAAGCTGTTCCAGAGAGCGCGCGCACGGCCCTCTTCGCTGAACGCGCCCAACTGTACCCGCCAGCCGCCGCTTGTAGCTGCTCTTGGGGCTTCCGCCTCGCGAGGCGCCTTGGCAGCGGGCGTTTTCGGCTGCTGAACGGCCGCGACCGCTTTGGGAGCCGCCGGCTTCGCCTTCGCGGAAGCCTTGGGTAAAGCAGGCTTCTCAGCATCCGGGGCAGGGGGCAAGGCTGCGGTTGCGAGCGGCGGCGGCCCCTCGCGCACAACAGGTGCGCTTGACGTCCGGCCATTCGCCTCCGCCAGCGCCGCTACTTCCTTCTGTCCCATGTCCCGCGCCATAGCGAGGCCCTGCTCGCGCTGGTCGGCCGGGACATATTTGTCCATCTGCTTAAGGCTGGCCGTCGCCTGAGCCAGTCCCGCTGCCGATGCGCGAGTCATCAGCGCATAGGCGCGCGGCCAATTCTTCGGCGCAATGTCTCCGTTAAACAGGGCGGTGCCGACGATATATTGTGCACGCGGCTCCCCCCTTGCCGCCGACCGCTGAAGATAAGGTAGGGCACCCGCACGGTCTCCTTGTTGGAACATCAGCAGCCCCAGATTATCTTCCGCTCGTGCATGGCCCTGCGCCGCCGCCTTGCGATACCAATCGATGGCAGAGGCCATATCGGCCTTCACCCCGCGTCCCAGCTTGTGGGCCTGGCCCATGTTGAACTGCGCGTCGGGGTCGCCAGCCTGGGCGAGTGGCCGCCATAGGGTGACCGCCTTGTCATAATCTCCCTGCTGCCAAGCATCTACCCCGGCCTTCACATCGGCGAAGGCGGGCGGCGCCAGGCTCAGCATGGTTGCGGCGGCCAAGGCGCCCCAGATCTGCTTCATATGCATGTGCTCCTGAAAGGACAGCTTCGCCGCAGCCTATGATCTAACAAGGTTAATGCCAACTTAGCATTAAGCACATGCTGCGTGATAGTGTTTCGCTCATCTCGAAGGGATGGCGAGGCGTTAACCAATTCTTAGGCGCCCCCATGGCACTTCAGTCCGCAATTGGATTTTCTGGGGGAAACGCGCGTGCGCATACTCGCATTGGCATCGCAAAAAGGTGGATCAGGCAAGACCACCCTGTCTGGTCACTTGGCCGTGCAGGCCCAGATGGCGGGCGCCGGCCCGGTGGTTCTGATCGACATCGATCCTCAGGGGTCGCTCGCTGACTGGTGGAACGAGCGTGAAGCGGAATATCCCGCTTTTGCGCAGACAACGGTCGCGCGGCTCGCCGCAGACCTGGAAATTCTGCGCCAGCAGGGGTTCAAGCTCGCCGTCATCGATACGCCCCCCGCCATCACCATGGCGATCCAGAGCGTGATTTCCGTCGCCGAACTGATCGTAGTGCCGACGCGCCCCAGCCCTCATGACCTCCGCGCCGTTGGCGCGACTGTCGATCTTTGCGACCGTGCGGGCAAGCCGCTGATCTTCGTCGTCAACGCTGCGACGCCCAAGGCGCGGATCACTTCCGAAGCCGCTGTGGCCCTTTCTCAGCACGGCACGGTCGCGCCGGTGACGCTGCATCATCGTACCGATTTTGCGGCGTCGATGATCGATGGCCGCACGGTGATGGAGGTGGATCCCAACGGCCGGTCCGCTGGCGAAGTCACCCAACTCTGGAGCTACGTCTCCGACCGGCTTGAAAAGAATTTCCGCCGAACCGTCTTCTCGGTGCCCAACGGCACTGCGGGCACGCCTGGTGCAGTTCGTCCGGCGACAGGTGGCTTCGGCCGCCGAGTCGTTGGCCAGTAAAAGGAAAGGGAAGACATCATGGCCGAACCTAAGCCACTCGCTTCGCTGACCTCCGGGCTTCTCGCTCGCAAGGGCGCTGCTCAACCCGCCATGCGCCGTCCGGTCATGGGTTTCGGACGTCAGGCGAACGCCGCCCTGATGCAGGACGATCTGGGCTGGAACGACATGGGCTTTGACGTGACGGAACCGGAGCCTGTGCCCGCAGAGCCCCGCGCTGTCGTGGGGCTTACCCCGATGACTCTACCGCCTGTCGCTGCTCCCGTACCACCCGTGGTGATCGCACGCGAAGAGTTGGTTGAGCGTATGGAGGAAGCCGTCAAGACGGTGTCTCCTGCCACGCGCTCGAAGGGCCGGAAAGCCGCGTTCACGCTTCGCCTCGATGCGAGTCGCCACCTCAAGCTCCGCCTTGCCAGCGCCGTCATCGGCCGGTCGTCGCAGCAGATGGTGACGGAGGCGCTCGACATATTCCTCGCCAGCCTGCCCGAAATAGACCGGCTCGCGCAGCAACTGCCGCGTAGCGAAGCAGAGTAAGAGAAGGACATCGCCATGAAGCGCAACGCTCTTGCCAAGGCGGCCCTGTCGTCGCTGCTCGTTGGAACGACGATGGTCGGTTGCACCGGCGCCGCCTTTCGTCCCTCCGCCATTGCCCCGGTGAAGCGGGGCGACGATCGCGCCGCTGCGGCGATCGACAAGGCGCTGGCAGGCAGGGATGGCGCGCATGCCCTTGCTACAGCCGAGGCTGCGGTGCAGGCTGCGCCTCGTGACGCCGGTTACCGCCAGTTGCTGGGCCGCGCCTATGTCGCCAACGGCCGTTTTGCTTCGGCTGAAACAGCGCTCAGCGACGCCATGACGCTTGGCAACCGCGATCCTCGCACCATCGTCAGCCTGGCGCTGGTCAAGGTAGCGCTCGGCAAGAATGAAGCGGCCCGCGATCTTCTCGCGGCCCATGCCGACATCGTTCCCGCCGGCGACTATGGTCTTGCCATAGCGATGGCGGGTGACGCTGCCGAAGGGGTCCGCATCCTTGCCGATGCCATCCACGATCCGTCGGCTACAGCGCGCACGCGCCAGAACTTGGCTTATGCCTATGCGATGGCAGGTCGCTGGAAGGACGCCCGCATGATGGCCGGGCTTGATCTTGAGCCGCTCGCCGCCAATCAGCGGATCGCGCAGTGGGCACAGACCGCAGCTCCGGACTTCGCGCAGCAGCGCATTGCTGGACTGATGGGCGTAACTATCAGCGGCGCCGATGTCGGTCAGCCGGTCGCGCTGGCGCTCGCGCCAGAAGCCGCGCCGGTCCAGGCCGCACAAGCTACCGCGCCGGAACCTGTAGCCGAGCCCGTGCCTGTGGAAGTCGCCGCGGCAGATATGCCGCAGGCCGAAGCCGTGCAGCAGGCCGCTTATGTGGCTGCCGAAACCCCCACCCCGGCTTTCGCAGCGCCTCGAGCGCCGATGAAGGTTGCCAGCGTCCGTCAGCCGGCAACTGTCCGTGCCCAACTCGCGCCCCGCCGCATGCAGGCGGCCTTCCATGTGGAAGGAAGGGGTAGCAGCAATTGGGTCGTGCAACTCGGCGCCTACGAAAATGCTGCTATCGCCAAGGAAAAATGGTTTGAGATGGCACGCCGCAACAACGCGCTTTCAACCCTGCCCGTACTCACCAGCCAGATCACGGTGAACGGCGTCAGCTATTCTCGCCTGGCTGTCAGCGGCTTCAACGATCGCATTGAAGCGGCCGCCCTATGTCGAGCCATCCGCGCTCGCCGCGGCCAATGCTTCGTGCGCGAAAACGCTCCTGACGCAGCGCCCCAGCGCTGGGCGCTGGCGCTTAAACCCCGTCAGTTCGCATCGCGCTGAAGCGGCAGCACCGGGGCTTCGCCGCCCCGCTAAACCACGCATGTCTCGCTAGCTCCCGCCATTGGGCTGAGCTTATCCAAGCGCTCCTCTTCTTTCGAAAAGGGGCGCCCACGATAGGCTCAGGCCGCCCAGGCCGTTCACGCAAGCCGACGCGCGCCTCGCGCAACATACGATCGCCTACGTGCGCAAAATCTCCGCGCTATCATCCTGATCTATAGGAATTTCCGGCCATTTTGAACACCCGCCAGAGTGGTGAAAGTGGCTCCCCGAGTAGGATTCGAACCTACGGCCATTCGATTAACAGTCGAATGCTCTACCGCTGAGCTATCGGGGAGCAGCCCGGCTCTCGCTGGGCAGGCCGCGCCTATAGCAGTGGGATTCTTCGGATGGCAAGCGCAGAATTGCGAATTTTTTTAGGCGATGAATTGTTCGGCCGCAATGCGGTCATCCAGCGTATGTTCGGGGTCGAACAGCAGCGTGAGCGGCGTGCCCCGATCGATCTGCACTTCCACCTGCGCGACATCGCGAACTTCCCGCTGATCCGCCACGGCGCTGACTGGACGTTTCACCGGGTCCAGCACGGTAAAACGAATCGCGGTGCTTTCCGGCAGGATAGCGCCTCTCCACCGGCGGGGTCGGAACGGGCTGATCGGCGTCAGCGCGACCAGCCCCGAACCCAGCGGCAGGATCGGGCCATGCGCCGAAAGATTATAGGCGGTCGATCCCGCTGGAGTCGCTACCAGCACGCCGTCGCAAACCAGTTCGGAAAGCGCGGTGCGCCCGTTCACATGCACTTCCAGCTTCGCCGTTTGGCGCGTCTCACGCAGCAGCGACACTTCATTGATCGCGGGGATCGAGAAACGCTCGCCATCGACGGTATCGACGGTCATGCGCAGCGGATTGACCTTGAACGGCTTCGCCGCCTCGATCCGCTGCTCCAGCCGTTCCAGCCGCCATTCATTCATCAGGAAGCCGACCGTGCCCAGGTTCATGCCAAATACCGGCATGATCCTGTGGCCCTCCAGCATCGAATGCAGCGTCTGCAGCATGAAGCCATCGCCACCGAGCGCGATGATCATATTGGCCTGCTCGACCGGCACGAAGTCATAAGCGGCGCGCAGCCGCTCCTCCGCGGCCCTGGCGGCCTGAGTGGGGGAGGCGAGCAGGGCCCGCCGGGGCTCCTCGCTCATCCGCCGGTCACGCTCATGTGGCGGCTGACCGCTGCGCCAGGTGCGCCCGCGCCGATGCGGAAGTCGTGGGCGGCAGGCTTCAGCCGGAGCGCTCGATCGATCAGCGGCTCGACCGCCAACAGCCCGCCTTCGCGAAAGGCCGACTTCAGATCCACATGATCCTCATGCCCCAGGCACATGAAAATCTTGCCCTCGCAAGTCATCCGCATCCGATTGCAATCTGCGCAGAAATTGTTCGTCAGCGGCGTGATCAGTCCCAACCGCGCCGTCAGGCCCTCTACCGCATGATAACGTGACGGCCCGCCCGTCCGATGCGCAAGCGGCCGCAGTTCATGATGCGCCCGCAGCTGATCCACGACTTCCGTCAGCGGCAGATAATGATCCGTCCGATCCTCGCCAGTCTCGCCCAACGGCATCGTTTCGATCAGCGTCAGGTCGAAACCCTGCTCATGGCACCAATGCAGCATTGGCAGGATCTCATCTTCATTCACGCCTTTCAGCGCCACCATGTTGATCTTCACCGCTAGGCTCGCCGCCTTCGCCGCTGCAAGCCCCTCAAACACCCGCCCGATATTGCCGTTGCGCGTCACATGGGCAAAGCGTTCCGGATCGCGGCTGTCCAGGCTCACGTTGATCCGTCGCACCCCGGCATCGAACAGCGCGTCGGCGTGCTGAGCGAGCCTGGTGCCGTTGGTGGTCAGCGTCAGTTCGTCCAGACCTTCGCCCAAATGCCGCCCGATGCGGTGGACCAGATCGACAATGTCCCGGCGAACCAGCGGTTCACCGCCCGTCAGCCGGATCTTGCGAACCCCCCGCGCAATGAAGAGGTCCGCCAGCAGCGCGATCTCCTCCAGCGTCAGTACCTGATCCTTGGGTAGGAAGCTCATCCGCTCCGCCATGCAATAGCGGCAGCGCAGGTCGCAGCGATCCGTCACCGAAATCCGCAAATAGTTGATCCGGCGGCCCAACGCATCGGTCAGGCCCGTGCGCGGGAGATCGGGCTTGTTCATGTTCGACTAGCTAAGCCATGGCAAACCGCCGCGCAAGCACTGCCGGTTGCAGCGGCGTGAACGGGTCGCTAACCCCTTTCCACTATCTACGCCCAATGCGCTGCGCCCTAGGAGTTTTAACGTGAGCGGTGAAACCGCACTGCATGGACAGCGCAGCCTTTTCATCCTGTCTCCTGGAGATCGTGATGGGCTGTCGCGAGCAGCTGATCAGGCTGGCTGGCGCGCCATCGCCGCGCGGCGGCCGACCGACGCGGCGCAACGATTCCTTCACAGCGATGCTCAGATCGCGATAGTCGACATGCGTCACGCTTCGGAAGGTGATGTCCGCCTGATCGCTTCCATCCTTCCCGCAGTCGAGGCAGGCGGTGGCGCGCTGATTGCACTCATCGATGCCCCAAATGTGGGCGGGACATCGGGACTGTTCGAGGCTGGCGCGACTCATTTTCTCGCCGCACCATTCTCGCCGGAACAGATGCACGCAACGCTCGCCTCCGCCCAGCGGCTGGTCGATCGCCTCGGCGGCGGCGTGACACACAGCCAAAGAGCCCAGCGCATCCGCCGTGGCGATGCGCTTTTCTGGGAATTGGAGGAGGGCGGGCGTGCTGTACGGCTCAGCGACAATCTCGCCCGGCATCTCAATCTCGATCGTCAGACGATCAGCCCCGCGCGCTTCGTCCGCTGCCTGCCGCGTTCCGAACGCCGTTCGGTCATCGCGGCGCTGCGCGGCATGATGCGTTCTGGCCGGGCGGAAGTCTTCGCCCATGCCGCTCCCGGACGGCCGGATGACAGGCTTGTGCATCACGTGCGACGGATCGATGGCACCGTCGCCGCCGATGTCGAGTGGCTGTCGGAGGCGCATGGTCATGATGCGGCTGGACGCGATGACCTGACTGGCCTTCGCTCACGCCAGGCGGCGCTCGATTGGCTGGAGAAGCGCTCAGGGCTCGCGAAGACAATTCTGCTGCTTTCCATCAGCCAGTTCGATCGCATGAATGCTGCCTATGGCCAGGTCGTGGGCGACGCATTGCTGGGCCGCATCGCCCGTCGGATCGAGCGCATGGCCGGTGACGCCGCACCCGGCGCAATCGTCGCGCGCATTGCGGGGACCGAATTTCTCATCGGCCTGACCGGCGAAGCGGCGGCGAGCGACCGGGCGACCTTCCTGGCTCGTCAGCTCATGGCAGCGATCGGCCGGCCATTCAGCGCGGGCGATCACCTCATTCGCCTCACCGCGCGCTGCGGCATTGCCCAGTCGCGCGCCGACGACGACGCTACCCGCCTGCTCCGCCGTGCGGGCACTGCACTGGCCGATGCGAGGGCCGGAGGCGGGGAGGGCATCCGCATCTTCTCTGCTGAAAAGCGCAGCCGTCAAGTCGATCCGGACCAGCTCGAAACCGACCTCCGCCTGGCCCTCCACAGGGGGGAGATCGGTATCTTGTTTCAGCCGCAATATCCGGTGGATGGCGTTCATATGGTCGGCGTGGAGGCGCTCGCGCGCTGGAATCATCCGCAATATGGCTCACTTGGCGCGGGCATGCTCTTCGCCGCGGCCGAGCGGTCCGACTATATGCTCCCGCTTTCGGCCCATATACAGGCCGAAGCGTTGCATCAGGCAGCCGCATGGCCCCGTGCGCTGTCGCATCTGCGCCTGTCGATAAATGTGACGGCCGCGGACATCGCTCAGCCTGGCTTCATGAGTCAGTTCCTCAATCTCGTCGATGGCAGTGGCTTTCCACGCGCGCGCCTGACCGTTGAGATTACCGAAAGCGGGCTCATCGAAAATGTCGGTGCGGCCACCGCGCTCCTGACCGCATTGCGGGCCGAAGGGTTGGCGGTCGCGGTCGATGATTTTGGCACCGGCTACTCCAGCCTCGCCTACCTGAAGAGCTTGCCGCTCGACTATCTCAAGATCGACAGCGGCCTGGCGCAGGACATAGCGGGCACCGCCCGCGACCGCATCATCGTGCGGGGAGTCATCCACATGGCCAAGTCCCTCGGCCTCGCCGTCATCGCGGAGGGCGTGGAAACGCAGCAGCAACTCGATCTGCTCGCCCGCGAAGGATGCGACTATTATCAAGGGTTCCTGCGCTCGGCGGGCGTGGCGTCAGCAGACCTCGTCGCCATGGCGCTGGCGGCCTGACCGCGACCGCGAAGGTGACATGGAAAGCTAAAGGTTGAAGCCCACGCGGCCTATCAGCGTGGCTCCAGCGTGATGCGAGCCCGGCCCATCGATGCTGCTGTCAGCATAGCGTAGCCCGGCAAACCACCGCCCTTTCAGATAATCGATGTTGAAGCCATGATCCCAATATGCGCCGTTCGGCCGTAACCGAGCCGCGCGGACCGGATCACGAACATCTCCTGAAGACCGCCCGATCCGTGCGGACACCGTCAGTGGTGTTCCGGGCACCCCAACCACCGCCGAAGCCGACAGATAAAGATTGTCCCCGCCGATGGCTGACTGCTTAGGCGCATAGTTCGCGCTCAGGTCCACGCTCGCTGGCCCGATCAGAAAAGCCGCGCCTGCCCCGATCTCGCCATAGCCCGGCCCGGATGCTCCTGGGAACAGATGATAACGGCCCTCGGCCGAGAGGCTCCACCCGCCGAACTGCCGGGCAAAGACTGCGCCCAGGTCAATGACGGCGTCCGCGTCGCCATGCCGGTCGCTGCCCCACAAGGATGTTGTAGCCCCCTCGATGCTCAGCCCTTTCGCCACGGGCATCGAAATTGACCCGCGCAGCACCGGCTCGCCGTCGCTCCAGCTTAGTCCCCGCCGCCGCTCCTCACTCGCTGCTTCAACCGTCGCCGACACCCCGCTCTCATATTGCGCGAGGGCGGGGGAGGCGCTGGCGCAAGCGATCAATCCGCTCGCCAGCGCCAGGCGCATGTCAGTTCGACGCAAGGTTGCGGACGGCATCAAGTTCGGCCAGCAAGGGCGCGCGATCACCCTCGGCCACCGCCAGCAGATGATCCCGGATCGCCGCATCATGTTGCGCCAGATTGCGTTCGCCCGACCGGCGGCCCGGCGTGCATGCGCCCGTTTCGCTGCCCGAAATCTGCTTGTCGCTCGAAACAGTGCGGGCCAGCGCGGGGCCGTGATTTAGCGCGCGGTCCACGACGATTGTCGCCGTCCACTGGCACCGCGTCATGTCCATCCGGTTCGGGACCTTCGCCCCAACCGTTTTGTGACGAACCTCCGCCCGCGCGGTATAGGTCGCCTGCATCGGCGTGCCGCGATGGTCTAACTGAACAACATGCGTGGCATGGGGCGTGGCAGCCGCAGCCGCCATGGCGATGAAGGTCAAACTCATGTCTATCTCCTGCTCGATGCCGGACTTTGCTGTCCGTTCATCGAGGCGGGATTTAGGTTGCGACTATTGCTGCTATTTTGCTGACGGGCGACAAAGGGGTGCTGCGAAGAGCCACGCACCGCTTCCGTTCGTTTCGAGCGGAATCGAGAAACGGAAAAGCGCTTTGCTAACGCTTCACGGCCTCCATCGCCGTCACCCCGCCGCCTTCGCCAGTCCCTTCGACAGCTGCAAAGCTCCATTCAATCGCGCGGCGGGATCGGCCCAGGCCCGATTGACCACGACCTTGCTGTCCGGCCGCAACCGCGCCACGCCGTTCAACCGCTGGATATAGGCCACCAGCGCTTCGGGCCGCGGGAAACGGTCCTCGAAGAAGCTCACCAGCGCACCCTTTGGCCCGACGTCGATCTTCGAGATGTTTGCCGCCACGCAATTTTGTTTGATCTCGATGATCTTGAACAGATTCTGCGTCGGCGCAGGCAGATTGCCGAAGCGATCGATGAGTTCCGCTGCAAAAGCCTCCAGCCCCTGCCGGTCCTCGACCTCATTCAGGCGGCGATAGAGGCCCATGCGCAGGTCCAGATCCGGCACATAATCTTCCGGGATGAGGATGGGCGCATCCACGCTGATCTGGGGTGAGAAGCTTTCCCGCCTCTCAATCCCCGCGCCGCCAGCTTTCGCCTCCAGGATCGCATCCTCCAGCATCGACTGATACAGCTCGAACCCGACCTCCTTTATGTGACCGGACTGTTCATCACCGACCAGATTGCCCGCGCCGCGAATATCAAGGTCATGGCTCGCCAGCTGGAACCCGGCCCCCAGCGTATCCAGATCGGACAGCACCTTCAGCCGCTTTTCCGCGGTCTCGGTGATGACCTTGTTCGCAGGCGTCGTGAAATAGGCATAGTCGCGTGTCTTCGACCGCCCCACACGCCCGCGAAGCTGGTACAATTGCGCCAGCCCGAACCGATCTGCCCGGTGTATGATCAGCGTGTTGGCTGACGGAATGTCGAGGCCGCTCTCAACGATGGTGGTCGAGAGCAGCACATCATAGCGCTTGTCGTAAAAGGACGACATGCGTTCTTCGACCTCGCTAGCCGCCATCTGCCCATGCGCCACAACGGGCCGCACCTCCGGCACTTCGGTCCGCAGAAATTCTTCCACTTCGGTCAGATCGGCAATGCGCGGGACCACGAAGAAGCTCTGCCCGCCACGATAATGCTCGCGCAGCAGGGCCTCGCGGATCACCACCCCGTCCCAGGGCATGATATAGGTCCGCACGGCCAGGCGATCTACCGGCGGCGTCTGGATCACGGACAGTTCCCGCAAGCCTGACATCGCCATCTGCAACGTCCGCGGGATCGGCGTCGCCGTCAGCGTCAGCACATGCACGTCGGTCTTGAGGCTCTTCAGCCGTTCCTTATGAGTCACGCCGAACCGCTGTTCCTCATCGACAATGACAAGCCCCAGCCGCTTGAACTCCAGCCCCTTCGCCAGCAGCGCATGGGTGCCCACGACAATATCGACGGTCCCATCGGCCAACCCGGCCTTCACGGCCTTCGCCTCCTTATCCGGCACCAGTCGCGACAGGCGCCCGATATTCACCGGAAAGCCCCGGAAGCGCTCCTCGAAATTCATATGATGCTGCCGGGCGAGCAGGGTGGTCGGGCAGATCACCACCACCTGCATCCCCGCCATCGCCGCCACGAAAGCAGCACGCAAAGCCACTTCGGTCTTGCCGAACCCAACGTCACCGCACACGAGGCGGTCCATCGGCCGCCCTGCGCCCAGGTCTTCGACCACATCGCTGATCGCGCGATCCTGATCCTCTGTCTCCTGATAGGGGAAGCGATCGACGAACGCCGGATATCCAGCGCTGTCCGGCTCCGCCACGGTCGCCATGCGCAGGGCCCGCTCCGCTGCCGTTTTGAGCAATTCACCCGCAATCTCGCGGATGCGCTCCTTCATCTTCGCCTTGCGCCGCTGCCACGCCTCGCCGCCCAGCTTGTCGAGGCTCACCCCTTCGCTGTCGGAGCCATAGCGGGAGAGAACCTCCAGATTCTCCACCGGCACATAGAGTTTGTCGCCGCCTGCATATTCCAGCGCCACGCAATCATGAGCCGCCTTGGCGACCGGGATCTGCGTCAGCCCTTCATAGCGGCCGATGCCATGGTCCATATGCACGACCAGATCGCCCGGTGAGAGCGTCGCCAGTTCGGCCAGGAAGGCGTCGGCGCTCTTCTTCCGCTTGGCGCGCCGCACCAGCCGGTCGCCCAGCATGTCCTGCTCGGTCAGCACGGCGACGTCGGGGGCAGTAAAGCCGTGATCCAGCGCCAACACGGTCAGCACCGTGCTCCCGCCCGCCGCGATCCCCAGCGCCTCCTGCCAGCTGTCCGCCGTTGCGACCCGCTTCAGTCCATGATCGATCAACAGGCCCGAAAGCCGCTCCCGCGCACCGCCGGAATAGCTAGCAATGACCACCTTCTTCTTGGCCCGCTGGAGCGAGGCGATATGCTTGCCCACCGCCTCATAGACATTAGCGTTCTGCGCCCGCTCCGGCGCGAAATCGCGCGGTCCATCAACCTCGAAATCGAGGACAGTGGCGCTTTCCGGCTCGTGGAAGGGCGAGGTCGCGTGCATCGGCCAGTCACGCACCAGGCGGTCCCATTCCGCCGCATCCAGATACAGCGCCTTGGGCTCCAAAGGCCGGTAAGCACCCGGATCGGACGACTTCGCCTGCACTCGATTGGCATGATAATCCCGGATGGCCTCGAACCGCGATTCTGCCGCGCCCGCCACGCCATGGTCCAGTACGACGATGGTGTCGTCGCCCAGATGCTCGGTCATCGGCACCAGCTTTTCCTCGAACAGCGGCAGCCAATGCTCCATCCCCGCCAGCCGCCGCCCGTCGCTAACCGCCTGATAGAGGGGGTCGCCCGTCGCCGTCGCCCCAAAGGTCTCGCGATAACGCCCGCGAAAGCGCTTGATCGTGTCCTCGTCGAGCAACGCCTCGGACGCGGGCAGAAGCGTGAAGCCATCGACGCCCCCGCTGGTCCGCTGGTCCGCTGGATCGAATCGCCGCACCGTTTCGATCTCATCCCCGAAGAAATCGAGCCGAAGCGGCTGCTCCTCGCCGCCGGGGAACAGATCGACAATCCCGCCGCGAATGGCGAACTCCCCTCGGTCATGCACGGTATCAGTCCGCACATAACCATTGGCCTGCAACATCTCCGCCAATCGCGAGATCGCGATCCGCTCCTTGGACGCGAGCTTCGCCACCAGCTGCCGCACGCGGAAGGGGGTGAGCGTCCGCTGGGTCAGCGCACTGATCGTCGTCAGGACAAGCTGCGGCCCCTTAGGTTTCGCCTGCAAAGCATGCAGTCCGGCCAGACGCGCCGCAGCCGTTCGCAAGGAAGGGCTTGCCCGGTCATAAGGCAGGCAGTCCCACGCCGGAATCTCGACAATCTCGATCTCGGGCGCAAAATAATGCGCCGTGTCCGCCACCGCCCGCATGAGCTGCTCATCGGGCGCGACGAACAGCGCCCGCGAAGGCGCCGCCCGCGCGATGTCCGCCAACAACCAGGGCTGAAACCCGGCGGGCACCCCGGACAGCGTGATGGGCGCGGCGGCTTTGAGGATTTTCAGAAGATCGGTCATTCGCTTCTCAATCCCCCTGCCGCGAGCGGGAGGGGTTAGGGGTGGGCATTGCAGCGCTGGCGGATCAGGCCCACCCCGCTAACCAGGCCTGCGGCCCGGGCAAGTCTCGCTGTCCTCCCGCTTGCGGGAGGGACATGGAAGTCACGTCTTCCCAATCTCCACAAAATCCAACTGGGCGAACTTGTCCCACATTGCGCCCTGCCATTCCTGGGGCACCGGCAGCACCCCCATCGCCCAGGCCATGATGTCCGCGTCCTGCTCATCCATGAACCGCTCGAACCACTGAATCTCCTCTTCGCTCCACTCGGTATGATAGCGATCGAAAAATCCCCCTACGGCTAGATCGGCTTCCTTGATGCCGCGATGCCAGGCCCGGAATTGCAGGCGGCGGATACGGGGATCTTCGTTCACAATTTGTTCCTTGATCGGGCATGCCAAAATCGCCGATCGGATGTTTGCGCATCGTCCCGGCTGGGCTAGATGCCGTCAGATAGACATGCGCCCGAATATCCTCAACCCACTCTTCACCGAAATCGAAGCGCTCAAGGGCGTAGGCCCTGCGCTCGCCAAACCGTTGGAGCGGCTGGGGCTGGCCCGCGCCGTGGACGTCGCCTTCCACCTGCCGGTCAGCTTCATCGACCGCCGCATGGTCGACGAGCTGGTGCTGAGCGACTCCGGCCGCGTTATCGGAATAGAATTGACGCCCACCGACTATCGAGCCTCCGGCAGCGCCCGTGCGCCCTTCCGGGTCATCGCGCAGGACAAGCACGGCAACATCGTCGCGCTGGTCTATTTCGGTCGCAACAGCGCCTGGCCACGCAAGCTGCTGCCGCTAAACGAACCCAAATTTATCTCCGGCAAGCTGGAGGCCTATGGCGACAATCTCCAGATCGTGCATCCCGACTATGTCTTGCCCCCGGAGGAAGCCGCCACCATCCCCGCGCGTGAGCCGGTCTATGGCCTTTCCGAAGGTCTCACCAACAACCGCCTGCGCGACCTCGTTGCTCAGGCGCTCGCCCGCGCCCCCGACCTTCCCGAATGGATTGAGCCTAGCCTGCTCGCGCGGAAAGGCTGGCCCGCATGGCGCGACGCGTTAACCCGCATCCACGCTGACCCCAGCGATGCCAAGGCGCGCGAACGCCTCGCCTATGACGAGATCTTCGCCGGCCAACTCGCACTGATGCTGGTTCGCCAATCCTCCCGCAAGCGCAAGGGCGTCCCTATCGCCGGAGACGGCCGCCTTCGCGCCATGCTCCAGCTTCCCTTCGCCCCGACAGGCGCTCAGCGCCGCGCCTTCGGAGAGATTGAAGGCGACATGGTCCAACCCGTCCCCATGCTCCGCCTTCTCCAAGGCGATGTCGGCTCGGGCAAGACGCTCGTTGCCCTGATGGCGCTCCTCAACACGGTCGAGGCGGGCGCTCAAGGTGCACTTCTGGCGCCCACCGAAATCCTTGCCCGCCAGCACTACGAAACCCTTCGCAAGATGGCTTCCGGCCTGCCGGTCACCATCGCCATCCTTACCGGCCGCGAAAAGGGCAGAGCGCGCGAATCCACCCTTATGGGCCTCGCCGACGGCAGCATCGACATTCTCGTCGGCACCCACGCCATCTTTCAGGAAGCCGTCCGCTACAAAAATCTCGCCCTCGCGGTGATCGACGAGCAACATCGCTTCGGTGTCGCCCAGCGCATGATGCTGGCGGCCAAGGCCGAGCGCACGCCTCATCTGCTGGTAATGACCGCAACGCCAATCCCGCGCACGCTGACGCTCACCTATTATGGCGAAATGGACGTTTCCCGCCTTGACGAGATGCCCCCCGGCCGCCAGCCCATCCAGACGGTCGTCATGTCCGCCAACCGTCTGGATGAGGTTGTCGATGCACTCGCCCGCCATGTCGAGGGCGGCGGTCAGGCCTATTGGGTCTGCCCGCTGGTGGAGGAAAGCGAAGTCAGCGACCAGGCTGCTGCCGAAGCGCGCGCCGAATACCTCAAGATGCGCTTTGGCGACCGCGTCGGTCTCGTACACGGCCGCATGAAAGGCCCGGAAAAAGACGCCGCGATGGAGTCTTTCGCCACCAACCGGACGCAGATCCTTGTCGCCACGACCGTGATCGAAGTCGGCGTCGATGTGCCCAATTCCAGCCTCATCATTATCGAAGGCGCCGACCGCTTCGGCCTAGCTCAGCTCCACCAGCTAAGGGGCCGGGTAGGGCGCGGCCAGAACCATTCGGTCTGCCTCTTGCTACGCGGCAATGCCCTGTCCGAAACCTCGCGCGCGCGTCTTGCCCTGATGCGCGAAACCAATGACGGCTTCCGCATAGCCGAAGAGGATCTGCGCCTGCGCGGTGCCGGCGAAATCCTCGGCACCCGCCAATCCGGTGAGCAGCAGTTGAAGATCGCCACGCCGGAACATCTCTCCACCCTGCTCGACGCGGCGCGGGACGACGCTCACCTCCTCATCGACCGCGACGGCGGCCTCACGGAGGCGAGGGGGGAAGCGGCTCGAACGTGCCTCTATCTTTTCGAACGAGATGCAGCGGTAGGTCTGCTCCGCAGCGGATAAGCCGATCATCTCCACTCTACGCGTCATGCCAGCGAAAGCTGGCATTTCGGGAGGTGAGATGGGAGGATGACTTAGATCCCAGCTTTGGAATGACAGTAAGGCGGAGGGTGACAACGTTCCCCACGCACGGCTCATCCAAACCGACAGATGCCTGCGAAACCATCCCGCATGCCGCCTCGTTGCCAAAGTCATGCGCACAGACATCAGCCTCGATCACGTCACCCCCATGGCGGCCATGTCCATCGCCATTTCGGTCGCCGCCGCCTTCCTGCTCCACTGGCTGGTATATTGGATCGCGACCCGCGTAGCTCGCCGCATCGGCATCGCGCCGATTATCCTGCCCGCCATCTATCATCCGACCCGCTGGATCGTCGTCCTGATGACGCTCGCTGCGGGGATTCAACCACTCACCTTCAGTCCGCGGATAGAGGCGATCTGGTCGATCTCCTCGAAGATGCTGTTCATCCTGCTCACCGGTTGGCTGATTTTCTCCCTCATGCGCGTAATGCGTGTTCTTCTCGAACGCCGCAGCGACATCACGGTTGAAGACAATCTCAAGGCCCGTCGCCAACATACCCGCATCCGCATCCTCTACCGAGTGGTGCAGTTCATCATCGGCTTCCTGATCCTGTCGCTCATGCTGATCGCGATCCCCGGCGTCCGCACGGTGGGCGTAACTCTCATGGCTTCGGCGGGTCTTGTGGGACTTGCCGTAGGCGCCGCCGCTCAGCCCGCGCTCAAGAATCTCATCGCGGGCATCCAGATGGCTTTTTCCGAGCCCATCCGCCTCGATGATGTCGTCATCGTGGAGGGTGAGTGGGGCCGTATCGAAGATATCAAGCTCACCTATGTCGTGGTGCGCATCTGGGACGATCGCCGGATGATCGTCCCCGTTTCCTATTTTCTAGAAAAGCCCTTCCAAAATTGGACGACCCGAACGTCCGACCTGCTCGGCACCGTCTTCCTCTATGTCGATCCGTCAGCGGATGTGGAACGCATCCGTGCGAAGTTCGTCGAAGCGGTGAAGGCGAACAGCCGTTGGGATGGCCGCGTCGCAATCTTGCAGGTCACCGATCATCGGGCCGACGCGCTGGAACTGAGGGGACTGCTCAGCGCCCGCAATGCGGGCCTCGCCTTCGATCTGCGATGTGAGGTTCGCGAAGCGATGATGCTCTTTCTACGCGCCGAAATGCCGGAAGCGCTGGTGCGCTCACGCCAGCGGCTCGAAGCGGCAGAGGGATTCGCGGACGCCTTTACCAGGCCGTCTGGCGCGGTGGGATCAGGCTAAGCATCGCCTCATAGATGCGCGGCTTGATGGGTTCGCGAAATTCCATGCCGACCCGGCCATCCTCGGCCCAGCGGACCTCCGCCTCCACATCCTTGATCACCGGTAGCCACACGGAAACGCGCTCGCCGATGAACACCTCGGCATCGGTGCGGCACATCAGCCCCAGTTCGGAAATATTGATGACGCGGACGCGATGGGTTCGGCCTCGCGCCATGATATGGCTGACCATATCGACCAGCACGCGCTGAGCGCGCCGCTGATTAATCGAAGGATCCCGTAAACGGGCGACCTGGGCGAGGCTTGCGAGCACCGAAGACATGTCCGAAGCTTAAGTCCGGGACAGTCGCCCCTTCCTTGCCGGACATGCCTAATGCCGCTTTAACTCTCTATAATTTCAAGCAGTTACTAACCCATGTTTCTTTGCGCCGAAGCTCAGCTTGTCACCGGGCTTCAGCGTCAGGGCGGGGTCGCTCACCACTTCGCCATTCACGCGAATCGCGCCTTCGGCAAGTTTGCGCCGCACTTCCTTGTTGGATGCCGCAAAGCCGAGCGCGGTTGTGCCCTGAACGATGTTGAGCCCGTCGGCGCCGAGGCTGATGGTCGGCAGGTTGGCGTCGGAAGCGCCTTCCTCGAACGTCTTACGTGCCGTCTCGGCCGCCAGAGTAGCAGCCTCGGGGCCACGGCAAAGCGCCGTCGCCTCATTGGCCAGGATCTTCTTCGCCTCGTTAATCTCCGCGCCGTGCAACGCAGCAAGCCGCTCCACCTCGTCCATCGGCAGATCGGTGAACAGCCGCAGGCGGTTCGCCACGTCGGCATCCGCCGTGTTCCGCCAGAACTGCCAATAGTCGTAGTTGGAAAGCTGATCTTCGTTCAGCCACACCGCACCGCCCACGGTCTTGCCCATCTTGGTGCCGTCCGCGTTGGTCAGCAGCGGGGTGGTGAGGCCAAATACCTGCGTGCCATCAACCCGCCGCGCCAGTTCGACGCCATTGACGATATTGCCCCACTGATCCGATCCGCCCATCTGCAACCGGCAAGCCGACCGTCGCGAAAGCTCCAGAAAGTCATAGGCCTGGAGGATCATGTAATTGAACTCGAGGAAGCTCAGCGACTGTTCCCGGTCCAGCCGCAGCTTCACCGAATCGAAGCTTAGCATCCGGTTGACCGAGAAATGCTGGCCGATGTCCCGCAGGAAAGGGATATATTCCAGGCGGTCGAGCCACTCCGCATTATCAAGCATGATCGCGTCGGTCGGCCCGTCTCCAAAGGTCAGGAACCGCTCGAACACGCGCTTGATGCTCGCGACATTCTCCGCGATCAGGTCGGTGGTCAGCAGTTTGCGCGCTTCGTCCTTGAAGCTCGGATCGCCAATCTTTCCGGTGCCGCCGCCCATCAGGACGATCGGCTTGTGTCCTGCCTTCTGCAGTAGCCGCAGCATCATGATAGACACCAGATGCCCGACATGCAGCGAAGGCGCTGTGGGATCAAAACCGATATAGCCCGGCACGATCTGCTTGGCGGCCAGGGCATCGAGCCCCTCCGCATCGGTCAGCTGATGGATGTAGCCGCGCGTTTCGAGTAGACGGAGCAGATCGGACTGGTAATTGGTCATAATGCCGCGCCCTCTAGCATTGCGTCGCGGGCCGGGAAAGTCCCTCCTCCGCTCGGGCTGAGCTTGTCGAAGCCCTCCACTTCTTTAAAGACGAAAGAAGCACAGCCCCAACGGAAGGAAGGAACAATGCTGGCAATCGGCCTCATGTCGGGCACTTCGCGCGACGGCATAGACGCGGCATTGATCGAAACGGACGGCGAGGGCGTCAACAAAGCGATCAGCTTCCACGCGATGCCCTATCAGGAAGGGTTCCGTGTTCGCCTTGCCGAAGCCTGTCGGCGGGCCATGGCCATGGACAAGCCGGGCTTCGAACCGCTGCTCCATTCGGTGGAAGAAGAACTCACCGAATTGCATGTGGAGGCCGTGTCCGATCTGCTCGCGCGCAGCGGCCATATCGCAGAGGACATCGCGGTCATCGGTTTCCACGGCCACACTGTCGCACATCGTCCCGAATGGCGCTGGACCTGGCAGATCGGCGACGGCGCTGCCCTGGCCGGAGCCTTCGGCATTCCAGTAGTGAGCGACCTGCGCAGCGCCGACGTAGCTGCAGGGGGGCAGGGCGCTCCTCTGCTCCCGGTCTATCACCGCGCTCTCGCTCATGACCTGCCCAAGCCGGTCGCCGTCCTAAACCTGGGCGGTGTCGCCAACATCACCGCCATCGCAGCCGATGGCGACATCACCGCCTTCGACACCGGTATGGCGAGCGGCCTCATAGACAATTGGATGCAGACCCACAGCGACCGCAGCTTCGACGAAAATGGCGAAACCGCCGGAACCGGCCGCATCGATGAAGCCCGCCTCGATCAGATGCTCGCCGACCCCTGGTTCGAGCTCCCGCCGCCGAAAAGCATCGATCGTGAGGCTTTCTCGATCGACGCCGTCAGCGGCCTTTCACTGGAAGACGGGGCCGCAACCCTAACCGCCTTCACCGCGAGGGCCCTCGCTCGCGGCCTCGATCATCTGCCTCAACGCCCGGCCCACATTTACGTAGCCGGCGGCGGCCGCCATAACGCCACGCTCATGGCTATGCTCGCCAGCTACACGGGCGCAACGGTCCTCCCCGTCGATGATCTCGGATGGGACGGCGACGCCCTGGAAGCGCAGGGCTTCGCCTATATGGCCGTCCGTCATTTGAAAGGGCTGCCTATCAGTTTCCCCGGCACCACTGGCGCGCCGCAGCCGATGACTGGCGGTGTCCTGTACCCACCGGCCTGAGACAGGATCACCGCTTCCGCGTCAACTCGCGCATCCCGTCGTCAATGCCTTCCAGCGTCAGCGGATACATGCGCTCGCTCATGATTTCCCGGATCATGCGCGTGGACTGGCTGTAATCCCAGTGCGAGCGCGGCGTGGGGTTCAGCCACACCGTCGCGGGATAGGTATGCAGCACGCGGCTCATCCAGACAGCGCCGGGCTCCTCATTCATATGCTCGACCGATCCGCCCGGATAGCTGATCTCATAGGGGCTCATCGCCGCGTCCCCGACAAAGATCACCTTATAATCATGCCCATATTTGTGCAGGATGTCCCAGGTAGGAATGCGCTCTGAAAAGCGGCGGTTATTATCCTTCCACACCCCTTCATAGAGGCAGTTGTGGAAGTAGAAGAACTCCATATTCTTGAATTCGCTGGTGGCCGCTGAAAACAGCTCTTCGCATAGCCGGATAAACGGGTCCATCGATCCGCCCACGTCGAGGAACAGCAGCAGCTTGACCGCATTGTGCCGCTCCGGCCGCATGCGGATATCCAGCCAGCCCTGCCGCGCGGTGCCGCGAATGGTGCCCTCCAGGTCAAGCTCCTCCGCCGCGCCCTCCCGCGCAAAGCGTCGCAGCCGCCGCAACGCCACCTTGATGTTTCGCGTGCCCAACTCCTTGCTGCTGTCCAGATTCTGGAACTCACGCTTTTCCCACACCTTGATCGCGCGCTTGTGCCGACTCTCGCCGCCGATCCGAACGCCCTCCGGATTATAGCCGCCATAACCAAAGGGCGACGTCCCGCCGGTCCCGATCCACTTGTTGCCGCCCTGATGACGGCCTTTCTGCTCCTCCAGCCGCTTTTTTAGCGTCTCCATGATCTCGTCCCAGCTGCCCAAGGACTTGATCTTTTCCATCTCCTCGGCGCTCAGATATTTCTCGGCGACCAGGCGCAGCCATTCCTCCGGAATTTCTGCCTCAACGCCCTCCGCGCCAAGCACGCCCTTGAAGACCTTCGCAAAGACCTGATCAAAGCGATCGATCAGACCCTCATCCTTCACATAGGTCGCGCGGGCGAGATAATAGAATTCCTCCGGCCGCTGCCCAATCACATCGCGGTCCAGCGCTTCCAGCAGCAGCAGATGCTCCTTTATGCCGACCGGGATGCCGGCCGCGCGGAGCGCATCAAGGAAATTTAACATCATGACGGCGTCCTTCTCCGCCAGCAGGGTTGCGGATGCAAGACCCACCCTCCGCTTGGTTGAGGGAATGTTAAGTGTTGCATTGCATCGTTAATAGGGCAGTATCCATGACGGGTCGTGGGGGCGAACAACCATTGGAAAACGGGCATTTGTTGACGGACTTGGGCGAGCGGTCGGGGGACATAGCGCTGCAGTGCAGCGAAACTGCTGGCTTCTTGGGAGAATTGACGCGCCGCATTCAGGCCGACTCGGTACTGCTCAGCCAACTCCAATCCAACATGGAGGCCCTCGCAGGCAGTCAGAATGAAAGTGTCGTCGCTGCACAGGAGCTTAGCCTCACCTCCCGCCGTGCGGCCCGCATCATCGCCGAGGGGCATGAGGCGATCACCCAATCTCTGGCGCAGGTCGCCGGGCTGGTCGAACATGTCACGGGGTTGGAGGGCCGCCTCCGCCAGTTTCTCGATGTCATCGAAGCAGTAGGGGGCATCTCCGATCAGCTCGGCGCCATTGCCCGCCAGACCCGGCTCCTCGGGGTAAATGCCGCCATCGAGGCGGCTCGCGGCGGAGAAGCAACGCAAGGATTTGCCGTAGTCGCAGACGAAATCCGCCGTCTCGCGGGGCAGGCGGGCGATTCGGCGGCGTCGGTCGGCGACAAGCTTGGCCAGCTCGATCGGGACGCTCGCCACCTCATCAGCGGCGTCGAAGCCAATATCGTGCGCGGTCGCCACGTCAGCGCGCATATCGACACGTTGAGCGTCACCATGGCCGAAATCGCGTCCCTGGTGACCCAATTTGGCGATCGGTCCAATGCGATCGTCACCTGCACCGACGAAGCCGACGCCGATGTCGGGGCGCTGCGCCAGGGCCTTACCAGCTTCAGCCAGTCCGCCGCCGAAAGCGCCGGCCGGGTCGAAGTGGCGAAGGTGCAGCTCGAACAGCTCGAAGGCATGGCGAACGACATGCTCAACACCGCCGCCCATGGCGGCCATCGCACGCGCAACAGCCGCTATATCGCTTATGCGGAAGAAGGCGCGGAAGAGATTTCGCGCCTGATCGAAGCTGCGCTGCAATCAGGCGAATTGTCTCCCTCAGCCCTGTTTGACGCTAATTATCGCCCGATCCTGGCGTCAGATCCGCCGCAATATGAAAATGGCCTCACGGCTTTTGCGGATCGTGCTGTTCGGCCGGTGCTGGACCGGCGCACGGCGCAGGATGAAGCGATCGTCGGCTGCTGCCTTATCGACATGAACGGTTATCTTCCGACGCACATCACCGCGCGCAGCCACCCTCAGCGTGAGGGCGCACGTAACTGGAACATGGAACATGCCCGTAACCGGCAGATTTTCATGGACAGCCAGACCCGCCGCGCCCTGGACGGGGACGGCGACTTCTTCCTCTTCACCTACCGGCAGGATCTGGGGGAGGGCCGCTATCGCGCACTACGCAGCGTTTTCGTGCCCTTGCTGTTCAACGGACGCCGCTGGGGTCTGTATGAGGTCGGCTATCTCATCTGATCTCATACGCCTGATCCCATGGATCAACGACACCAGCACAAAGGATATGATGATCAGCAGATACCAGGAGCCGAGCTTGGGCAGGCTCACCATCTGCCACCCATGGTGCTGATCGGGATAATTCCAGGCGTTGGCGAACGTCCCGATATTCTCCGCAAACCAGATGAAGAGCGCGACCAGCAGAAAACCCAACAGCAAAGGCATGCGCCGTACCTCATACCAGGGCGTGAACCAAATCCAGCTGCGCCAGAATATTGCTATGGCGGCGGTGAACAGGGCGATCCTGACATCGGGCAACCAGTGATGGGCGAAGAAATTGACATAGATCGCCCCAGCCAGGAGGGCGGTCGTCCACATGGGCGGATAGCCGCTGAAGGAAAAGCTGAAGATGCGCCAGATGCGCGCGATATAGCTGCCGACCGCCGCATACATGAAGCCGGAAAATAGAGGCACTGCGCCTACATGCAGCAGGCTCTGTTCCGGATAAATCCATGATCCCGCCTGCGTTTTAAACAGTTCCATAACCGTGCCGATCAGGTGAAAGGCGCAAATGACAATCGCCTCACGGGGCGTTTCCAGGCGCAACGCCAGCATCGTAAGCTGAATGAGGACCGCCGCCAGCGTCAGGAAATCATATCGGTGCAGCGGTGCATCTGCCGGGTAGAAAAGATGAGTGCCGAGCAGCAGCGCCAGCATCAGGGCGCCGAACAGGCAGGCCCAGCCCTGCTTGAACCCGAACAGTAGAAATTCATAGAGCCAAGCCCGCAGCCCGGCTGCGATCCGCACTGCCTCCAAATGTGTGCGAACCCGCCCAAACCGTGTGGCGTTGGCGTGGTCGATCATGGCGGGTTCCAAAACCATCTCCCCGGTTCGGGCTGAGCCTGGCAAAGCCTGTCCTGAGCGCCTGCTGCAAGCAGGTAGGTCGAACGACCCTTCATTCACCTGAAGAAAAGAACGCCCTTCGACAAGTTCATGGAGATGAGAAACGACGCAAATGACCGGGGATGCCATAGCCAAAATGAAGCCGGAACGGCAATGGCACCCGCCCGCCCGCCAGCTTTCGCTCGGAGTAAAGCTGCCCTGAACTACGTCGAAGGGTCGGGAACTATCCCTTACTGCGCCGCCCCAGCATGCCGCATGATAACTTCACCACTGGCGGCATAATGCGCGGTCGTCCGCGCCTGGGCTGTTTGCGGATCCTTGCCACCCAGTATCTCAGCTATCTGGCGTGAACTCGGCACCCGATCATAAACCCCGAAAAGCTGCGTCTGGCCGATCGAATGGATCGATAGCTGATAACCCTTGCCCGCCGCCGCGGGATCGAAGGTCATCACGGTCCCGGCATCATCGACCGGAACGATCACCGCGCCATTCGCCACATCGCGCTGTTGCAGCACGTCGTAGCTGCCTTCCGCCGTCCGCACCTGCCCGCGAATGCAGAAAGAAGCGCGCCCCTCGATCAGAGGAGCAGCATCCGCGGCAGCCGCGGGCGCCTGAGCGGTAAGCTTTGCGTCCGTCCCGTCCTGCGTCGGGCAAGCCGCGAAACGGGCTGGGGCTATCGGCTTTACGCTGCCCGGATCATCGAAACGTAGCCCGTTCAGCATGCTGTCCAATCCTGCCAGGACTTCTTTGCGCCGTTCCGTAGGGCCGGTAACGCGCAGCTTCACCAGCCAGCGTCCGGCATGAGCGAAACCAGCCGCCGTGGTCAGGGCGCCATCGGCGGCGTCTTCATAAACCGCTCGGATTGCTCGACCCGTCTGGCCGGCGAGTGGCGCGCTTGCATAAGCGGTGCGGCGGGTTTTCGTGCCGAACCGCTCCATGATGGCGCGATCCGTCATATGCGCCGCGAGCGAACTGTCGGCATAGCTCGGTAAATAAACATAGACCGTCGCTTGGATCGCTCCGTCTTCGGACAGATATTGCGCGTAATTGTCGATGCCCTTGCCGCCGTTGGAAACCTCACCGCTCTTCGCGAGCGACAGCCCCGCGATCGTTTGCGGCAGGCTGATACCCGCGGCGTCAGCACGCAGGCTCGTGTCGCTGGCCGACCAGGCTTCATGCTCTTCGACAGCATCGGCCAGCGCGGGCGCTGACGCGATCAGCAGAACCGGCAACAGGGACAAGACAGGCTTGAACATCGGCATCCTTCCCATTTCACGCCGTCTTGTCGCGGCTTTGAAATATATGTCAGGAAAGTTGAGCCGAATTGCAGGCAGTAGGCAAGCCTGCTTTTACGCGACCGGCGGAATTTGCGCCGGATAATGGGGCAGGTTCGGGTCCAGATGCGCCCAATCGGGTGCGGCGCTGGTCCAGATAACCGCCTCTGGTCCAATCAGGCCGGGATCGTCCAGCGCGCCTGCTCGTATGAATATAAGATGGGGCCGCGATTCGGCGATGCTGAACAGCGGCGTCCCGCATTCCAGGCAGAAACCGCGCCGCATACGGTTGCCACTGTCGGCAACGCTCTCATGCCACCGCACCTCGCCTTGCGTCTGCACGTTCTCGGCAGGGAAGCAGACATTGACCGTTGCCGATCCGCCGCCCAGATATTGGCACAGCCTGCACCAGCACATCCGCGCCGCCAGCGGCTCGGCCTCAATGCCGATCCCCACCGCCCCGCACAGGCATCCGGCTTGATGGGTCATCGAAAATTCTCCTTCCAGCTTCCCCTCCCGCTGGCGCGAGGGGCTAGGGGAGGGGGCAGGTTACAAACTAACGCCCCTGCCGCCGAGCCATAAAGGCCAGCCGCTCGAACATCATGATGTCCTGCTCATTCTTCAGCAGCGCACCATGCAGCGGCGGGATGGCCTTTGTCGGATCACGCTCCTGCAGAACGTCAAGCGGCATGTCCTCGTTGAGCAGCAGCTTCAACCAGTCCAACAATTCGCTCGTAGACGGCTTTTTCTTGAGCCCCGGCACATCCCGGATCTCGTAGAAAATCTCGAGCGCGCGGTTCACCAATATCTTCTGGATGCCTGGGAAATGCACATCGATGATCGCCTGCATCGTCTCCCGGTCAGGAAACTTGATATAATGGAAGAAGCAGCGCCGCAGGAACGCGTCGGGCAATTCCTTCTCATTGTTCGACGTGATGACAACCACAGGCCTTTCCTGGGCCGCGACCGTCTCACCCGTCTCATAAACATGAAACGCCATGCGATCGAGTTCCTGCAATAGGTCGTTGGGGAACTCGATATCCGCCTTGTCGATCTCGTCGATCAGCAGGACCGGCAGGGTAGGGGAGGTGAACGCCTCCCACAGCTTGCCTTTGCGGATATAATTGCTGATCTCATGAACCCGCGGGTCGCCCAGTTGCCCGTCGCGCAGGCGCGCCACCGCGTCATATTCATACAGCCCTTGATGCGCCTTCGTCGTCGATTTGACGTTCCATTCGATCAGCGGAGCATTGAGCGCCTTGGCGATTTCCTGCGCCAGCACCGTCTTGCCGGTGCCCGGCTCACCCTTCACCAGCAGCGGGCGGCGCAGCAGCACCGCAGCGTTGACCGCGACCTTCAGGTCGTCGGTTGCGACATAATCTTCCGTACCTTCAAACCGCATGAGCCTGCTTCGCTTTCCTGTCCTGTCTTCGACCTAGGGAAAGCGAACCAGCGCCGCAATGCGTTTATTCCTATCGCTTCTGCCGCCTTATTTCGGCCCGCGCCTGCAACAGGTCCCACAAGCCGCGCTGCTGGCTCAGCAACTGGCGCGCACCGAACTGGATCGCTCGATCCGTCGCATCGTCTCCGCCGATGGCGCGCGCGACATTGAAGGTCGCGGCCCGATCGGGCAGGTCGCATGCGTGGGGTTCCACCCCAACGCGGATCCCCGCCATTTCCAATATGTGGCGCACCGCTCGCCAGTCCAGCAACAGCGCGATCGCAGCGCCCATCGCGCAGCCTCGTCGGTCCGATTGCGCCAGCATGTCCAGCGCATGGCGCTGCTGACTGACAATCGCCTCGCAATCACTTTGCCCGGCTGTGCTGGGCACCGGCCCCACCGCCACTGTCACTTGCGTCAAATACGCCCGCTCCCGCGCAAAGGCGTCAGCAGCCTGCACTAGCCACGCCCTAGCCCCATTGTCTGCCGATCGCGTCGCGGCATGATCGATCACGCCAGGATGGCGGCCATGCAGCAGGCAAAGATAGTGCGCGGCATCGGCCAGATCTGCCAGCGTCAACACTGCGTCGCGGCCGATCCCCGCCCGCGCGCTGCTGGCATGGGCATGACCATCCGTCCCGTCGGCTGCGACAAGCGCCTCGATCACCTGAGATATGTCGCCTGTCCCCAGGCGTGCTGCTGCTTCGTTCATCGTCAACCCCTGCGCGGCCGCCAGCGCCATTGCGGCCGTTTTGCGCACTATAGGGAAGCGAGGTAAAAGAGGGGTTTATGCGCTCAAAAAAAATGGCGGCCCGAAAGCCGTCCTCCCTATCGTTTCGCCGCGCCAGAGCCCCTATTGGTCCAGGAAGCTGCGCATCTTGCGGCTGCGGCTCGGATGCTTCAGCTTGCGCAGAGCCTTTGCCTCGATCTGGCGGATACGTTCGCGCGTCACGCTGAACTGCTGGCCCACCTCCTCCAGCGTATGGTCGGTGTTCATGCCGATGCCGAAGCGCATGCGCAGCACACGTTCCTCGCGCGGTGTCAGCGAAGCCAGAACCCGCGTCACGGTTTCCTTGAGGTTCGCTTGGATCGCGGCATCCACCGGGATGATCGCATTCTTGTCCTCGATGAAATCGCCCAGATGTGAATCCTCCTCATCGCCGATCGGCGTTTCGAGGGAGATCGGCTCCTTGGCGATCTTCATCACCTTGCGCACCTTCTCCAGCGGCATGGAAAGGCGCTCGGCCATTTCCTCCGGAGTCGGCTCGCGGCCCTGCTCGTGCAGGAACTGGCGGCTGGTGCGCACCAGCTTGTTGATCGTCTCGATCATATGGACCGGAATGCGGATGGTCCGCGCCTGATCCGCAATCGAACGGGTGATCGCCTGCCGGATCCACCAGGTCGCATAGGTCGAGAATTTATAGCCGCGCCGATATTCGAACTTATCGACAGCCTTCATCAGGCCGATATTGCCTTCCTGAATAAGATCAAGGAATTGCAAGCCACGGTTCGTATATTTTTTAGCGATGGAGATGACCAGGCGCAGGTTCGCCTCGACCATTTCCTTCTTCGCGATGCGCGCCTCGCGCTCGCCCTTTTGCACCATGTTGACGATGCGGCGGAATTCATTCAGCGACATGCCGGTCGCCTGCGCGATCTCGCTCACCTCATTGCGGATGCGCTCGACGGCGCGTGCCTCGGCTGCGGCAAAGGCCGCCCATTTCTTGTCGATGCCGGACACCTTGTCCATCCAGCCATCGTCCAGTTCATGGTTCACATAGCGGTCGAGGAAATCCTTGCGGCTCACCTTGTGCCGCTCGGCCAGGCGCAGCATCTGGCCGCCCAGCGCGGTCAGGCGCCGGTTATAGGCATAAAGCTGATCGACCAGATATTCGATCTTCTGCTGGTGGAACTGAACGCTTTCGACTTCCGCGGTCAGCTGCTCGCGCAGGTCCTGATAGTCGTCCTCCGCCGCTTGGCTTAGCGCCTCGCCATTGGCCATGGCCGCCATGCGCGATTCCTGCGCGCGCGAGAAGGTGCGGAAAATCTCCGTGATGGTCGCGAATTTCTCCAGCGCCATCGGCTTCAGGGTCTCTTCCATCTGGGCGAGGGAGAGGGTGTTGTCTTCTTCCTCTTCCTCTTCCACCCGGCGGGTCCGGCGCTCGGTCAGGCCGTCCTCATCCTCGTCGGAATCGGCCGCCTCTTCCTCGGGCTCCTCCTCTTCCTTGAAGCTGGGCCCAGCGGTCTTCTCGCTGATTTCGCCATCATCATCCTCGGCGCCTTCCTCCAGATTCTCCGGAGCCGGATCCTTGGAGAGCATCGCGTCGAGATCCAGGATCTCGCGCAGCTGCATCTCGCCATTATTGAGCGCGGTCGACCATTCGATGATCGCGTTGAAGGTTGTCGGGCTTTCGCACAGGCCCAGAATCATCGTGTCGCGCCCGGCCTCAATGCGCTTGGCGATGGCGATTTCGCCCTCACGGCTCAGCAGCTCGACCGCACCCATTTCGCGCAGATACATGCGCACAGGGTCATCGGTGCGATCGACCGTTTCTTTCTTCTTCTCGGCTACGGGGCGAGGCGAACCGTCATCATCGGCGCTGTCGTCCGCTGCGTCGTCATCGCTGTCGTCGCGCTGATCGTCGCCATCTTCACTGGCTTCTTCATTTTCGACGATGTTCACGCCCATCTCGTTGAGCGCGGCCATGATGTCCTCAATCTGCTCGGAAGACATCTGGTCCTGCGGCAGGGCGTCGTTCAGCTCGTCATAGGTGATGTAGCCGCGCTTCTTCGCACGCGCGATCAGCTTCTTGACCGACGCCTCGTTCAGATCAAGGAGCGGCGCATCGCCGGTATCCACATCCTCGCCCGCACCCTTGCCTGTCGCCTTGCTCGCCATTTATTCGCCTTAACTCCGCCGTCCCGATTGGGACGAATCAAACAATATCTTCGGACTGCGCCAGTTCCGCCAAGCGCCGGTCATGATCCATCTTCATCCGATGAACCCGCTGCTGCTCGGCAAAGGTCTCCTCGTTGAGGTCTTCCTTTGCCCGTCTGGTGGCTTCCGCCAGCGCCGTCTCCAACTCCGGTCCTTGCGCCATCACCCGGATAGCCTCCTCCAGATCGCGCGAAACGCGACCCGAGTCGGCGGTCATCCTGTTGGGGGTGAATGTGAACGTGTCGGCCCGGAGCATCCCCTTCGCCATATTATACACTTCACCTTGGCCCAATATGGTAAGGAGGCCCTCGGTTTCAACTGTTTCTTGCGTGAAGGAAGCCGTCACCATCGCGCGCAGCAGTCCGGCCAAGGCCGAATCGCCGATATGCAGTGCTGACAGCATCTCCCGATGCAGCATGATCTGCTCCGGATGGCGCAGCAGGCTTGCGAGTACCGCGCGCAGCAGCCGCTGCTCCATGCCGCTCACCCCGATCGCCCGCGCTTCGCTGCCAACCGGGGGCAGGGGAGGCTTCCAATTGCCCCGCCGGTCACGCTGCCACCCCTGACGAGCGCCGCCGCCTCGCTGATGCCGGGGGCCGCCGCCCGAAGCTTGCCGCGCAAAGAACAGGGCATCGTAACGCTGGCGGAATATCTGCACATAATGCGCCCGTACATCGGGATGCGCGATGGCGTCCGTGATAGCGCCCAGCCGCTGTTTTAAGGCCGCTCGCTGCTCGGGCGTATCCAGCGGCACCGCATTCTGTTCATGGGCCCACAACCGCTCGACCAGCGGTTCAGCAACACTCAACACCTTCTCCATCGCTACCGGTCCTTCGGCCCGGATCAGGTCGTCGGGGTCTTGCCCAGCCGGGAGCGTCGCAAAAGCCAGGCTCATCCCAGGCCGTAGCAGCGGCAGCGCGCGCGTCGCCGCCCGGATCGCCGCCTTCTGACCCGCTGCATCCCCGTCGAAGCAAAGGATCGGCACGTCCACCATCTTCCACAGTCGCTGGATCTGATGCTCGGTGAGAGCCGTGCCGAGCGGCGCGACGGCTTCGCCGAAACCAGCCTGGGCCAGCGCTATCACGTCCATATAGCCCTCGACCACGATCACCCGTCCGCTCTGGCGACTGGCGGGGGAGGCGCGATCGATATTGTAAAGCGTCCGTCCCTTGTCGAAGAGCGGCGTGTCCGGCGAGTTCAGATATTTGGGTTCGCCCTGGCCCAATATGCGCCCGCCAAAGGCGATCACTCGCCCCCGAATATCGCGGATCGGCAGCATGAGCCGCCCCCGGAACCGGTCATAGCTTTCGCGCTTTCGCGCCTTTTCACCCTCGCTCGCATCCGGATCGATCAGCAATCCGGCCTCGATCAGCATAGGCTCGCCAAACTCGGTTAGCGCGCCTTTCAGCTTTCCATTGGAATCCGCGGAATAGCCAAAGCCAAAGGCTCGCCGAGTGGCTTCGCTGATCCCGCGCCGCTTCAGGTAATCCCGGGCTTCAGCGCCTTCGATCCCGCCAAGCTGCTCTTCGAACAAGGCTTGCGCTGCCACCATGACGTCATGCAGGCCCTTCGCCTTCTCCGCCCGTTTCGCCATATGCGGATCGGGCGCGGGCACATCCATTCCCGCCGTCGCAGCAAGTTCCTTCACGGCCTCCATGAACGGCAAGCCGCGCTGATCGGTCATCCACCGGATCGCATCCCCATGCGCTCCGCAGCCGAAGCAATGATAAAAGCCCTTCTCATCATTGATGGTGAAGCTGGGCGTCTTCTCATTATGAAAAGGACAGCAAGCCTTATACTCCCGCCCCGCTTTGGTGACCTTCACCGTCCGCCCGATCAGGGTGGACAGGGATGTCCGCATACGCAGCTCGTCAAGGAAGGCGGGGGAAAGGCTCATGTCCCCTCACCACAAAAGCTCCCCTCCCGCTCGCGGGAGGGGTTGGGGGAGGGGATGTGTGCCATCATCCGGGAAATGACGCGCTCAATCTCGGCCACAACCCCATCCAAATTCCCCAGCACATCATTATTCCAGAAGCGCAACACTCTATACCCGCGTTGCTTTAGAAACGCTGTCCGGCCTGCATCGACGGACGCATCATGCTGCCAGCCATCAACTTCAATCACGGGCCGGATCGATCGTGCTACGAAATCACAGATGAACGGGCCTACTGGAACCTGCCGATTAAACCGAATGCCGGCTAGTTTGCGCGCGCTGATCGCTTGCCACAGAACGCGCTCCGCATCGGTCGCATTGTTGCGGAGGGGGCGTGCGCGGAGGGTAGGGCGGGCATAGCCTTTGTCCATTGATCTTGAACATGCCCTCCCCTGATCCCTCACGCAAGGCGGCAGGGGAACCGTATCGCAGCTTTAGGACAGCGCCGCTTTCACCAGCCCGCTAGCCTTGCTCATGTCAATCACAGCCCCATGCCGTTCCTTCAGCACGGCCATGACCTTCCCCATATCCTTGACGCTGCTCGCCCCAACCTCAGCCTTGATGGCGTCAATGGCCGCCTTGGTCTCATCCTCGCTCAGCTGCTGCGGCAGGAAGCTCTCGATAACCACCAATTCCGCCTGTTCCTTCGCGGCCAACTCGTCGCGTCCGCCACTCTTGAACATGTCGATCGATTCGCGCCGCTGCTTGGCCATCTTCTGCAGCACCTCGACCACGATCGTGTCGTCATCAGGCACGCTGCTGGTGGTCCGCAACTCGATGTCCCGGTCCTTCAGCTTGGCGAGGATCAGCCGCACCGCGGCCAGGCGTTCCTTGTCCCCGCCCTTCATGGCTTCGACCTGGGCGCTCTTTACCTTCTCGCGAATCATGGCGACACGAATCCTGTGCTACGGGAAAAAGCCAGATATAATGCGAAAAGAGATTTTTAACAGCGGTTGACCGCGCGGGGCTCAAGGCATAGGTGACCGGCCGTTTAACCCGCTGCAGACGGGTTCCCGCAAAAACATGAAGGACGCTACGACCATGGCTGATGCCAAGACCCTCACCGTGCCCAAAGGAGCGACAGGGGTATTGGTTTTTGCTGACGGCAGCGCGGTGTTTGGACGCGGCTTCGGCTCGGTCGGCGATGCGGTGGGCGAGCTTTGCTTCAACACCTCGATCACTGGCTATCAGGAGATTATGACCGATCCCTCCTACGCGGGTCAGATCATCAATTTCACCTTCCCCCATATCGGTAATGTCGGCACCAATGTCGACGATGTGGAGGCGGATGCCCCGCATGCGCTGGGCTGCATAGTCCGCGAGGACGTCACCGCGCCCAGCAACTTCCGCAATGTCGAGCCGTTCGACCAGTGGATGAAGGAACATGGCCGCATCGGCCTCTCGGGCGTCGATACCCGCGCACTGACGCGCATGATCCGCCTCAAGGGCGCGCCCAATGTTGTGATCGCCCATGACCCGGACGGCAATTTCGACCTCGCTACGCTGGCTGACAAGGCCGACAGTTGGCCCGGTCTTGAGGGCATGGACCTCGCCATTGAAGTCACCGGCAAGGAAAGCCGCCTGTGGAAGGACGGCGTCTGGAAGCTCGGTCATGGCTATGGCCTGGGCGAAGCGGGCGATGAACGCCCTCATGTCGTCGCGATCGATTATGGCGCGAAGAACAACATCTTTCGTAACCTGGTGAAGGCTGGCGCCCGAGTCACCGTGCTGCCCGCCACCGCTACCTATGAGCAGGTGAGGGAGCAGAAGCCCGACGGCGTCTTCCTGTCCAACGGCCCCGGCGACCCGGCCGCGACCGGCGAATATGCCGTGCCCGTCATCAGGCAGGTTTTGGAGGCCGACCTGCCGGTCTTCGGCATCTGCCTCGGCCACCAGATGCTGGCGCTCGCTGCCGGCGCCAAGACCGTGAAGATGCACCAGGGCCATCGCGGCGCCAATCACCCCGTCAAGCGGCTCTCAGACGGCCTTGTCGAGATCACCTCGATGAACCACGGCTTCGCGGTCGATAGCGACACGTTGCCTGAAAATGTCAAGCCGACCCATGTGTCGCTCTTTGATGGCAGCAACTGCGGCATAGAACTAACTGATAAGAAAGCATTTTCTGTTCAGTATCACCCGGAAGCATCGCCCGGCCCTCAGGACAGCTTCTACCTGTTCCAGCGCTTCGTCGAAGGGCTGAAGTGAGCCTCAATCTGCCTCAGGTTGATCCCGCCCGGCTCGAAGCGGAGTGGGAGGCGGACAAGGCCGTTCTCGCCAATCTCACCGAGAATGGCGACAAGCCGCGCATCCCGCGCCTGGTCGATGTCAGCTTCCGGGGAAGCGAGAAGGATTTCGAACGCGTGCTGACCATCGCCAGTCAGTTCGGCTTTGTCGAACTCGACCGCGAAGAGGATGAGGATGGCGATCTCTACCTGTTCCTCGAAACCGAGCAGGCGGTCGACAAAGCGTCCATCCGCGCGCTGACGAAGAAGTGCCTCCAGATCGAAATCCTGTGCGGCGTCGAATATGACGGCTGGGGTTGCGAGGCCCGGACGGGGGCTGTGCATTGATGAAGCAACGGTGGGGGAACTGAGCGATGGCTACAGTGCGCGACTTTACTGTTGAGCATCTAGAAAATGCTCGGCCTCATGAAGAGGTCGAAACGATCGTTCGGTTGGTCGATTGCGGTCGAGAGAAGCTCATCCAAATTGATACTTACGGGCGGCCAGGCCGAGAAATTCCTGGCAAGCTGTCGCAAACAATCCGCTTAGATAAAGCCGCTTTTGAAAAGCTGGTCCAGCTCGGGAAAAGTCACTTCTAATGCCCAAACGCACCGACATCTCCTCCATCCTCATCATCGGCGCTGGCCCGATCATCATCGGCCAGGCTTGCGAGTTCGACTATTCGGGCACGCAGGCGGTGAAGGCGCTCAGGGAAGAGGGCTATCGCATCATTCTGGTGAATTCCAACCCAGCCACCATCATGACCGACCCGGAATTTGCCGACGCGACCTATGTCGAGCCGATCACGCCCGAAATCGTGGCGAAGATCATCGAGAAGGAGCGCCCCGACGCGGTGCTGCCGACCATGGGTGGCCAGACGGCTCTCAACACGGCGCTGGCGCTGTTCAATGACGGCACGCTGGAGAAATATGGCGTCAAAATGATCGGCGCGGATGCCGAAGCCATCGACAAGGCCGAGGACCGCCTGAAGTTCCGCGACGCGATGGACAAGATTGGGCTGGAATCGGCCCGCTCGCGCATCGCCCATACGATGGAAGAGGCGCTGGAGGGGCTGGAGTTCACCGGCCTTCCCTCGATCATTCGCCCCAGCTTCACGCTCGGTGGCACCGGCGGCGGCGTCGCCTACAACAAGGAAGAGTTCAAGCGGATCGTAGCCGAAGGGCTCGACGCCTCGCCGACCACCGAAGTCCTGATCGAGGAATCGCTCCTCGGCTGGAAGGAATATGAGATGGAGGTCGTCCGGGATCGGAATGACAATGCCATCATCATTTGCTCGATTGAAAATGTCGATCCGATGGGCGTCCATACCGGCGACTCCATCACCGTCGCGCCGGCGCTGACGCTGACCGACAAGGAATATCAGATCATGCGCAACGCGAGCATCGCGGTGCTGCGTGAGATCGGCGTTGAGACCGGCGGCTCCAACGTCCAGTTCGCCGTCAACCCGAAAGACGGCCGCTTGGTCGTCATCGAGATGAACCCGCGCGTATCTCGCTCCTCGGCGCTGGCGTCGAAGGCGACCGGCTTCCCCATCGCCAAGGTCGCGGCGAAACTCGCCGTAGGCTACACGCTGGACGAGATTGAGAACGACATCACCGGCGCGACGCCCGCCAGCTTCGAACCGACCATCGACTATGTCGTAACCAAAATCCCGCGCTTCGCCTTCGAGAAGTTCAAGGGCTCTGAACCGCTGCTCGGCACCGCGATGAAGTCGGTGGGCGAAGTGATGGCGATCGGCCGCAACATTCATGAATCCATGCAGAAGGCCCTTCGCGGCCTTGAAACGGGGCTGTGCGGTTTCAATGAGGTCGAACATCTGGTCGGCGCGCCGAAAGACGACATCATCGCAGCGCTCGCTCAACCAACTCCGGATCGCTTGCTGGTCGCTGCCCAAGCTCTGCGGGAAGGACTGACGGTTGCAGAAGTCCATGCCGTGGCGAAGTATGATCCATGGTTTCTGGAGCGCATCAAGGAGATCATTGACGCCGAGGCGGAAATCCTCAGCAACGGTCTGCCGCAGGACGCGGAGGGCATGCGCCGCCTGAAGGCTATGGGTTTTGCCGACAAGCGCCTCGCTTACCTCGCGCTCAAGTCCGCTAATCTGCGCGGCATGGAGCGCGGCATCGCGCGTGGTTCCGGTTTGATCCACGAAGCGGTCAAGGCGATGACCGGCGGCGTCACCGAGGATGAGGTTCGCGCGCTCCGTCATAGGCTGGGCATCCGCCCCGTCTTCAAACGCATCGACACCTGCGCGGCCGAGTTCGAGGCGAAGACGCCTTATATGTATTCGACCTATGAGGCTCCGATCTTCGGTGAGCCGGAGAACGAGGCGCAGCCCAGTGACCGGAAGAAAGTCGTCATCCTCGGTGGCGGCCCCAACAGGATTGGCCAGGGCATCGAGTTCGACTATTGCTGCGTCCACGCCTGCTTCGCGCTCAGCGAAGCTGGCTTCGAGACGATCATGATCAATTGCAACCCGGAAACCGTGTCCACCGATTATGACACGTCCGACCGTCTCTATTTCGAACCGCTAACCGCCGAGGACGTCCTCGAGATCCTTAGCGTCGAAATGTCGAACGGCACGCTGGCGGGCGTCATCGTCCAGTTCGGCGGCCAGACGCCGCTCAAGCTCGCACAGGCGCTGGAGGATGCGGGCATCCCGATCCTGGGCACGTCGCCCGACGCCATCGATCTGGCCGAAGACCGTGAACGGTTCGCCGCGCTGATCGACAAGCTCAGACTTAAGCAGCCAGCCAACGGCATTGCCCGCAGTCGGGAAGAGGCGATCGCGGTCGCCAACCGCATCGGCTATCCGGTGCTGATGCGCCCATCCTATGTCCTTGGCGGCCGCGCCATGGAGATTGTCGATGGCCAGGCGCAGTTGGAAGAATATATCGCCACCGCCGTGCAGGTGTCGGGTGACTCGCCTGTGCTGATCGATCAGTATCTGCGCGACGCGGTCGAAGTGGACGTGGACGCGCTCTGCGATGGTGATGATGTCGTGGTTGCAGGGGTCCTCCAACATATCGAAGAGGCTGGCGTGCACTCCGGTGATAGCGCCTGCTCCCTGCCACCCTACAGCCTTTCCGATGAGGTCATCGCCGAAATCGAGCGTCAAGCCGATGTTCTAGCCCGTGCGCTGTCGGTGCGGGGTCTCATGAATATTCAATTCGCGGTCAAGGACGGCGTGGTTTACCTGATCGAGGTGAACCCGCGCGCTAGCCGCACAGTGCCCTTCGTCGCCAAAGCGATCGGCACGCCTATCGCCAAGATCGCCAGCCGCGTCATGGCGGGCGAGAAGCTGAAGGATCTGCCGAAGATCGATCGTAATGCGATTTCACACATCGCGGTCAAGGAAGCGGTCTTCCCCTTCGCCCGCTTCCCCGGCGTCGATCCCGTATTATCGCCGGAAATGAAGAGCACCGGCGAAGTCATGGGCATCGACAGTGACTTCGCGACCGCCTTCGCCAAGGCACAACTTGGCGCCGGCACCATTCTGCCCAAAAGTGGCACGGTGTTCGTGTCGGTCAAGGATAGTGACAAGCCGGTGGTGCTGCCCGCCGTGCAAAAGATGGCGGCTCTGGGCTTCACCATCATCGCGACCGGCGGCACCGCCCGCTATCTGGAAGAGCAGGGCGTCTCGGTGCAATTGGTGAACAAGGTGGCCGAAGGCCGTCCGCATATCGTGGACAAGATCACCGATGGCGACATCGATCTGATCGTCAACACGACGGAAGGCTGGCAGTCGCTAAAGGACAGTAAGGCCATCCGCACCAGCGCCCTGCGGGCTAAGGTGGCGAGCTTCACTACCGCCGCGGCCAGCGTGGCGGCAGCGGATGCGATTGAGGCGCTGCGCGGCCACGCCCTTGAAGTACGGTCGTTGCAGTCCTATTATCCAAGGCCGCAAGCCTGACCCCCTGCATCAGGAACCATGCTGCGGGCGGCCTCATAAGCGAGGCCGCCAAAGGGAAGTTTTGACAAAGGATCTGCGATAAAATGGCCACCGTGGAAAAGATGCCGATGCTGCAGATGGGCTATGACAAGCTCAATGAGCAGCTCCGCGAACTGAAGGCGGAACGGCCTTTGATCGTGGACGCCATCGAAGAAGCGCGTGCCCATGGCGATCTGTCGGAAAATGCCGAATATCATGCGGCAAAGGAACGGCAGGGCCAGGTCGAAGCAACGATCGCAGATCTTGAGGACAAGCTGTCGCGCGCCCAGATCATCGATCCTAAGGCGCTCTCAGGCGACAAGGTGGTGTTTGGTGCCACCGTCACCCTCCTCGATGAGGACGAAAAGCCCGTCAAATATCAAATAGTCGGCCAAGCTGAGGCTGACGCAAAGCTCGGCATGATCAGCTATAACAGCCCGCTGGGCCGCGCGCTGATCAGCCGCCAGGTCGGTGAAGAGGTTGAAGTGTCGGTTCCCTCCGGGGACAAATTCTACCTGATCGACAAAATCGAATTCATCTAAACGCCGGTGAGACTACCCACTGGACGGATGACGGACATAATCGCGGCGATTACCTTCGTCGCCTTTATGTTGTTGTCGTTGACGGGGCAGGTGGACAATGCGGCGATCTTGGGCGGCTTCATACCCGTCCGGATCGATGATCCCCAGTTATTTAAGGGGGTTTTGGCTGTTCCCCTATGGCTGACGCCGCTTAGCTGCACGCTCGTTCATGCTGGCTGGCTGCACATCGGCTTTAACCTTCTGATGCTGGTCTTTTGTGGGCGTCAAGTTGAACAGGTGCTGCAGAAAGGCGCGGTTCTGCTCCTCTACATCGCTGGCGCCTATGGCGCGGCACTGCTGCAATGGGCTACAGGACCGTCATCTCCCAATCCCATGGTGGGCGCCAGCGGAGCGATTTCCGCGATCCTGGCGACCTATGCGCTTCTTTATGGTCAGCGCACGGTCCGGCGGATTGGCCCCTTTTCCGCCAATTTGCTGCGGGTGCTTTGGCTGGCGGCAGGATGGATCATCTTGCAGTTGATGATCGGACTCGCATCGGCGCGCGGTGGGCTTGGTGATCTCGGCCAGATTGCCATCGCCGCGCATATTGGCGGTTTTCTCGTCGGGCTTGTACTGACCCGTCCCTTGCTTCGCTGGCGCTTCCGCAAGGGGCCGAAGCCTCTAGTTTGATCGCTTACCCCTGTGGCAACTCGGGCTCCAGCAGGCGATGCAGATGAACGATGACATAGCGCATTTCAGCGTCATCGACGGTGCGCTGGGCAGCGCCGCGCCATGCATTTTCAGCCGATGCATAATCGGGAAAAACGCCGACGAGGTCGATCGAGGTCAGGTCTTCGAATTCCAGAGTTTGGGGGTCTTTGACCCGTCCCCCCATGACCAGGTGGAGTTTACTCATAATTTCATCAGTCTCCCATGGAAGGAGTGGCCACTCTAGCAGTGCGCGCACTCCCGTCCAAGGCTTCCAGCAGTCGTAGCGGGCTGCTTTTTAGGCCGGAGCAATTACCGTTTCGGCAATCGCGCTTTCAAGGCTTCGCTGACCGAATCAATTTTGCTCGCAACCAGAGAGACAAGGTCATCCGCAACTCGCGACGCTGTACCCGTTATGTCTGCCGATGCTGCGGTCTCACGGGCCGAAGATGCCGTCTTACTGGCGCTTTCCTGGACATGATGCAGCGCATCGCTCGCATTCGACCGGATGGTTTCCGCGCCCTCTGCAGCGGCGGCCCGTGCCGCAAGCGCCGCTTCAACGACGCGGCTGCCTGCCGTCGCCGCCAAGCCCGGCAGCGCCTTCATCGCCGCGCGGCTCTTAGGAAACAACCACGCCACTACGGCTCCAGCCGCAACTGCCCCAGCAACGGCAGCAATGGGGTGCTCCTGGACAATTTCATTTGCGCGCGCGGCCACGCGCTGCGTCCGGTCACGCACATCGCTGTAAGCATCGCCCGCGCGGTCGCGACTTGTCTGGATCAGGTCCGCAGCGCTGTCGCGCGCTTTGCCAGTTGTGTCGCGGAACTTGCCGGACGCCGTTTCGGCAATGTCATTCGCGGCATCGCGCACGCGTGTAATCTGAGCATGAATATCAGCCATTGTCGGTCTCCGCTCTCTCCGGGTGACGATTGGTAATCCGAACGTATGTCCGCCTGAAAAGTGCCGAAAGCGGACGGCGGAACAGATAGATCATTAGCGCAGCAGCAGCGGCTCCGGCTGCCACTGGGCGCTCCTGAACCTTCGCCGACACATAATCGCGGCCGTTCGAAAAGCTGTCCAAGGCCCGTTGCTTGATGTCCTGCTTTAGGCGAGCAGGTCTGATGCGGGCCTTTGCAGCCGAGGCGCTCGACAAAAATTGAGCTTTTTTCTGCTCCGCCCGAGCCTGAGCCTGCCGATATCGTTCTAGCGCGTTCATGATTTAATGGCTTTCCGCATCCTTGAGATCCGCGCTTTGGCCATCAGCAGCAATATGATCGCAACGATCAGCGAAGAGCCAAATATCACCAAGGCTGACCAGCCCGCCCCAAGATGCCGACTGAGCATCAGCACCATTCCCACGAGGAAGGCGATCAGACCTGCGAAGGCCAGCATGAGCCCCGCCGTAGCGAAGATCGCGGCATCTCGAACGCCCGCCCCGGCGATCCCCGCGCGCAGCTTTTGCCGCTCTATCTCCGCGTCGGCATAGGCGCGGCCGTCCGTATAAAGTTTGCTGAACGCCGAACGCACACTGTCCTGCTGCCGTTCAGTTTCCGGCTGCGCCGCTACCAGGCTTGGCTCTTCCGTCAAAAACCCCTCCGCCCCATCAGAGGGGCCTATTGTAAATTGTCAAAAGTGACGGCGTCAGGCTTTATCGTCGGAACCCTTGGCGAGCCGCATCAGCACGAAGCCGACCACCGCCGCAGCGCCGATCGCAACGGCCGGACTTTTACGGACAAAATCGCGCGCTTCACTCATCAGTTGATCGACATCCTTGCTGTCCAAGGTGTCGGCCGCGCCTGCGACTGCCTCAGCGGCCTGACGCGCATAATCACCATATTGCGGGCCGAGCTTGGCATCGACCGTGCCAGCCGTATCCGTGATAAGCTTGGCCAGGCTCTGCATAGCCGTGCCAGTCTTGTCCTTCGCTACAACAGCGGCAGATTTAGCGGTTTTTGTCGCCTGGTCTTTCAGCGGGTCGATATGCGTCTTCCAATCCACGGTGTTCAGCTTGTCTGCTGCACTCTTTGCTGCCTTTTCCGCTTGCGCCTTGAGAGGAGCTATCTGCGCCGCCCAGCCATGCGAAGCCGCGCCATTACCGGGCTTTGCTGTCGGGGCGCTCCGCGTTGCAGCCGTCTTGACTGGTGCTGCTGGCGTGGCTGTCGCCTCGGTGGCCGCAACGGGCTTGCCTTTGACCGGCTTGGCCGGGCTGGCCTTTTTCGTGCGCTTGGTGGGCGGGGTTTCCGGGGTGTCGGCCATCGTCCTATGTCTCCTCAGATATTGTGGGGTCGCGATGCGGGCGAATGGATATCCGTCCTCAATGCTCGCGACGGGCCACAGTTCCGTTGCCGTTACTAATTTGAGCATCGGCATTTTTCGAGTCCATGCAAGCCCCTGCATTGCCAATCGGAAAGGTGCTGGCTAAGCGGGCCCCGACTTGAGGCGCATTGCAGCATTCCAGGGAGCGACCATGACCGCCATTCTTGATATCCATGCCCGTCAGATTCTCGATAGCCGCGGCAATCCCACTGTCGAAGTCGATGTCATGCTGGAAGATGGCAGCTTCGGCCGCGCCGCCGTGCCCTCGGGCGCATCGACCGGCGCGTATGAGGCGGTTGAGAAGCGCGATGGGGACAAGAGCAAATATCTCGGCAAAGGCGTTCTCGCCGCTGTCGCCGCGGTCAATGACGAAATCGCCGAGCAACTGATCGGCCTCGATGCCGAGGATCAGGCCGAAGTCGATGCTGCGATGATCGCGCTCGATGGCACGGAGAATAAGAGCCGCCTCGGCGCCAACGCGATTCTGGGCGTCAGCCTCGCCACGGCCAAGGCGGCTGCGGATGCACGGGGCTTGCCTCTGTATCGCTATGTCGGCGGTGTGTCCGCTCACGTATTGCCGGTTCCGATGATGAACATCATCAACGGAGGCGAACACGCCGATAACCCGATCGATTTCCAGGAATTCATGATTATGCCGGTCGGGGCTGACAGTCTCGCGGACGCTGTGCGCGTGGGCGCGGAAATCTTCCACACGCTTAAGAAGGGCCTGCATGACAAGGGGTTGGCCACCTCGGTCGGCGATGAGGGTGGTTTTGCCCCCAATATTGCTTCGACCCGGGATGCGCTGGACTTCATCATGCTGTCGATCGAAAAGGCGGGCTATAAGCCCGGCGATGATGTGATGCTGGCACTGGATTGTGCAGCCACCGAATTCTTCAAGAACGGCAAGTACGAGATTTCGGGAGAGGGCCTGTCCCTGAGTCCCGTCGAGATGGCGGACTATCTGGCCGCGCTTTGCGCCGACTATCCAATCAAGTCGATCGAAGACGGGATGAGCGAGGATGACTTCGAGGGCTGGAAGGCGCTGACAGACAAGATTGGCGGTAAGGTCCAGTTGGTGGGTGATGACCTCTTTGTCACCAATCCGAAGCGCCTGGAGATGGGGATCGGCAAGGGTCTGGCTAACTCCCTTTTGGTGAAGGTGAACCAGATCGGTTCGCTGACGGAAACACTCGCTGCAGTCGATATGGCCCATCGTGCGCGTTACACTGCGGTTATGTCCCACCGCTCGGGCGAAACCGAGGATGCTACCATCGCCGACCTCGCCGTCGCCACCAATTGCGGGCAGATCAAGACGGGATCCCTGGCCCGTTCCGATCGGCTCGCCAAGTATAACCAGTTGATCCGCATCGAAGAAGAATTGGGTGATGTGGCCGTTTATGCGGGACGGTCTATCTTCCGCTAATCCCTATTTCAGCACTCGGCCGCAAGTTAACGAGATTTTGCTTGCGGCCGGCTCCGGCCTGTGATTCAACTGTTCCATGGCGCACATCGCTAAGCTTCGCATGTTGTTGTTTTCGGCTTTCGGGCCAGCGATCGCGGTGCTTCTTCTTCTTTTCTTCGCCGGTTATGTCGTGCTCGGCTCTAACGGGGTTCTTGCGTGGGGCGATTACACGCGCCAGCTTCATCGCGCTCAAGGCGAGCTGAAGTCGGTTCAGGCGCAGCGGAATGATCTCCGCAATCGCGTGGATTTACTCAATCCGCGCCGCGTGGATCCTGATCTCAGCGATGAACTGATCCGCCGCCAGCTCGGCGTGATACATCATGATGAAGTGATCGTGCCGCTGAACTAAGCCGCGGCATCCAATGCCGCTATTCCACGGGCTGCAGCGTTGCATTTCGGCCTGCTCTGCCGCTATATCGAGCTTCCTTCCAATCCATACCCAGGCAAAAGGATAAGAGCCTTGGCGAAACCTACGACGCCGCGTCCTTCGCGTGCAAAGGCAAAGGCGCAAAGCCCTGCCAGCGCGGACCACAACCGGCCTCGCCCAGAAACTCCTACGGACTACAAGGCAAAGAAGGAAGAATTGCTGGAATTCTACCGGCAGATGGTCCTTATCCGCCGCTTTGAGGAAAAGGCGGGCCAGCTTTACGGCCTCGGCCTGATCGGCGGCTTTTGTCACCTTTATATTGGCCAGGAAGCTGTTGCGGTTGGCATTCAATCTGCGCTGACGCCTGGCAAGGACAGCGTGATAACCGGCTATCGCGACCATGGCCACATGCTCGCCTACGGTATTGATCCCAATGTCATCATGGCCGAACTGACTGGCCGCGAAGCTGGCATTTCGAAGGGCAAGGGCGGTTCGATGCACATGTTCAGCGTCGAACATAAATTCTTCGGCGGCCATGGCATTGTGGGCGCGCAGGTTTCGCTCGGGGCCGGTCTGGGGTTCGCGCACAAATATAACAATGACGGTGGCGTCTGCGTCGCTTATTTCGGCGACGGCGCGGCCAATCAGGGCCAGGTCTATGAAAGCTTCAACATGGCTGAGCTATGGAAGCTGCCGATCATCTTCGTGATCGAAAATAACCAATATGCCATGGGCACCAGCGTCAACCGTTCCTCCGCAGAGGACCAGCTTTATCGCCGCGGCGAAAGCTTCCGCATTCCCGGCATTCAGGTCAATGGCATGGACGTCCTCGCGGTGCGGGGAGCAACCGAGGAAGCACTCAAATGGGTGCAAGGCGGCAACGGCCCCATCTTGCTTGAAATGAAGACCTACCGCTATCGCGGCCACTCCATGTCCGACCCGGCGAAATACCGTTCGCGTGAAGAGGTACAGGCCATGCGCGACAAATCCGATCCTATCGAAGGCGTGAAGAAATATCTGATCGACGAGGGGGTAAGCGAGGACGAGCTCAAGAAGGTCGATCAGGACATCCGCAAGATCGTAAGCGATGCGGCGGACTTCGCCGAAACGTCGCCTGAACCGGAAATGTCCGAACTCTATACCGACGTGCTGGTGGAGCAATATTGATGGGTATCGAAATCAAGATGCCGGCGCTCTCCCCCACGATGGAGGAAGGCACGCTGGCCAAATGGCTAGTGAAGGAAGGCGACGAAGTGCGTTCGGGTGACATTCTCGCCGAGATCGAAACGGATAAGGCGACGATGGAATTTGAAGCGGTCGATGAAGGCAAGATCGGCGCGATCGTCATTCCCGAAGGGACCGAAGGCGTGAAAGTCGGCACCGTCATCGCCACCATGGCGGGCGAAGGCGGTGCGACCGTGAAGGCTACGCCCCAGACCGAGAAAACCGCAGCTCCTGCTCAGCCTGAAGCCGCGCCCGAAGCGCCGACAAAGGCGGAGAGTGGCACGGCTAAGCTGGCTTCGGAAGCGAAGGCCAGCGTTGCTGACCCCGACCTTCCCGAAGGCACCGAATATGTGAAGACGACGGTGCGCGAAGCGTTACGCGACGCTATGGCCGAGGAAATGCGCCGCGATGAGCGCGTCTTCGTCATGGGTGAAGAGGTCGCAGAATATCAGGGCGCTTACAAGGTGACCCAGGGACTTCTCGACGAATTTGGCGACAGACGGGTCATCGACACGCCGATCACTGAGTATGGCTTTGCCGGCATCGGCGCAGGCGCGGCGATGGGTGGTCTTCGCCCGGTTATCGAGTTCATGACGTTCAACTTCGCCATGCAGGCGATCGATCACATCATCAACTCGGCGGCCAAGACCAACTATATGTCCGGCGGCCAGATGCGCTGTCCGATCGTGTTCCGTGGTCCCAATGGCGCGGCGAGCCGTGTAGCGGCCCAGCACAGCCAGAATTACGGCCCTTGGTATGCGGCTGTTCCCGGCCTCATTGTCATCGCGCCCTATGATGCTGCTGACGCGAAGGGCTTGCTCAAGGCGGCGATTCGGTCGGAAGATCCGGTCGTATTTCTGGAAAATGAGCTGGTCTATGGCCGCAGCTTCGACGTGCCGAAGGTGGACGATTATGTCCTGCCCATCGGCAAGGCTCGGATCATGCGCGCGGGCAAGGATGTAACGCTGGTCAGCTACTCTATCGGCGTGGGCGTTGCCCTTGAAGCCGCGGAGCAATTGGCGGCGGAGGGCATCGATGCCGAGGTCATCGACCTGCGCACGCTGCGTCCGCTGGATACCGCCACCGTGTTGGAAAGCCTCAAGAAGACCAACCGCTTGGTGGTCGTCGAGGAAGGCTGGCCCGTCTGCTCTATCGCATCGGAAATCGCAGCAGTGGTCATGGAGCAAGGCTTTGACGACCTTGATGCGCCTGTGTTGCGGGTCACGAACGAAGACGTGCCGCTGCCCTATGCCGCTAATCTGGAAAAGGCTGCGCTTATCGACGCGTCGCGGGTGGTCACTGCGGTAAAGAAGGTGTGCTACCGCAACTGATGAATCGAGAGCCGGCGAGGGTCGGAGCCTTCGCCGGGTTTCCCTGCGCTATATCAGGTGCAGGTGGATGGAGTGACATTTTCGCTGTTATAGACCTGAGTGATATCCCGGCTGTCCCGCACGTTGTAGGCAGAGAATTCCGTGATGTCACGTAGGGGCAGCGATATGATCGGCATCAGGCGGTTGTAGGTGTAGTGGACTTCCACCACCATCACCGCGGTTCCCGTAGCCGCCCTGATCTCCTGCCCCGTTGGGCCCATGCCTGTAAAGCTCGTGCCCGTGGCGCCCGTCCCCTCCGATCCATAAGCAGAATGGTAGGCGTCCCCACCGAAGCAGCGCTGCCATTTGATGGTCTGTCCGCCATCGGCGTTTGTCTGTAGGCTGGAGAGAACAATCTTGCCCTTTTGCTCGATGTTCAGGCCGGATGCTTGCAGGTCGGCACCGACGAAGACGTCGTTGATCTCTGCCTCGCTAACCGGTTTGTTGTTGATCGCGCTCTGCGAACCCATGCGGGACGCATTATCCGAGACCATCACTGCGAGTTCGCCCACCCGTTTCACGGTCAACGCGTAATTTGTGAGTTCCAGCCCCGAAGTGGCTAGGATCATAAGAATGGGAAAGGCCATGGCAAATTCGGTCAGTGCTATACCACTTTGGCAGCGCAACAACTTCTGTCGGAGCGAAAGTGGTGCTCGGTTGCTCGCGGGCTGAACTGGCGCAGAGGGGGACTTGTTCATCAATAAATCCTTAAGTGCACCGGCCGATCAGAGCTTCGGCCTGCTTGTCGAAGGGCTGATTGCGAAGGATCGTTCGCGAGTTCATGCTGACCTGCTGGCTCCATCCCAAAAGAGAGGCCATCGGGAACAGGCGATCATATCGAAGGGTCACCGAATATATCGTGACGTCCTTGGCACCGCCCTGACCTGCCACCCCAGAATCTGTGTCGCGAAAGCCGTTGCGGTTGGCGTCGTCGAAGCTCTCGTTGTTATTGCAGATATTGTCCGAGTTTGAATCAATGAAGGCTTCTGCCCTCGATTGAGCGCGGCCATAGGATTTGAAGGAAAGGCGATCGAAGCTAAGTGTGCCGCCTCCGACCAGTCTCTTGACCGCCGTTTCGACGGAGGCATCGAGCAGTGCCCGGTTTGTGTCGGTGGCTGTCTCCAACGCCGATGCCCGCCCGGCTGCCTGAACTTCTCCGCTCAATATTGCTCGGGCATAGAGATAGTAGCCGGTGTCGAAGAGGAACATCAGCATAAGCACGAGAATGGGCGCGACGAAGGCGAATTCGACCAGTGTAGCCCCGCGCGTGTCGCGGGAGAGGAACGGACCCTTCTGCCTCACGCGCATGAGAGTGGATAGCTTCCTCATTGCGTAATCCGTAACTGCGCGATTTGCGAAGCGATCTGTGAGAAAGTTGCCGTCAATTGCGCGGCGTTGTTGGCCTGATAAGCGCGGCCCGGCGAGGCGCAGTCTGACAGCATGGTGGTAAGGGTGGTGCCGAAGGCGATCACCCACACCGTGATGTTCTTCTGGTTCTTGGCAATCGTACAAAGCTCCCCGAGACGCGCTTCGGTGATGGCGTTCTGGGTTGCATTTGTGGGGATCGATCCCGTCGGCGTGCGGCGGCGGGCAACGCCCGACATGCCCCATGCGTCGTAGGCGCCGATGCGGGTATCCGTGCCCCCATCGGTCATGAAGATCAGGTTCCGCGCATAGCGTCCTCTGGCTTCCGCCGCCGCATGCTCGGCTGCGAACAGACCCTCGCGCGACATCAGGCGCAGACCCCACAACATGCCGATGTCATGATATGTGTAACCGGCGGGCTTGAGCGCGGTTAGATAGGTGGACAGTGTTGATAAATCGATCTCTCCCATTTTCCGCGCATAGGTCGGACAAGCGCCATATTCGGTCGGGCTTGATGATGGCGTCGGAAGGTTGGTGGAACTTCGGGTGGCAGTCGATCCGCTATAAACCCAGTTCGTCGTCGCCGTGAAAGCGGTAGCGTTCCGGCCATAGACCAGTCCCGGAAGGAACGGTTTCCACTGCGTTTCGGGCTTGGTCTTGTCCGGGATCAGATCGATGTCCATGTCATAACGAGGAACAGTGTTGCCCTCATCCGAACGACGGGTAGCGCGTTCCTCGATGCAGGCGTTCGTCTGGTTCCATGCAATGGAACGGTTGGTGGCCGTGCCGGTGGTTGTGTTTATGTTATTTACCAGCGCATTGAAGCTGCCGCCGCTGACGGTTCCATTCTCGTCGCCTGCACCTTTCAGAGCAGCCATCGAGTAGCTTATTGGTTTATACTGCCAATAATATACCCAGCTGTCGGCGTTTTCCTGACCGGCGTTGGGGTTTTCTTTGACCCATTCATTTTGGGTCTCGACGAGATTGGTGTATATCGTTGGCGTTATCCAACAAATGCCGTTGGTCAAGCCGGCTGAATAGGTCGTCCCATTACGCGTGCGCGTCCGTACGCGGCTGCGAGGGACTGCCGTGTTTGAAGGAGACCAGCTTGTATAAGTGCTGCTATCAGACAACGTGTTGGCGGGAGCTGCACATTGTTCAGAGGAGCCTTGATATTTTGTGCCGGTTGCGGACGATCCGCTGACCTTCTGCCACGGATCGGTACCAGAGATGGTGGTTCCTTGCGTGCCGCCATCCTTCAACTCTTTGTCGTTATTTTCATAAGCCCGTGAATCGTAAATCGCATTGTCCTGGATCCAACTTCGCTTGAGCAACATGCCCACATTGACCGTGGAGGAATAAGGCACGAACCCATAGCGGATGTGCGAGCCGGCGGGACGGACGTTCTCCAACTCTGTATAGAAGCTGCTAACTGCGCCCCGCAGAACAGCGATGCGGCTCTGACTGTCGCCTGGGTTGATGTCGTTCATAGACAGGGTCGTATCCAGAACGAACATTACGTCCGTGTTGGGTAACTGGAGATCAGCGGTGCAGCGCGCCGTGACGGTCTTGTCGGGCATATGAAACAGCGACATCAAGGTCATTGGCACTAAGACAGAAGCGTTCCCCGTTACTGCGCCTGCCGCGCTTGCGGAGTAGGTGACCGTGGCCAGGCTGGTGCCATATTTATTAGCAGGAAAATTGATGTTGAAGAAGCGATTGGCGGTGTCCTCCGAACTGCCGGCACCGGTCGTCCAGGTGAGACCCGTCATGGAGCGCCGCCCCGCGAGCGCTCCGGCGTCGCAAGCCTGCTGCAGGCGCGTTTTGGTGAGGTAAAGGCGGCTCATGTCCACGCCTCCGCCAATAAGTGCCGCCAGAGGAAAGATGGCAGCCGCCACAATCGCCAGCGTGTTGCCTGCCTGATTGTGAAAAAGCCGCATTAAAATGAACAGCGTTTGCTTGATCCTGTCGCTCATTTTTGCTTTCACCCGTGCTTGTCCCGACCCCCCATTTAGGCAGGGCAGCCGCTGTTCCTTAATGGACAGTTGTTAGGATCATTATTCGGGGCATAGTTAAAATGACGCTAATCTATATCTGGTGATATATGCCCTGTGACTGAAATAGTGGATGAAGAGTTAGCCCCGATTGTGGCGTTGCTCTGTGCCTATGCGGGTGAGGCCATATCGCGCCATCAGCTCTTGTGGGCCTTGGACGCGCGCTTTGCGCGGTTGGCCGCAACGACGAGTGAGTCGATGATCGGTCAGATCCGCCTTGCTTGGTGGCAGGACGCCTTGAACGACGAGACGGGGGTTAAAGGAAGGGGCGAACCCTTGATCGATGCCCTGCGCGGCATCCAAGCGGTTCCGCCTGTGGGTCTTTCCGCGTGGTTAGATGGCTGGGAGGCGATGATTGGAGACATCGATCTAAACGCCTATGCGGATGGGCGGGGTGGAGGGTTGTTTCACTCGCTTGCGGGGGAGGCTGAAGCGCCGCCTTGGCTAATCCAGGCTGGTGCTGCTTGGGCGTTGTGGGACTTGTCCGGCCATGTGAGCGACCCTGTTCTCGCCGCCGACGCAATCGAGCGCGGCAGAGAGAAACTCCTTTCGGCATCGCCTTCATGGCCCGCGGCATGGCGCCCGATGCAGATTGCCTATGGCTTGGCGCGGCAGGACATTCTACGGGGCAGGGCTGCCCCTAAATATTTGACGCTGGGGCTATATCTGCGGCTGTTGCGCGTAGCGCTGGCTGCCCGTTGAGGGGGATTTGGTGGGGCGAGTTATAGCCGGTGCGGGCGCTGCGCTGCTCTTTGTCGCGGCGGGTCTATTCTGGTGGCAGGGGCGGGCAGCCAACGGTCCGGCACCGGAAGCTGTCATTGCTCAGCCTCCGCCTCCAGCAATTGATGCCCTGCCGGAGGGTGACGCCGCTGCCGTTGGAAAAGCGCCGCCCAGCCCTGGCGAGGCGAGCCCGCAAAGCCGTGAACAGAAACGCTTCGCCCGTTATGACCGCAATCGCGACGGCGTGATCACGCGTATTGAGATGCTGGGCAGCCGGGTAAAGGCGTTCAAGGCGCTCGACACGGATAAGGACAATCTGCTGTCCTTCGAAGAATGGGCGGTCGCCACATCCGATCGTTTCGGCAAGGCGGATAGCGATGCAAACGGCAAGCTGACTCCGGTAGAGTTCGCCACTACTGCGCCGAAACGGGCCGCTAAGCCCCAGTGCAAGTGCTAATGGTTCAGGCGGGCTGAAGCTCGCCCAGCCATTGGCCAAGTGCCGCGCGAGCGCGGGAAGTCAGGGCTTCTTTGCGTTGTTTTTTCTTCACATCGTCGATCGGCGGGAAGAGGCCGAAATTGACGTTCATCGGCTGATAGTCCGCGGTATCTACGTTGCCGATAACATGGCCCAGCAGCGCGCCTAGGGCGGTTGTGGCCGGGAGCGGCGCAAATTCCTTGCCCACCACTTCTGCGGCAGCGAAACGCCCGGCCAGCAGGCCGATGGCCGCGCTTTCGACATAGCCTTCGCAGCCGGTCACCTGGCCCGCGAAGCGGATGTGGGGGGCGCTTTTGAGCCGGAGGGTGGCGTCGAGCAGCTTGGGGCTCTGAATGAAGGTGTTGCGGTGCAGGCCGCCGAGCCTGGCGAACTCGGCTTGTTCGAGGCCGGGGATGGTGCGGAACAGTTCGACCTGGGCCCCGTGTTTGAGCTTGGTCTGGAAGCCGACCATGTTCCAGAGCGTGCCTGAGGCATTGTCTTGGCGCAGCTGGACAACGGCATAGGGCCAGCGGCCCGTGCGGGGGTCGTCGAGGCCCATCGGCTTCATCGGACCGTGACGCAGAGTTTCAGGGCCGCGGGACGCCATCACCTCGATTGGCATACAGCCTTCGAAATAGGGAGTGTCTTTTTCCCAATCCTTGAACTCAGTCTTTTCGCCGTCGAGCAGTCCCTGGACGAAGGCTTGATACTGCTCCTTGTTCATGGGGCAATTGATGTAATCCTTGCCTTCGCCACCGCCGGGACCGATCTTGTCCCAGCGGTTCGCCATCCAGCATTTGTCCATGTCGATGCTGTCGAAATGGATGACGGGCGCGATGGCGTCGAAAAAGGCGAGATGGTCCATGCCTGCTGCTTGGCCGATGCTGGCGGCGAGGGCGGGCGCGGTCAGGGGGCCGGTGGCGACGATGGTGAGCCCTTCTGTGGGCAACTGGTCGATGCGTTCGCGGACGATTTCGACATTGGGATGTTCCGACAGGGTGCGGGTGACGCCTTCGGAGAAGATATGCCGATCGACTGCCAAGGCCGAACCGGCAGGAACCTTCGCCGGTTCTGCCTGCGCCATGATGAGGGAGCCGAGGCGGCGCATTTCTTGGTGGAGGAGGCCGACGGCGTTCTTGTCGGGATCGTCGGAGCGGAAGCTGTTTGAGCAGACGAGTTCGGCGAGGCCGTCAGTCTGGTGCGCCGGAGTCATGTCGCCGGAGCCGCGCATTTCGGAGAGGCGGACTTTGACGCCAGCCTGCGCCAATTGCCAGGCGGCTTCCGAACCGGCGAGGCCGCCGCCGATTATGTGAACCTGATGATCTGGCACTGTTTTTCCGATTTAATGAATGAAATGGCGAGAAAAACGCGTTTTGCTCGCCATTTCCTATTTTCAGTTTCGTTATGAAATGCTATTGGCGGCCGAAAGCACAGCCTGGACCGACGCGGTGGCGACGTCGGTGTCGGTGCCGATGCCGAAGATTGTGCGGCCGTCGGGCGTGCGGCATTCGACATAGGCGGCGGCGGCAACGTCCGTGCCTGCGCCGATCGCATGTTCGCTATAGTCGGCAATCTCCAGATCGACGCCGAGATCCTCGCGCAGGGCGGCCAGCACCGAGGAGAGCAGGCCGTTGCCGCGTCCGGAAATGCTCCGTTCGCCGCCCTTGTGCGCGATCTTGCCGGTGAAGATGCGGTCGCCCGCATGGCCGCTCTCATTATAGTCGATCAGCTTGTAGGGCTGGTCACCCGAGAGGCGGTAATGATCCTCGAACGCGGTCCAGATGTCGGCGGCGTTCAGCTCGCGGCTGGTCTGGTCGGCCAGCGCCTGGACGACGCGGGAGAAATCCGCCTGCATGCGCTTGGGCAGCTTCAGCCCCTTGTCCTGCTGCAGCACCCAGGCGACGCCGCCCTTACCGGACTGCGAATTGACGCGGATCACCGCTTCATAGTCGCGGCCCAGATCCTTGGGATCGATGGGCAGATAGGGCACGTCCCAAATCCGGTCGTTGCGCGTTTCCTGAACGGCAAAACCCTTCTTGATCGCGTCCTGGTGCGAGCCGGAGAAGGCGGTGAAGACCAGTTCGCCCGCATAGGGATGGCGCGGATGAACGGGCAGCTGGTTGCAATATTCGACGGTCTGAATGACCTCGTCGATGTCGGAGAAGTCGAGCCCCGGATTGACACCCTGCGTGTACATGTTGAGCGCGACGGTCACGAGATCGCAATTGCCGGTACGCTCGCCATTGCCGAACAGACAGCCTTCGACACGATCCGCACCCGCCATCAGTCCCAGCTCGGCCGCCGCGACGCCGGTGCCGCGGTCATTATGGGTGTGCAGCGAGATGACGACGCTGTCGCGTTTCGAAATGTTGCGGCACATCCATTCGATCTGGTCCGCGTAGATGTTGGGCGTCGCGGCTTCGACCGTCGCGGGCAGGTTCAGGATCAGCGGGCGCTCTGGCGTCGGCTGCAGGATTTCCATGACCGCTTCACAACATTCCAGGCTGAAATCCAGCTCCGCCGTGGAGAAGGTTTCCGGCGAATATTCGAAATGCCAGTCGGTGTTGGGCTGCTTGGCCGCATTGTCGCGCAGCAGCTTTGCCGCGTTGATCGCGATTTCCTTGATCTGCGGTCGGTCCATCTGGAACACGATGTTCCGCCACGCCGGAGAGACGGCATTATAGACATGGACGATCGCCTGCTTGGCGCCCCGCAGGCTTTCGAAGGTGGTCGCGATCAGGTCTTCGCGGGCCTGGGTCAGCACTTGCGGGAAGACATCGTCGGGGATCGCGCCGTCGCGGACCAGGCCGGAGATGAAGTCGAACTCGGTCGCGCCCGCGCTGGGGAAGCCGACCTCGATCTCCTTGACGCCCACCCTGATCAGCAGGTCGAAGAAGCGGCGCTTCTTTTCCGCGTTCATGGGATCGATCAGCGACTGGTTACCATCGCGCATGTCGGTCGAGAGCCAGCGCGGCGGCGAGGTGATGACGGCGCTGGGCCACTGGCGGTTGGGCAGATCCACCTGAGGGAAGGGGCGGTATTTCTGCGAAGGGTCGGTCAGCATCATGGGAAAGCTACTTCTTTACGCAAACGGGCCGCGCATCGCGGGTCCGGTGAAACGACTATCTGCTTGGTTTTGCCCTTAGGCGGATTGCTGCGTCATTCAAGCGAAGAGCAGCACAAAAGCCACGCCTAAGGGCGTGTAAGTCGTAGCAGGGGAAGAAGCGCGCGCTGCATGATGGGTGGGGGTTTAACGGGATTGGCGGGGAAGTGCAAGTTTTGGTGTGTTGGGGGAGGGAGTGGGGAGTGATGAAGAAGCGGGACCCCGGGTCGAGCCCGGGGTGACGAATTGGATAGTGCGCCCTACCACAGTCGCGTCACCCCGGACTCGATCCGGGGTCCCGCTACCATTCACGCAAGTGTATCGAACATGTCCCGCCAATCCGGGTTGGCTCTTTCAATCAGGTCGAACTTCCATTGGCGGCGCCAGCGCTTGAGGCGCTTTTCATGTTCAATGCAGCTTGCGATGTCATCTGCATGCTCCGCCCATACGAGGTGGACAAGTCCGTAACGGGTGCAGAAGTCAGATCCTTCGCCCAATCGATGCTGATGGATGCGTGCCGCAAGGTTTGCCGTGACGCCGACATACATGGTGCCGCGATAGCGATCGGCCATGATATAGACCCAGCCGCCTTGCTGGTCGCTTGTCATTACTGGCGTATTTAAAAAAGCGGGACCCCGGGTCAAGCCCGGGGTGACGGCATTGGCAGGGCCGATTACTTCTGGAACGCGGCGACGATCTTCAGTTCGATTGTATCGCCGACCATCGGCACGCCATAGCCCATTTTGAAGTCGCTGCGTTTCACGGCGCCGGTCGCGACGAAGCCGACATTTTCCTTGCCCCCTGCCATCGCCGGAGCCTTGCCCGCGCCGTAGAACTCGGCGTCCAGCGTCACCGGCTTGGTCACGCCCTTGATCGTGAGATTGCCGGTGATTTCGGCGCCTGTCGGGCCGTCTGCCTTTACGGCGGTCGAAACGAAGGTGGCCTTGGGGAATTTGGCGGAGTCGAAGAATTCGGGCTTCATCAAATGTTCGTCAAGCTTCGCGACGCCGGTCCGGATGTTGCTGATCGGGACTTCGACGGAGACTTTCGAGGCGGCCACATTCTTTGGATCGAGCGTCAGCGTGCCGGTGGATTCGGAAATGATGCCGAGATTGTTGGAGAAGCCCATATGATCATAGGCGAAAACGACCTGGGTGTGGCCTGGGTCGATCTGATAGGTGCCGCCGGTGACGCGGGCGGGGTCCTTCGCGCCTGGGGCGGCGGGCATCTGCTGGGCGATCACGACGGTGCCGCCAGTGAGGGTGGCGACAGCGACGGCGGAAATCAGCAACTTGCGCATGAATGGGTTCTCCAGAAGCAGTCAAAGGACGCGCTACCATAGCGGCGTCCTTTGATTGTTCCAGAGGTGTAACTGGAAACAGAGAGTTACCGGCTTGCGATATTGGAAGCTCGCTTCGCTCGCACCCACCCCAACCCCTCCCTTGAAAGGGAGAGGCTAGAGCGTTTTCTAAGCAGGTAGAATTACCTGCTGACTCGGAAAACGCGGTAAAACAAAAACCTAGAGCAGCCGAACCGATGCCATCAGATCGGAATCTGCTCCAGGTTGATTGGCTTAGTTCTTTTCCTTGTCCACCAACTTGTTCGCGCCGATCCAGGGCATCATGGCGCGCAGCTTTGCGCCGGTTTCCTCGATCGGGTGACGCTGGGCGGCCAGGCGGCTGGCCTTCAGTTCGGGCTGGCCAGCGCGGTTGTCGAGCACGAAGTCCTTCACGAAGCGGCCCGACTGGATGTCGGCCAGGACGCGCTTCATTTCCTTCTTCGTTTCTTCGGTGATGATGCGCGGGCCGGTCTTGATGTCGCCATATTCGGCGGTGTTCGAGATCGAGTAGCGCATGTTGGCGATGCCGCCTTCATACATCAGGTCGACGATCAGCTTCAGTTCGTGGAGGCATTCGAAATAGGCCATTTCCGGCGCGTAGCCAGCTTCCACGAGCGTTTCGAAGCCAGCCTGGACCAGCGCAGTCGCGCCGCCGCAAAGCACGGCCTGCTCGCCGAACAGGTCGGTTTCGCATTCTTCACGGAAGTTGGTTTCGATGATGCCCGAGCGGCCGCCGCCGACGCCCGAAGCGTAGGACAGGGCGATGTCATGGGCGTTGCCGGTCGCATCCTGCGCGATGGCGATCAGGCAGGGCACGCCGCCGCCACGCTGATATTCGCTGCGGACGGTGTGGCCGGGACCCTTGGGCGCGATCATGATGACGTCCACGTCCTTGCGGGGTTCGATCAGGCCGAAATGGACGTTGAGGCCGTGGGCGAAGGCGAGCGCCGCGCCGGGCTTCAGATTGGCATGGATGTCGTCGGCATAGATGGCGGCCTGATGCTCGTCGGGGGCGAGGATCATGAGGACGTCGGCCCACGCAGCCGCTTCGGCGTTGGGCAGAACCTTGAAGCCTGCGCCTTCGGCCTTCTTGGCCGAGGCCGAACCGGGGCGGAGAGCGATGGCGACTTCGGCAACGCCGCTGTCGCGCAGGTTCTGGGCGTGGGCGTGACCCTGGCTGCCATAGCCGAGGATGGCGACCTTCTTGCCCTTGATGAGGCCGATGTCGGCGTCGCGATCGTAGTAAACCTTCATGTCCGTTCTTCCTTTTTCATATCCTGACCCTCTCCCTGGAGGGAGAGGATACGAAGACTTGGGCCGAATGGTCCTAGTCGAAGTTGGTGAGGGGGAACCACCGAGCGGGGCCGCGCTGGGCTGGCCCTCACCCTCCCACCGCTGCGCGGCGGGCCCCTCCCTCTCCCGCAGGCGGGAGAGGGGTCTAAGTCAGTTCGGCTCCTTGCCGCGGATCAGGCCGACTACGCCGGTGCGGCCGACTTCGACCAAGCCGATCTGGCGCATCAGGCCGACGAAATTGTCGATCTTGTCGGTCGTGCCGGTGATCTCAAAGATGAAGCTTTCGATCGTCGTGTCCACCACCTTGGCGCGGAAGACGTCGGCGAGGCGCAGCGCCTCGATCCGGTCTTCGCCGGTGCCCGACACCTTCACCAGCGCCAGTTCGCGCTCGACGAAGGGGCCGTTGGCGGTGAGGTCCGTGACCTTGTGCACCGGCACCAAGCGGTCGAGCTGGGCGATGATCTGGTCGATCACCTTGGGCGGGCCATTGGTGACGATGGTGATGCGGCTGATCGCGTGATCGGGCGTGATGTCCGCCACGGTCAGGCTGTCGATATTATAGCCGCGCGCGGTGAACAGGCCCGCGATGCGTGCGAGGATGCCCGCTTCGTTGGTGACCGTGAGCGACAGGACGTGCCGTTCGCTATATTCTTCCTGAATGTGCATCAGATGCTCGTTCCGTTATCCGGTTCTTTTTCGCGCTCATGGCGCTGGGAGATCATCCCGGTGAAGGCATAGTGCCAGCTGCCGTCGTCCCGATGCGCGAGGCGGACAGGGAAGCCCGCGATCGCGTCGAACATGCGGGCCAGATGCTCGCCCACATAGCGCGGGCTGACCAGCAGGCGGCCGATATGGCGATCATGGAAATCGAAGCCTTCATCCAGATGCACTTCCCATGCTTCATTTTCTGGATCGGCATGATCCACGGTCCAGCCTTTCAGCTCGGCCGTGCCGCTGATCCGTTCGAAGTCGAAGGGTTCGCTCACATGGACGCGGAGCTTCAGATGTTGCGTCACACCAAAGCCTTCGCCTCATCCGACATGATGCCTGCGATCTGGTTGGGATCGAGCAGCATGTCGGTATGCGCCGCGCCCGACGGGATCATCGGGAAGCAGTTGGACAGCTTCGCCACGCGGCAATCGACGATCACCGGGCCGGGCGTGTCGATCATCTGGCGGATGCCCGCCTCCAGTTCCTGCGGTCCTTCGATGCGAATGCCGGTCCAGCCATAGGCTTCGGCCAGCTTCACGAAGTCGGGCAGGCTGTCCGAATAGCTGTTCGAATAGCGGCTTTCATAGGTCAGTTCCTGCCACTGGCGGACCATGCCCATATATTCATTGTTGAGGATGAATATCTTGACCGGCAGGCGATACTGGCTCGCGGTGCCCATTTCCTGGATGTTCATCTGGATCGAGGCATCGCCCGCGACGCAGACGACCAGGCTGTCGGGATTGCCGACCTGCGCGCCGATGGCGGCAGGGAAGCCATAGCCCATGGTGCCGAGGCCGCCGGAGGTCAGCCATTTGTTGGGCTCGTCAAAGCCGAAATGCTGGGCCGCCCACATCTGGTGCTGGCCGACTTCGGTGGTGATGATGACGTCCTTTGCCGTGCGCGACGCCTTGTAAAGCTGCGCAATCGCCTCCTGCGGCATGATCTCCTCGCGGCTTTCCGGATAGGCGAGGCTGTTGCGGGCGCGCCAGCCTTCGATCCGGGCCCACCATTCCGAGAGGTCCGCGGGCTTGTGGCCGTGCGTTTTCCAGGCGGTGATCATGTCGGTCAGCGCGTTGCCGACGTCCGCGACGATGGGGAGATCGACCTCGACCGTCTTGTTGATCGAACTGCGGTCGATGTCGATGTGGACCTTCTTGCTGTTCGGCGCGAAGGCATCGAGGCGGCCGGTGACGCGGTCGTCGAAGCGGGCGCCGACGCAGATGATGAGGTCCGCCTTGTTCATCGCCCAATTGGCTTCATAGGTGCCGTGCATGCCCAGCATCCCCAGCCATTGCGGCGAGGAGGCGGGGAATGCGCCGAGGCCCATGAGGGTCGAGGTGACGGGCGCGCCGGTCAGTTCCGCCAGTTCGCGCAAGAGCAGCGATGCCTTGTGGCCGGAGTTGATTACGCCGCCGCCGGTATAGAAGATCGGGCGTTCGGCAGCCGCCAGCATTTCGACGGCGGTCGCGATCGCGGAGGCGTCGGCCTTGGTTTGCGGCTTGTAGCTGGCATGTTCAAAGCCGAGCGGCCGGGCATAGGCCGCAGTCGCGATCTGGACGTTCTTGGGGATATCGACAACGACCGGACCGGGACGGCCGGTGGTGGCGATATGGAACGCCTCATGGACCACGCTAGCGAGCTTCGCTGGGTCCTTGACCAGATAATTGTGCTTCGAGCAGTGGCGCGTGATGCCGACCGTGTCCGCTTCCTGGAACGCGTCGGTGCCGATCAGCTGCGTCGGGACCTGGCCGGTGATGACGACCATGGGGATGGAATCCATCAGCGCGTCGGTGATGCCGGTGACGGCATTGGTCGCGCCGGGGCCGGAGGTCACGAGGACGACGCCCGGCTTGCCGGTCGAGCGGGCATAGCCTTCCGCCATATGGGTAGCGCCCTGTTCGTGGCGGACGAGGACGTGGCGGATCTTCGGATGGTTGAAAAGCGCGTCATAGATGGGCAGCACCGCGCCGCCCGGATAACCGAACACGACTTCGACGCCCAGATCGATCAGGCATTCAACCAAAATGTCCGCGCCGCTCTTTTCGGCCACGATGAAATCCTTCCACTGGATGCAGGTTGCGCCCTCTGCCCCGGAAGCGGAGAGATGGCAAGGCGGGTGCCTCTATTAGACATAAAATGGCTAGTCAACACCTATCGGCGTAATTTTATTATCAGTTCGGCGGCAATCTTGTCATCAATGGAGCGTCCTTCACGCGCCCAGCTGTCCGGCGGCTGGCGGGAAAACCACGTATATTGGCGCTTGGCATATTGGCGGGTGGCGATGCGGCCGCGTTCCAGCATGGTCTCGCGATCCATGTCGCCCCGCAGCCACCCGACGATTTCGGGGACGCCGATGGCGCGCATGACGGGGAGGGAGGGGGAGAGATTGCGGGCCAGAAGGGCTTCAACTTCCTTCACCGCTCCGCCCTCCACCATCTGCTCGAAACGCAGGTCGCAGCGGGCGATGAGCCAGTCGCGCGGGGGGAGGAGGATGAGGGGGGAGAGGTGGATGCGATCGGCGATGCCGCCGCTCTTGTGCTGCTGCCAATAGGAGAGCGGCTTGCCGGTGGAGCGGACGACTTCAAGGGCGCGGGCGACGCGGGTCGTGTCGGCGGGGGCGAGACGGGCGGCAGCATCGGGGTCCTCGCGGGACAGCGCGGCGTGGGCTTCGGCCACCGGCAGCGCGCGAACGGCGGCGCGGATGCCGGGGTCGATGTCAGGGACCGGAGCGATGCCATCGAGCAGCGTACGGAGATAGAGGCCGGTGCCGCCGACGAGGATGGGGAGACGGCCTTCCTGATGCGCGCTGTCGATCTCCAACCGGGCTTCGGCGGCCCAACGCGCGGCGGTGCAAGCCTCCCCTCCGTCGATATGGCCGAAGAGGCGATGAGGGGCCTGCGTCATTTCCTGTGCACTGGGGCGAGCCGAAAGGACCTGGAGGTCGGCATAGACCTGGCTGGCGTCGGCGTTGATGACGACGCCGTTCGCGGCCTGCGCCAAGCGAACCGCCAGCGCGCTCTTGCCGCTGGCGGTCGGCCCGGCAATAAGCGCGACGCGCGGGCGGGATTCGCCCTTGTTCGTTTCGGGCCGGTTTGTTTCAGGCCAAGATGTTTCAGGAGTGTCCATGTTCGTCGCGACCTTAGTGGCAAGTGCGGCCTTGAGTCAGGGGGATATTGAGGAAGCCGTTGCGCGGCTGGCGACCGCTGGCTGCGCGCCGGTCGATAGCAATTGGATCGACGAGGGCAAGGCGGCCGACATCTTCTTTGGCAGCGATCCGGTGACGGCGCGCGCTGCGTTGACGGACATTGGCGACAAGGTGGACGTAATCGTCCAGCCAGCCGCCGGTCGCGAGAAGAAGCTGCTGATCGCGGACATGGATTCCACGATGATCACGGTCGAGTGCATCGACGAGCTGGCCGATTATGCAGGGATCAAGCCGCAGATCGCCGACATCACGGAGCGGGCGATGCGCGGCGAACTGGACTTTGCGGGCGCGCTGCATGAGCGGGTGGCGCTGCTGAAGGGGCTGGCGGACGAGGCCATCGACCAGTGCCGGACCGAGCGCGTGAAGATCATGCCCGGCGCGCGGGCGCTGGTGCGCACGATGAAGGCGCGCGGCGCGGAGACGCTGCTGGTGTCGGGCGGATTTACGCGTTTCACTGGGCCTGTCGCGGAGGAGATTGGCTTCGATCGCGCTGTCGCCAATGTACTGGAAATTGCAGACGGCGCGTTGGTGGGAACTGTGACGCTGCCGATTGTGGATGCCTCGCGCAAGCGCGCGGAACTGGAGACGGCGATCGAAGGCGGCATCGACCGGGCTTTGACGCTGGCGGTGGGCGACGGGGCCAATGATATACCGATGATCCAAGGTGCGGGATTGGGCGTCGCCTATCACGCCAAGCCCAAGACGCGGGAGGCTGCGGCCGCGGAGATCGTGCATGGGGATCTGTCCGTGCTGCTCTATGCGCAGGGCATTGCGTCGGCGGATTGGGTTGAGGGCTGACGCCTTAGTTCCGCTGGCGGGCGAGTAAGCTGACTATGGAGCGTGGGCTTCGGCACGCTCATCCTGAACGGAGGTGGGAGAAGCGAACGCGTTTTTGCGATATCGCCCTCAAATGGTCGTGCACGGTTAATCGTGCATTAGGCACATCTCACCGTCATTGCGCTCCGGTAATGGGTTCGAAAGGCCACGTGGGTCGTTACACCTCCGCTGCATTCCGCAGTGCCCACCTAAAACCGGCGCACGGTCCTCGTTGCGCCAAGGGAGAGGATATGAACATCAGGCTTTTGGCTCTTCTTGGCGGAGCTGCGCTTGGATTAAGCGCTTGCTCGACGACGAGAGATGAACCTATCGCGCCCGCGCCGCCAGTCGGCCCCGGTGCGATTGCCGGCACTGTCGCGGCGGATCGCAACGGCGATGGCATCATCGATGGCTATTACTCGCCGGACGGCATGTATCATGAGGTGATGGGGCCGCCATGTCCGCCGCCGCCACCGCCGCCGCCGCCGCCGTCCAGACGCGGAGAACGCGGCTGACCGATATGGCTTTTAGGGCGCGGCATGTTCGCCGCGCCCGCCAAATTTGCGCGCCGATGATCGCCGCGCTGTTGGCGGTCGCCTTGATTGAGTCATCCGCGCTTGCCCAGCCTGCGGCGGGTCAAGAGGGTGTGCGATCCAGTATTGGTGCGGAAATTCGCGCATCGGTGGGCGGCAAGCTGCGCGATTTCTACGCGCCGCGCGGCTATTGGCCACTATGGGTGGATGGGAGCAGGGTCGGCGGCCAGGCCGATGCCTTGCTGGACCTGATCCGCACCGCGCGTGCCGATGGGCTTGATCCCAAGGATTATGACCTGCGCGACCTCGAGCGGGTGGTCGAGGAGGCGAATTCCGGAGGCGGCGATCCCAAGCTGCTGGCGCGGGCCGACCTGGCGCTTTCCAAATCCTTCTCTGCGATCGTGCGCGACATGCGGCGTCCATCGAAACGCGTGAAGATGCGCTATCTCGATCCAGAGGTGCAGCCGCGCGACGATGACCCCGCGGAGATATTGCGTGCCGCCGCTGTCGCGGCTTCCTTTACCGACTATGTGCGTCAAGCCGGTTGGATGAACCCATTTTATATGCAGCTGCGCACAGCGCGGCAGGGGTTCGCCGAGCGTTGGGGGAACCTGCCTGACGTCATGGTCTCTGCAGGCGCGAAGCTGCGGCCGGGGGTGAAGGGGCAGGCGGCCGTCTTGCTGCGCCGTCGGCTGGGCCTTGCGGAGGGGGGCAGCTACGACAAGGCGCTCGCCGCCAAGGTGCGAGCGTTTCAGGCCGATCATGGCCTGAAGGCGGATGGCGTTGCGGGCGCGCAGACGGTCGAGGCGCTCAATCGGCCCTCTGGCTGGTACGACCGGATGCTGGCGCTCAACCTGGATAGGGCGCGATTGTTGCCGGGGCCATGGGTGCGGCATGTGGTGGTGGATGCGGCGTCGGCCCGGCTTTGGTACTTTAGCAATGGGCGGCAGGACGGGACGATGAAGGTCGTCGCTGGCGCACCGGAAAGCCAGACGCCGTTGATGGCGGGCATGATCCGTTACGCCACGCTCAATCCTTATTGGAACGTGCCGTCCGACCTGGTGCAGCGGAAGCTGTCCCAGCGCATCCTGAACGGCGCGTCTCTGAGCCAGCTCAACTATGAGGCGTTGTCTGACTGGGGCGCCAATGCCCGGCGGTTGGACGAGACCGAGATCGATTGGCAGGCGGTGGCGGACGGGCGGCAGCAGTTGCGCGTGCGTCAGTTGCCGGGCGGCGCCAATGCCATGGGGAAGGTGAAGTTCATGTTCCCCAATGATCTGGGCATCTACCTGCACGATACGCCTTCGCGCGATCTGCTTGCCAAACCGGCGCGGCATTTCAGCAATGGATGCGTCCGGTTGGAGGATGCGCAAAGGCTGGGCCGCTGGTTCTTCGGCAAGCCGTTGGTGGCGGAGAGCGGCGAACCCGAGCAGCATGTTCCGCTGCCCCAGCCGGTGCCGGTTTACCTCACCTATTTGACTGCGGTGCCGATCGGGCAGGGGGTGCAGTTCCTGCCTGATGTTTACGGGCGGGATGGGGTTTGATCTGCTGCATGGGGGGCAGTGATATAGCCCGCTCCATTGAGTGGCGGTCTAGCGCCCTGCCAGCATCCACAATGCCATCGCCATCATCATGATATTCTCCGTCAGGGACACGAACCCCAGCGGCACATTGCTGCTGCCGCCGACGCAGGCGCATTTGAGTTCGCGCTTGTCGATATAGACGGCCTTGAACACCGAGGCGGCGCCGATGCCGCCGATGAATAGGGCGACGGGGATGGAGAGCCAGTTGAGAAGCCCCGTCAGCATCAGCACGCCCGCGCCGAGCTCAAGGAAAGGGTAGATGCGGCCATAAGGGACGAAGCGCCGGGCAAGCAGGTCGTAGTTCAGGAACATGGTGGCGAAGCGGTCCACATCCTGCAGCTTCAGCATGGCGAGCAGCATCATGCTGATGGCGATGAAATGTTCGACGGTCATGATGCTGGCGAGCGGCATCCCGGTCAGCCAGGTGAGCGCCAGGCCAAGCAGCGCGGCCACGGCGAAAACGGCCAGGACCGGGGTATAAGTCGTAGCTTTTGGGTCGGCGACTTTCAGGCCGAGATGGCGGCGCAGGTCATCATGGCCGCCGATCCGTTCGCCGCCGATGAAGATCTGTGGCGTCGTTTTGACGTCATGAGCAGCTTTGAACGCATCGACCTGCTCGCGGGTGGTGAGCCAATGATCCTCAACCACATATCCCTTTCGCTGGAGCAGCCAGCGCGCCTTGAGGCCATAGGGGCAGACATGGCCCGGCATCACCATGCGGTGGAGTTGCGCGGTGCGCGTCGGGGTGCTGACGAGGGCGGCTGATGAAGTCATGGCATGGCCTTTGTTCGTGATCCGATGCCGCCTATATGGGTTCCGTACCATGGTCCGGAGTCAAGTATGGCGATGACGATTTCTGGTCTGGCGCGCGCTGGCGGCGTGGGCGTCGAAACGGTGCGCTTTTATCAGCGCAAGGGATTGCTCGGGACGCCGGAGCGTGGGGGCAGCGGCGGCGTGCGGCGGTATGGCGAGGACGATGTGCGGCGGTTGCGCTTTATCCGATCGGCGCAGGGGGCAGGTTTCACGCTGGAGCAGATTGGTGAGTTGCTGCGGCTGGATGCCGGGGAAGACCGGGCGAGAGCGCGGGAGTTGGCGGCGGAGCGGCTGGCGGCGCTGGATTCGAAGATCGCGGAGTTGCAGGCGGCGCGGGATGCGCTGCGGCGGTTGGCGAGCGCTTGTCATGCGTCGGAGGAGGGGCCTTGTCCGATTATTTCGGCGTTTGAGGGATGAGTGCCTGACCCCGTGTCGTCAAAATCCGGCCATCAGGCCATCGATCGCGCCCTGGAGAATATAGCTGGCGGCGAGTTTGTCCACCAGCTCTTCGCGGCGGGCGCGGCTGGCGTCGGCTTCGAGCAGGGTGCGGGTGACCGCCTGGGTGGACCAGCGTTCGTCCCAGAGGAAAATGGGGAGCCCCAAGTCGGCAATGTTGCGGGCGAAAGCGCGGCTCGCCTGGCTGCGGGGGCTTTCGCTGCCGTCGAGGTTCAGGGGTAGGCCGATCACGACGCCCTTCACCTGCTGCTGCTCCATGAAGGCGGCAAGGGCGATCTTGTCCTTGCTGAACTTGCCGCGCGAGACGGTGTGGGCCGGGCTCGCAATGGACCAGCCCGCGTCGCACAGGGCAAGGCCGATCGTCTTTGTGCCTACGTCCATGCCGAGCAGGCGGCCGCCTTGCGGAAGGGCTTCGCGGAAGGCGGCGCGGTCGGCAGTGAGGAGGGTGGTCATTTCGTCAGGAACGCCGCGAGGCGTTGGCGGGCGTCTTCGCGAACATCCCCCCAGAAAAGACTGTAATCATAGACATGGTAGTTGTTGCCCGGAAGGGTGAAGGGGCCCATGTCCACCGGCTCGCCGATCATCAGCACGCCGCTGGTGTCGCAGCGGGCGGGGACGACGCCCTTAAGGAGACGCGGCGGCTTGGCTTCGTCGCGACTATCGAGTGTGCCGCGATTGGCGCTTGCTGGGGCGGCTCCGTTGAAGGCGCCGGTGATCGGGTTGGTGCAGAGCATGTGCGTGCCCTTGCGCGGCTTGCCGGTGTAGCCGTTGCGGCGTTCGAACGTCTGGACGACGGGTGATGGATCGGCGGGCTCGGCATAGCTTTGCCAGCTGACAATACAGTGCGCCTGATCGCGGCGCGCGCAGGCGGGTAGGCCGAGCGCGGGGAGATCGGCTTCGACCGAAACGGGCCAACCCACGGCATAGACGGCAGCGACGCGGGATGCGACGGGCTTGCCGGCTACCTGTTCACGCAGGAGCTGGAGGAGGTGGCGCGAGCCCTGGCTGTGCCCGGCGAGGATCAGCGGACCGGTGGGATTGGCGTTCAGGAAAGCGGCGAACGCCTGGACTACGTCGTGATAGGCGGCGGAGAGGGCCTGATCGCCTGCGGGCTTGTCGGTGAGGAAGGCACCGTAGTTCGCCTGGCGGTAGCGAGGGACCCAGACGTCGCCCACGGCATTGAAGGCGCTTGCCTGCCCCTGCACGAAGCGGCGGGCAGTCGCGAGCGAATCCTTGTCATCCAGGCGCATGTTCCAATGCGCGTCGCCGAGCGTGGTGATGTAGGAGGTGGGGTGAATGAAGAAGATAGCGGCCTTCTGCGCGGTGGGCTGGTCCTTCACGCCTGCGGGTTTCCAGAGCGCGGGATTGCCTGTCGTGATGTCGGGACGGGCGATCCACATCTTGGGATCATCATAGGCGTTGGGGGGCAGTGGGGAGAGCGGGGCGAAGGCTTCGCGCGGCACCATGACGGCGCGGATCAGCTGCATGCCCCAGATTCGGTAAACCAGCAACGCCGCGATCACCAGCACGATCAGGCTGGCGACGACATAAAGGAACTTGCGGGCCAAGGCTTTGCTCTCCGTCACTTCGGCGGGGCCCCGACCCGCGCCTCTGGCGGCGCTTGTCTGGCGCAGGTGCTGGTAGTGCGCAAGTGCGGACTTGAAGCGGGCGTGAGCGGGTGGTAGCGGCGGCCCATGTCGATAGACCTGCAGACCGTAAAGAAGATCGCCAGCCTTTCGCGTATTTCGGTGACCGACGCCGAAGCCGAAGCGATGGTGCCGGAACTCAACAACATCCTTGGCTGGGTGGAGCAATTGGGCGAGGTGGATGTGACCGGCGTTGAGCCGATGACCGCCGTCATCCCCAACAAGCTGCGCCTGCGTGAGGACGCCGTGACCGATGGCGATGTCCGCGACCGGGTGCTGGCCAATGCGCCGCAGGCCGAACATGGCTTTTTCGCGGTCCCCAAGGTGATCGAATAATGAGCAATCTGACTGATCTGACGGTCGCGGAAATCCGTGACGGCTTTCGCGCGGGCGACTTTTCGGCGCGCGAAGCGGCGCAGGCGTTCAACGCCAATGTCGCTGCCGCCAAGGCGCTGAACGCCTTTATTGTCGAAACGCCGGAGAAGGCGCTGGATGCCGCCGATGCCGCCGATAAGGCCAAGGCTGCGGGCGAGGTTCTGAAGCCGCTTTCGGGCGTGCCGATCGGCATGAAGGACCTGTTCTGCACCGAAGGCGTGCAGACGACCGCCGCCAGCCACATGCTGGAGGGGTTCACGCCGACCTATGAGTCCACGGTATCGAAGAAGCTGTGGGATGCGGGCGCGGGGATGCTGGGCAAGCTCAACCTCGACCAGTTCGCCATGGGGTCGTCCAACGAGACGAGCTATTTTGGCAATGTGATCTCGCCATGGCGGCGCGGCGGTGGCGATAATGCCGCGCTGGCGCCGGGTGGGTCTTCGGGTGGGTCTTCCGCGGCGATTTCGGCGCGGCTGTGTCCGGCGGCGACCGGGACCGATACGGGTGGCTCGATCCGCCAGCCTGCGGCCTTTACCGGGATTTCGGGTATCAAACCGACCTATGGCCGCTGCTCGCGCTGGGGTATCGTCGCCTTTGCCTCGTCGCTCGATCAGGCAGGGCCGATGGCGCGGACGGTGCGGGACAATGCGATCCTGCTGGAGACGATGGCGGGCTTTGATCCCAAGGATTCGACCTCGCTCGATCTGGCGGTGCCGCAGTGGGAGGCAGGGCTTTCCAGCGACCTGCGCGGCAAGAAGGTCGGCATTCCTAAGGAATATCGCCCCGATGGCCTGAATGCGGAAATCTCCGCGATGTGGGATCGCGGGATCGAATGGCTGAGGGATGCGGGCGCCGAGGTGGTGGAGGTGTCGCTGCCGCACACCAAATATGCGCTGCCGACCTATTATATCATCGCGCCTGCCGAGGCTTCCTCGAACCTCGCCCGCTATGACGGTGTGCGGTACGGCCAACGCGACCTGCCCGATGGGGCGGGCTTGCAAGACATGTATGCCGCGACCCGCGCCGCCGGTTTCGGGCCGGAGGTCAAGCGCCGCATCATGATCGGCACATATGTGCTGTCGGCGGGCTTCTATGACGCCTATTATACGCAGGCGCAGAAGGTTCGGGCACTGATCGCGCGCGACTTCGAGCAGGCTTTCGAGAATTGCGACCTGCTGCTGACGCCGACTGCACCGAGCGCTTCCTTTGCGCTGGGCGAGAAGCAGGCCGATCCGCTGGCCATGTATCTGAACGACGTCTTCACGGTTCCGGCTTCGCTGGCGGGTCTGCCCGCCATGGCGGTGCCGGGTGGGCTGGATGCGCAAGGTTTGCCGCTGGGATTGCAGATTATCGGCAAGGCGCTGGACGAGCAGACCGTGCTGAACGCGGGGCTTGCGATCGAGGAGCGCGCCGGATTCACGGCGCGGCCGGAGAAGTGGTGGTAACAGGTGTCGTCATGCCAGCGGAAGCTGGCATCTCAGTGCCTATGTTGTGACATTAGAAAAGAGAGATCCCAGCTTTCGCTGGGATGACGGTGTAGAAGATGACCGAGACAGCATATCGCATTCTGGGCGCAACCGGCGAGTGGGAGGTCGTGATCGGCCTGGAAGTCCATGCGCAGGTAACGAGCCAGGCGAAGCTCTTTTCCGGCGCGGCGACGGCTTTCGGTGCGGAACCGAACACTCAGGTGTCGCTGGTCGATGCGGCGATGCCAGGCATGTTGCCCGTGCCCAACCGCGAGTGCATCCGCCAGGCGGTACGCACCGGCATGGCGATCGACGCCAAGATCAACAAATGGTCGCGCTTTGACCGCAAGAATTATTTCTACGCGGACTTGCCTCAGGGTTACCAGATCAGCCAGCTGTACCACCCGTTGGTGGGCGAGGGCGCGATCGAGATCAATCTCGACGAGAAGAATCCCGACGCCGCAACGAAGCGGATCGGCATCGAGCGTATCCATGTCGAGCAGGATGCGGGCAAGCTGATGCACGATCAGCATCCGACGCGGTCCTATGTCGATTTGAACCGTTCTGGCGTGGCGTTGATGGAAATCGTGTCGAAGCCGGACATGCGCTCGCCCGCCGAAGCCGGGGCCTATCTTTCCAAGCTGCGGACCATCCTGCGCTATGTCGGCTCGTGCGACGGCAATATGGACCAGGGTTCTATGCGCGCAGACGTCAACGTCTCCGTACGCAAGCCAGGTCATGAGTTCGGCACCCGCACCGAGACCAAGAATGTGAACTCGGTCCGCTTCGTCATGGCGGTGGTCGAATATGAGGCCAGCCGTCAGGTCGATGTGCTGGAGGCTGGCGGCAAGGTGGTGCAGGAAACCCGCCTTTACGATCCGGACAAGAATGAGACCCGGTCCATGCGGTCGAAGGAAGATGCGCATGACTATCGCTACTTCCCGGATCCAGACCTGCTGCCGCTGGAACTGGACGACGCGTTTCTGGAAGAGTGCCGCCAGTCGCTGCCCGAGCTGCCGGACGCCAAGCGCCGCCGCTACGAAGAGCAGTTGGGCCTTTCCCCTTATAACGCAGCGACGCTGACCGCGGATGCGGATACCGCGCGCTGGTTTGAGGCGCTGCTTGCGGAAGGTGCGCGCATCCAGAAGAAGAGCGAGGGGGAAGTCGCCAAGGCGTCGGCCAACTGGCTGCTGTCGGAGCTGTATGGTGCGCTTAATCGTCTGGGCAAGAGCTTGGAAGACAGCCCGGTTGGGCCGGAAGAGGGCGCGGAACTGCTGGCGCTCGTCGCCGATGGCACCATCTCGGGCACCATTGCCAAGCAGGTCTTCGAGATCATGCTGGAGACCGGCGAGCGGGCACCCAGGATCGTTGAGGAAAAGGGCCTCAAACAGACCAGCGACACCGGCGCGATCGAAGCGGCGGTGGCGAAGGTGCTGGCCGATAATGGCGACAAGGTCGATCAGTATAAGGCGGGCAAGGAAGCGCTGTTCGGCTTCTTCGTCGGACAGACGATGAAGGCGATGCAGGGCAAGGCCAATCCCCAGGTCGTGAACGAACTGGTTCGCAAGGCGCTTGCGTAAATCGGAGGCCGCTGTCTAAACCCTTGGGGTATCGGGCGGACGCGGGGGCGCTTCCGTCAAACGGGGGGGTGGACATGAAAGCAGGCAGACTGATTGCCGTGCTGGCGCTGATGGCGTCCGGCCTGTCGCCGATGACGGCGCGGGCCGAGACGCTGACCAACGACATGGTCGTGGCGCTGGTTCAGGCGGGTCTTGGCGATGACGCGGTGATCGGGAAGATCAGGGCGTCTGCCGGCAATTATGCGCTGACGACGGACGACCTGATCGCGCTGAAGAAACGCGGCGTGCCGGGGCCGGTGATCGCAGCGATGATCGAGTCCGGTTCACAAGGAGCGGTTTCGGCGAAGGCGGCCTATTCCGCCGATTCCCCTGATCCGCTGACGCCGCATCCGTCGGGCCTGTATCTGTTGAGCGACGCGCGCATGGTACGGATCGACCCGACGACGTCGAACCAGAGCAAGACTGGCGGGCTGCTCGGCTATGCCTTCACCGGCGGGCTGGCGTCACTCAGCATCAAGGCGGTGATCCCGAATGTCACGGCCAGGGTCCGAACCGGGCGGGCGCGGCCGACATTCTATTTCTACTTCGATGAAGCGACCCGCAGCCTTTCCCAGGCCGGCACGCCTTCACCCTGGCTATCCGGCCCGGCAAGCGCGATCACGTCACCCAATGAGTTCACGCTCATCCGCTTCGACGTCAAGAAGGACCGGCGCGAGACGCGGACGGGGAGCATGAACCTGGCGGGCGCAAAGTCCGGCGTCATGGACAAGGACCGGATCGCCTTCGACTATGAGCAGGTGACGCCGGGCGTGTTCAAGGTCACGCCTACAGCCGATCTCCCGGCGGGCGAATATGGCTTCATCTACTCGATAAGCGCGGGGGCGGGGCCGGGGATGTGGAGCCATGGCACCGGATCAGCGCGCATTTTCGACTTTGCCGTTCACCCCTAAGGGCAAGGGGGACGCCGCCTGAGGAGCAAGCAGCGTCCCCGCCCACAAGGCATGTCCCGGGGGGCGGGACTGCCTCATGGCAGGGCCGGCGGACCAGGAGGGTCGTGGGGTGGCGCCCGCCAGCTTTTCATCTGCTAGACGGCGCGGGATGGGGTTTGCCGTCCTCTTTGGAGCATGATGACTGACATAAATGCGTTGCTGCCCAGCGAAGCCGCGCGGGGCGTCCCGACTTCGCTCGAACCGAACGGAGAAGTGGGCGCATCTGCCACGGCCACTTTCAAGATTTAAAAGGCGAAGTCTATGCCGACCCGGAGCGTTCTTGGCCTGAGCGGCGTCACATAATCGCCGCGCAGGTTGAAGGGCGTGCCGAGCGAGAAGCGGTTGCCGCTGCTGTCCAGGATGTTGCTGAGGGAAAGCGAGAGTTGGACGGGACCGCGCGCAAGGCTGGCGGTGACCGCCGTATCGAAATAATCGCCCTGGTTGCGGCCAAGGATGGGCCCTATGCCCACGCGCGACTTGCCGACATAGCGGGCCGATCCATTCAGATTCAGGCTGATGTCGTTGCTGATCCCACTGCGATAGTCGATCGCTAGCCTGCCGCCGAGGTTGGCGACATTGGGCAGCGTCATCGACTGATCGGCGATGGCCAGCGCCCTCACATAGGGGGTAGGGCGGCTGAGGCGGCTGTCATTATAGACGATGCTGCCGTCCAGGGTGAGGCCGGGCAACGGCCTGACGGCGATGCGGCCTTCGAGCGTATAAATGCGTCCGTCGCCGATATTCGCCGTCGCCGGCAGGCCGATCCGATCGATCACATCCGCCTGGATGTCTCGCCAGTCGGTATAGGCGACATTGGCGCTGATCGCGATCGGATCGCGCCCGGCAAGGCCCTTACGGATGCCAAGTTCCAATGTTGATGCGCGGTCGTTGCTGAAGCGCAGCACATGTTGATCGTCCACCGCCAGGCCGCCTGGACGGAAGCCCTGCTGGAAACGAGCGTAGAGGGTAAGGCCGGGGATGGCGTCGCTCAGCAGCGACAGGGACGGGAGAAACATGGTTTCGTTGCGATCCGCGGCAGCTTCGGCGCGGGCGATCTCGGCGCTGGACAGCAGCGAGATGGGATCGATCGCCTGGCCCGAAAGCCGACTGTTAGTGACGCGTCCACCCAGCGTCGCGACAAGCCCGGCTATCGGTTCGAACGAGGCTTCGCCGAAGAGAGTGGCTTCATGGATGCGGTTGCGAACGCCGGTGGTCGTCGCGGGCATACCGAAGCCGTAAAGGGGCACGCCCGGTATGACCTGCGCTGCCACGGGCGCCATGCCGAACGAGGTCAGCGAGCGGCTGATCGTCGATGTGCTTTCGAGATAGGAGACGCCGAGGATCCAGCCCAGGCCATTTTCGAGATCCCGGACGAGGCGGTTTTCGGTCGAGAATATCGTTACGCGATTATGCTGCCGGAAAAGGCTGGCCGGGGTGTTGGGCTGCGTCGCGTCATAGCTTTCGGACAGGATGTTCCGGACAAAGCCGGTCGAGGAGATGAAGCGAAGGTCGCTCCACTGCCGCTCCACCCGCAGATTGGCGAGCGCATAGTCGGACGAATAAGGCTGAGCCACGCTGGACGCGCGGTCGAGGTGGCCAGCCGTCTTGTCGGCATATTGCGCGTCGTCCCCGCTGATATGCTGGTACACTCCGCTGAGGTCGATGATCCAGTTTTCGGTAGGGGCGAAGCGGAGCGTGGCGCGGCCGCCATATATGTCGGTGCGGTTTACGTCGTCGCGGTTGCGCTGGACGTCGTCGATATATCCGCCCTCCCGCACCCCATATCCAACCAGCCGCAGCGCCAGCCTTTCCGCGACGATGGGGAGATTGAGGGTTGCGGACAGATCGCCGCCGGGGTCGCCATGCTGGGTTGCGCTGAAGCCCGCGGATAGTAGGCCGCCATAGCGCGTCAGATTGGGCGGATTGGGGATCATGCGGATGATGCCGCCCAGCGATCCCGCACCATAAAGCGTGCCCTGTGGCCCTTCCAGCACCTCCACACCCTGCATGTCGTAGAGCCGCAGGTCTGGATCGGGCGCGGCATAGTTGAGGCGCATGTCGCCCAGATATTGTCCCGTCGTCGCCTGAGTAGGGCCAGCGACGGCGGAGTCGGCGATGGCGCGGAGGAACAGCTTGTTCCGTCCCGGTCCCGCATGGGTCGAACTGAGGCTGGCGACGCGACTGAGCAGGCTGGCCGTGCCTGATGCCGCTTCCCCGCTGGTAATCGCGCCATAGTCGATGGCCTCGACCATGCCGGGATAGCGCGGCAGGGGAAGGTCGCGCTTTGAGGCGGTGACGATGATTTCCGCCGGGGGTGGGGTTGCCGCCGGGGGAGGCTGCGGTGGACCGAAGGCGAGAGAGGGACGGCGTTTGGGAAGGCGGCGGATGACGCGCCAACTGTTGGCGTCAATGCGTTGGAGGGTCGCGCCGGTGCCGCGAAGCAATCGTTTCAAGGCGGCTTCCGAGGACAGGTGGCCGTGCACCGCTGGCGTGGGGAGCGCCGTTAGCGACTGGTCTGAAATGCCGATGCTGGCCCCGGTTTGGTGGCCGAGCGCGATCACCGCCTCGCCCAGCCGTCCGGGGGCGATGCTGATCATCTGTCTGTCCGCCGCGCTGGCTGGCGATACGGCCGCTAAGGCTATGGCGGTGACGAAAAGGACGTCAGCGTGGCGCGGCATCCCCTTCCTTCAGCAACCAACCGTCGCCTTGCCGGATGGCGGAAAGGCCCATGAGCGGGGCGGCGGTGGCGAAAAAGCGGGGGGCGTTGCGATCGAGCCGGATGGTGCCGGTGAAGCGGGCAGCGCCTGCGCCTGGCGTTGTCGCCAGCCGAACGCCGAGCGACCTCGCAATGTCTGCGCTGATCTGGGCCACGGGCATATTGTCGTAGCTCAGCTGTCCCTGACGCCAGCTTGCGACGGCTTGACGGGCGATGTTCATGACGCGCAGGCCGGTGGCGTCTTGGGTTAGTGCGCGGCCTGCGGGGAGGGCGATGGCCTGCGTCTGCGGATTATAGATGACCTTGCCTTCTGATACGTCGATGCGCGTCATCCCGCCGCTGTGGACGATGTTGAAGATCGTGCCCGCATCCTCGAACAGCGCATCGCCAACGGTCACGCGGAACGGGTTGCGCGGGTCGTGCCGCACGGTGAAGGCGGCTTCCCCGCTGTCGAGGGCGGCGAAGCGGCTATTATTATGGTCGAGCCTGAGGATCGTGCCGCCATTAAGGTCGATGCGCGTACCGTCATTCAGCGCGATGGTGCGGGTTTCGCCGGGACGGGTGGTGACGCTGTAGATGTCGGTGCGGTTCCATAGACCAATTGAGAGCGCGGCCACCAAAGCGGCGGCCAGCGCGCCACCACCGATCCAGCGCATCGGGCGCCATCGCCGCTCGCCCGGATCATTGGCGGGTGCGCCCACGAAGATGGGATCCGCGGGCAAGAGGTCGGGTAGGTCAGCGTCTGCCGCCAGCAGCGCGTCATAGGCAGGCGCGTGGGCGGGGTCTGCTTCCAGCCAGAGGGTGAAAGCGTCCCAATCTGTAAATTCCGGATCGCGCATGCGGATGACCCATCCGAGCGCTTCCTCGTGCAGCATTATGCTGGCCCCTGTCATATATGACCCCATGCCGGGAGAGACGGCGCGCGCCCGCTCATTCCGTATCCAGCCTTTGCCGGAGTGCGATAAGCGCGCGATAAGCCTTTTGAAGATCCTTCTCCACGGTGGTCAGGCTGACGCCCAATTCCTCGGCAATGAGGCGCTGTCCGACGCCTTCGATGCGGAAGCGGCGGAACACCAGTTCGACGCGGGGACCAAGGCCGTGCAGCACGGCTTCGGCCTCTTCCAGGCGCTGGGCGAGAATGAGCCTTTCATCGACGGCGATGTCTTCGCTTGGGTCAGCCATCACACCACCGCCGCCCTCCGCCCAATGCTGCTCCCTCCGCTCGCGCCGGGTGGCTGAGCGATAACGGTCCAGCATGAGATTGTTGGCCATGCGGTAGAGATAGGGCAACGGATCGGAGACGGGGCCGAGGTCCTTCGACTCCAATTTCATCCACATGTCCTGCAGCAAATCCTCGGCATCGTCGCCCGCGCCGCGCGCGCGCAGGAATCGCAGCAAGGCGGGGCGGTTGTTCAGAAATATCGCAGATAGGCCGCTGGCCATGCCCTATTGGGTCCCGTGCAGGTGAAGGCAGGTTGAGATAGAGGGCAGCGCAGGGCTTTGGCAATGGACAAGCGAAAGCCGACGCCGCCATTGTCCTGCAGTTCGCGCTGCTTTAGCGGACAATAAGGAGCCGGTTTGGAGGCAGGATGCAGGCGAGGACGCAGGTTGACGTAGCGGCAGCGGAGGCCGCGGGCATGGACCCGGTGCGATTGGATGCTTTAGCTTGCGCGCTGCACGCCGATTATGTCGCGACGGGCAAGCTTCCGCATCTGCAACTACTGGTCTCGCGGGACGAACATGTGCTGCTGTCGCATGTGAGCGGGGTCGGCCGCGCGACGCAGGAACCGTTGGTGGATGACTCGCTGTTTCGGATCGCGTCGATGACAAAGCCGGTGACCTCCGCCGCCTTCATGATGCTGGTCGAACAGGGGCTTGTTGCGCTGGACGATCCGGTGACCCATGTCCTGCCGGAATTTTCAAAGCTGCGCGTGGGGACGGATGGGCGGCCGTTGCGGCAGCCGATGCGGATGATCGACTTGCTAAGGCATACGTCCGGCCTGACCTACGGACTTCAGCGGCAAACCTCGATCGATGCGCGTTATCGCGAATTGGGGTTGGACGAATTTCAGCAGAAGCGCAGTGCGGACGAATTCATCGAAGCGCTGGCTGGGCTGCCGCTGGAATTTTCGCCGGGCGAGCGGTGGAATTATTCTGTTTCCACCGATGTGCTGGGCGTGGTTGTGGAGCGGCTGAGTGGCCTTCCCCTTGATGCCTTCTTATCCCAGCGCATATTCGGTCCGCTCGGCATGATGGACACATTTTTCGAGCTGCCCGAGGAGAAGGTAGAGCGGATGACGGACGCCTGGCAATTGGATCAGGACGGCCGATTGTCGCTTTACGACCGTGGTGCGCGCAGCGGATGGAGGCGTAAGCTTCGATTCCACTCAGGGGGCGGCGGGCTGATCTCAACCGCAGCGGATTATAATCGGTTCGCCCGGATGCTGTTGCGGGGCGGCGAACTGGATGGCGTCCGCCTTCTCAAGCCCGCGACGGTCGCCAGCATGCGTGCCAACCATCTGCCGGGCGGCGGTGATCTTGCCCGTCACTCATCGTCAATGTTCAGCGAGGCGGATTATGCAGGCGTTGGCTTCGGCCTCGGCTTTGCGACCGATCTCAAGACGGCAGAATATTTCTGGGGCGGGGTGTTTTCGACCTTCTTCTTCATCGATCCGCGCGAGAGCATTATCGGCCTTTTGTTGACACAACATCTGCCATCGAGCGCCTATCCGGTGCGCCGCCAGCTGCGCGAGGGCGTACGCGCGGCAATCCGTGATCGGCGGGGCTGATCCACAATCATAAGGATCATGCTGCGCTGCAAAATTTGCTGTTGGCGAGGGTGAGGAGCCTGTGCCATCATCGGGGCCGGATTCAGCCAAGGGGACGCCAATCATGAACCTCAAGGGCAACACCACCCTTCCCAAGCCCGCGCCCCGGCAAGTCGATCCACAGGCGCTGGCCCATGAGATCGTCGAGCGGCTGACCTATCGCATCGGCAAAAATGCGGAGGCTGCAAAGCCCCACGACTGGTTGCATGCGGTGATCCTGTCGATCCGCGACCGCGTGATCGACGCCTGGATCGCCTCGACCCAGAAAACCTACGAGGAACAAGGGCGGCGGGTCTATTATCTGAGCCTGGAATTTCTGATCGGCCGCCTGATGCGCGATGCGGCGTCCAACATGGAGATGCTGGACGAGGTGCAGGCGGCGCTCAATTCATTGGGCGTGGACCTGGACGTCATAGCGGCGCTGGAACCCGACGCGGCGCTGGGCAATGGGGGCCTAGGGCGGCTGGCGGCCTGTTTCATGGAGAGCATGGCGACGGTGGACGTGCCAGCTTATGGCTATGGCATCCGCTATGTGAACGGCATGTTCCGGCAGGAAATTTCGGACGGCTGGCAGGTGGAACTGCCGGAGACCTGGCTGACGCATGGCAATCCATGGGAGTTCGAGCGGCGCGAGGCGAGTTACGAGATCGGCTTCGGCGGACGGGTGGACCCGGCGGAGGGTGCGGATGCAGGGCTGCACCAGATGCACTGGCGACCCACGGAACGCGTGATCGCCACGCCCTATGACACGCCGATCGTGGGATGGAGGGGCAAGCGGGTCAACACGCTGCGGCTGTGGGAGGCGCAGCCGATCGACCCGATCCTGCTCGACCGCTTCAATGCGGGCGACCATCTGGGCGCGCTGGCCGAGAGCAACCGGGCGGAGGCGCTGACGCGGGTGCTTTATCCTGCGGACAGTTCGCCTGCCGGACAGGAATTGCGGCTGCGGCAGGAATATTTCTTCTCCTCCGCTTCGCTGCAGGACATAGTGCGGCGGCACATCCAATATTTCGGCGACATCAGCACGCTGGCGGACAAGGCCGCGATCCAGCTGAACGACACCCACCCCGCTGTGGCGGTTGCTGAACTGATGCGGATCCTGCTGGATGATCACGGCCTGGATTTCGACGAAGCCTGGGACGTGACGCGGCGGACGTTCAGTTATACCAACCACACGCTGCTGCCCGAGGCGCTGGAGAGTTGGCCGGTGCCGCTGTTCGAGCGGCTGCTGCCCCGGCACATGCAGATCGTCTATGCCGTCAACAGCCGGTTGCTGGGCGAGGCACGGCGATCGGGTCACTTCGACGACCGGGCGATCGGCTGTATATCGCTGATCGATGAGGGCGGCGAGCGGCGGGTGCGGATGGGCAACCTGGCCTTTGCCGGATCGCATAGTGTCAATGGCGTGTCGGCGCTGCATACCGAGTTGATGAAGGAAACGGTGTTCGCCGATTTCCACCGGCTCTATCCAGCGCGGATCAATAACAAGACCAATGGCGTTACCTTCCGCCGGTGGCTGATGCAATGCAATCCGGGGCTTTTCGGGTTGATCCGCGAGGCGATCGGCGACCGGTTCATGGACGATCCGGAGGCGCTGCGGGAGTTGGATCGCTTTGCCGACGATGCCTCCTTTCAGGAGAAGTTCGTTGCAGTAAAGCGCGCCAACAAGGTGGCGCTGGCGGACCTTCTGAAGCAGCGCGTGAACGCGCGGATAGATCCGGCGGCTCTGTTCGACATCCATATCAAGCGCATCCACGAATATAAGCGCCAACTGCTCAACATCATCGAAGCGGTGTCGCTATACGATCAAATCCGGTCGCATCCCGAGCGGGACTGGGTGCCGCGCGTGAAGCTGTTCGGTGGCAAGGCGGCGCCGAGCTATCATAATGCCAAGCTGATCATAAAGCTGGCGGGAGACGTCGCCCGGGCGGTCAATCACGACCCTGCGGTGCAGGGGCTGCTGAAGGTGCAGTTCGTGCCTAATTACAATGTTTCGCTGGCTGAGATGATGATCCCCGCAGCGGACCTGTCGGAGCAAATTTCGACCGCGGGCATGGAGGCGTCCGGCACCGGGAACATGAAGTTCGCGGTCAACGGCGCGCTGACCATCGGCACGCTGGACGGCGCCAATGTCGAGATGCGCGACCATGTCGGCGAAGAGAATATCGTGATCTTTGGCCTGACCGCGCAGGAGGTGAACGAACGGCGGGCCCAGGGTCATGATCCGCGCAACGTGATCGCGCAGAGCCGCGAACTGGGGCAGGCGCTGGAGGCTATCGCCAGCGGTGTCTTTTCGCCGGACGAGCCGAACCGCTATCGCGACCTGATCCAGGGGCTTTACGACCATGACTGGTTCATGGTGGCGGCCGATTTCGACAGCTATTCAGCCGCCCAGAGAAAGGTAGATGCCATCTGGCGCGATCAGGCGAAATGGGCCAAGATGGCGATCCATAATGTCGCGCGGATGGGATGGTTTTCGTCGGACCGGACCATCCGTGAATATGCGACGGATATCTGGAAGGTGCTGTGATGACGGGCTGCGCGCCGCGGTGCTGACTCCGGAAAAGATCGCCCGGCTGCTGGAAGGCCGTGAGGACGATCCTTTCGCGACGCTTGGCGTTCATCCGGCGGGCAACGGCTTTACTGCCTGCGTGCTGCTGCCCGAAGCAGTCAGCGTGACGGCCTACAGGCTGGACGGCAAGGAAGCCGGTTCACTGACGCAGGTGGATCCGCGCGGGCTGTTTTCAGGCAAGGTGTCGATCAGAAAGCGCCAGCCTTTGCGCTATCACGCCAGCTATGCCGATGGCGGCGAATATCGGATGATCGATCCTTATGGCTTTGGCCCGGTGCTGGGGCCGCTGGACGATTATTATTTCGCTGAAGGATCGCACGGCCGCCTGTTCGACAAGATGGGCGCGCATCTGATCACCCATGAAGGGGTGGAGGGCACGCATTTCGCCGTTTGGGCGCCCAATGCGCAGCGGGTGTCGGTCATGGGAGACTTCAACCGCTGGGACGGGCGCAGGGGCCTGATGCGGCGGCGGCAGGATGCCGGGGTGTGGGAGATTTTCCTGCCGGAGGTGGGGCCGGGCAGCCCCTACAAGTTTGAGATCATGGGGCCGGACGGCAAGCTGTTGCCGCTGAAGGCCGACCCCTTCGCATTTCGGTCGGAATTGCGGCCTTCGACCGCATCGATCGTCGCGGGCGTTCCCGATCACCAATGGGGCGACGAGCGGCACCGCGACCATTGGGCGAAGGCAGACCCGCGCCGCGAGCCTGTCTCAATCTATGAAGTTCATGCCGGGTCCTGGCAGAAGGATGAGCATGGGCATTTCCTGAGCTGGGACGAACTGGCGAACCGGCTGATCCCCTATGTCGTGGGCATGGGCTTTACCCATATCGAGTTCCTGCCGATCAGCGAATATCCCTATGATCCAAGCTGGGGCTATCAGACGACTGGCCTGTATGCGCCGACCGCGCGCTTTGGTGATCCGGATGGCTTTGCGCGGTTTATCGACGGCGCGCACCGAGCGGGGGTTGGCGTGATCCTGGATTGGGTGCCTGCGCATTTCCCCACCGATGCGCACGGGTTGGCGCGCTTCGACGGCACGGCGCTCTATGAGCATGAGGACCCGCGCAAGGGGTTTCACCCCGACTGGAATACCGCGATCTACAATTTTGGTCGGCGGGAGGTCGCGCAGTTTCTGATCAACAATGCGCTGTTTTGGGCCGAGCGCTATCATGTCGATGGCCTGCGCGTGGATGCGGTCGCGTCGATGCTGTACCTCGATTATTCGCGCAAGGATGGGGAGTGGATTCCCAATGCGCAGGGCGGGCGCGAGAATATAGAGGCGGTCGATTTCCTCCAGCAGATGAACAAGGCGCTATATGGCACGCATCGCGGCGTCATGACGATTGCCGAGGAGTCGACCAGTTGGCCCAAGGTTTCGCATCCGGTGCATGAGGGCGGGCTAGGTTTCGGGTTCAAATGGAATATGGGCTTCATGCACGACACGCTGCGCTATCTGGCGCGCGATCCGGTGCATCGGGGCCACCATCATGACGATATAACCTTCGGCCTGCTCTACGCCTTTACCGAGAATTTCGTGCTGGCGCTGAGCCATGACGAGGTGGTGCATGGCAAGGCGTCGCTGCTGCACAAGATGGCGGGGGATGACTGGCAGAAGTTCGCTACGTTGCGCGCCTATTATGCGATGATGTGGGGCTATCCGGGCAAGAAGCTGCTGTTCATGGGGCAGGAATTCGCCCAGCGCGAGGAGTGGAGCGAGACGCGCGCGTTGGACTGGCATCTGCTGGACCATGCGCCGCATCAGGGGGTGCAACGGCTGGTGGGTGACTTGAACCGGCTCTACCGCTCCCGCGCGACGCTGCATGCCCGCGACTGCGAGGCGGAAGGGTTCGAATGGGTACTCGTGGATGCGGCGGCGGATTCGGTCTTCGCCTGGGCGCGGCGCGCGCCGGGTGAAGCGCCCATCGTCGTCATCAGCCATTTCACGCCGATGCTGCGGCAGGGTTATGGCATCCGCCTGCCGGCCGGCGGGCGCTGGCGGGAAATTATGAACAGCGATGCGGCCGACTATGGCGGCAGCGGGACGGGGAATCTGGGGTCCGTCTTCGCTGCAGAGGATGGGTGGGCGGAGATCAACATCCCGCCGCTGGCGACCCTGATGCTGGAACTGGACCATTGAGACCGACGAACGCGCGAAGGCGGTCGCGGGCATGAAGGAGAGGAGCCCTATGCAAGCCAGAAACCAGCCGATCGCGCGCGACGCCATGGCCTATGTCCTGGCAGGCGGACGCGGCAGCCGCCTTGCCGAACTGACCGACCGGCGCGCCAAGCCTGCGGTGCATTTCGGCGGCAAGGCGCGCATCATCGATTTCGCGCTGTCCAATGCGCTGAACAGTGGCATCCGGCGCATGGGCGTGGCGACGCAGTATAAGGCCCATTCGCTGATCCGGCACTTGCAGCGCGGGTGGAATTTCCTCCGGCCGGAACGCAACGAAAGCTTCGACATCTTGCCCGCCAGCCAGCGCGTATCGGAAAGCCAATGGTACGAAGGCACGACGGACGCCGTGTTCCAGAATATCGACATTATCGAAAGCTATGCTCCCGAATATATGGTCATTCTGGCGGGCGACCATGTTTATAAGATGGACTATGAGCTAATGCTCCAGCAGCATGTCGATAGTGGCGCTGACGTCACCGTCGGGTGCCTGGAGGTGCCGCTGCGCGATGCGACGGGCTTTGGCGTCATGCATGTCGATGAGAATGACGTCATCACAGCCTTTGTCGAAAAGCCCAAGAAGCCGCCGAGCATGCCGGGCAACCCGGCGATGGCGCTGGCGTCGATGGGCATCTATGTCTTCCGCACCCGCTTTCTGATCGAGGAATTGCGGCGGGATGCCGATGACCCCAACAGCAAGCGCGATTTCGGGGGCGACATCATCCCCTATATCGTCAAGCATGGGAAAGCGGTGGCGCATCGCTTTTCAAGCAGCTGTGTGCGGGCCGAAAGCGAGCCGGTGCCCTATTGGCGCGACGTGGGAACGCTGGACGCCTATTGGCAGGCGAATATCGACCTGACCGAAGTGGTGCCGTCGCTGGACCTATATGACCGCAACTGGCCGCTGTGGACCTATTCGGAAGTCACGCCTCCGGCCAAGTTCGTGCATAATGAGGAAGGGCGGCGCGGGTCCGCGACCTCTTCGCTTATTGCGGGCGGGTGCATCGTGTCGGGGTCCGCGCTGCACAAAAGCCTGCTTTTTTCCGGAGTGCGCACGCACAGCTTCTCGTCCATTACGGAGAGCATCATCATGCCGGACTGCGTGATCGGCCGGGGTGCGCGATTGCATAAATGCGTGCTCGATTCCGAAGTGGTCATCCCGCCGGGGCTGGTGGTTGGCGAAGACCCCGAACATGATGCACAGCGCTTTCGGCGATCGGACAATGGTGTGTGTCTAATCACGCAATATATGATCGACCGGCTGGCAGGCTGAGGCGCTTGGGCAAGATAGTGGCGATGCAGGTTCTTTCGGTCGCGTCCGAAATCTATCCGCTGATCAAGACGGGGGGGCTGGCCGATGTGGCGGGGGCCTTGCCGGGCGCGTTGGCGGAACATGGCATAGGCGTGCGGACGCTGGTGCCTGGCTATCCTTCCGTTCTTTCAAAGCTGGGGAAGACGAAGACCGTTCGGCGCTATGAAGCGCTGTTCGGCGCTTCCGCCGCGTTATTGGCTGCGAAGGTGGGCGAGTTGGACTTGCTGGTGCTGGACGCGCCAGACTTCTTCAAGCGGGAAGGCGGGCCTTATGGCGACCTAAGCGGGACCGATTGGTCCGACAACTGGCGCCGCTTCGCCGCATTGTCGCGGGTCGGCGCGGATATAGCGGAAGATGGCGTGAAGGGCTGGCGGCCCGATCTGGTGCATGCTCATGATTGGCAGGCGGCGATGACGGCCGCCTATATGCGCTTCGGCCCGGCTCATAGAGTGCCCAAGGTGGTGACGATCCACAACCTGGCCTTTCAGGGCCGGTTCGGCGCGGATGTGTTCGCGGGCCTCGGGCTACCGCCTGAAGCGTGGGGAATGGACGGCGTCGAATATTATGGCGGGATCGGCTATTTGAAGGCCGGTTTGGTGTCTGCCGATGCGATCACTACGGTCAGCCCTACCTATGCCGATGAGATCAGGTCGCCGACGCAAGGCATGGGGCTGGACGGGTTGATCAACGGGCGTGCTGACCGGCTGCACGGCATATTGAATGGTATCGACACGGCAATCTGGGACCCCGCAGCCGATGAGTTGATCGCGCGGCGCTATACGAGCAGGGCGTTGGGCGGGCGAGCGGCCAACCGGCGGGCGCTGGAGAAGCATTTCAGGCTGGACCGGGACGATGCGCCGATCTTCATCATCGTCAGCCGACTGACCTGGCAGAAAGGCATGGACCTGGTCGCCGACGCCATCGATCATTTGGTGGGGCTTGGCGGCAAACTGGCGGTGCTGGGGGCGGGCGACCATCCGCTGGAGGGGGCTTTCCTGTCTGCGGCCGAGCGGCATCGCGGTCGGGTGGGCGCGCATATCGGCTATGACGAGCCGCTGTCGCATCTGATGCAGGCAGGGGGAGACGCGATCCTCATTCCTTCTCGCTTCGAGCCGTGCGGACTGACCCAGCTATATGGGCTGCGCTATGGCTGCGTGCCCGTGGTGGCGCGGGTCGGTGGGTTGGCCGACACGGTGATCGACGCCAATGAGGCTGCGGTTGGAGCGGGGGTCGCGACGGGCGTGGTGTTTGCGCCATCCGATCCGCTGGCGCTGCATGGCGGGATCGCGCGGACGATCCGGCTGCATGGGGATAAAGCCGGTTGGCAAGCGATGCAGCGGGCAGGCATGCGGTCTGACTTTTCCTGGACGCATAGCGCGGCGCAATATGCCGGACTGTTCCGTTCGCTCGTGCAGGGCGCGGCGTGACGGCAGCATTTGGCGCGCAGGCTGGCGAGCGCGGCACGCATTTTCGGGTACGGTCGCCTGATGCTACGCAACTGTGGCTGTGCCTGTTCGATGCCGGGGATCGCGAGACCCGGATCGCCATGGAACGGGATGGTGAGGAAAGTTGGTCGCTCGATGTGCCGGGCGTCGGCGCGCGCGCGCGCTATGGCTTGCGCGCCGACGGACCTTATGAACCGGGGGCAGGTCTGTGGTTCGACCCAGCCAAGCTGCTGCTGGACCCCTATGCGCGGGCGATCGATCGGCCCTTTGTCTATGATCCGCGACTTGCCGCGCCCCGATTGGACGGGGTCGACACGGCGGCGTTGATGCCAAAGGGGGTGGTGGTGGAGCCGCTGCCCAAGGTCGATCTAGCGCCGCCTATGTTCCAGCGGGGCGGGCTGATTTACGAATTGCAGGTGCGCGGTTTCACGATGCTGCATCCCGATGTGCCGGAGGCGCAGCGCGGGACGGTAGCGGCGCTTGGGCATCCCGCGATCATCGATCATCTGCGGCGGCTGCATGTCAGCGCAGTGGAATTGATGCCCATCACCGCCTGGATCGATGAGCGGCATCTTGGGCCGCTGGGGCTTCGGAACGCCTGGGGCTATAATCCGGTGAGCTTTTTCGCGCTCGACCCTCGACTGGCTCCGGGCGGCATGGCGGAGCTGCGCCGGGCGGTGGAGGCGCTGCACGCGGCCGGGATCGGCGTGATCCTGGACATGGTCTATAATCATGATGGGGAAAGCGATGCGCTGGGGCCGACGCTGTCGATGCGCGGCCTGGATGCGCGGGGTGCGTTCCGGCATGCAGGCGATGGGCGGCTGATCAACGACACCGGCACCGGCAACAGTATCGATTGCAATCATCCGGTGATGCAGGAGATGATATTGTCGTCGCTGCGCTATTTCGTGACAGAGGCGGGAGTGGATGGGTTCCGTTTCGATCTGGCGCCCGCGCTGGGGAGGATGCCCCAAGGCTTCGACCCGGATGCACCATTGTTGCGCGCAATGCGGGACGACCCAGTGCTGAGCGACCGGGTGATGATCGCGGAGCCATGGGACATTGGGCCCGGCGGCTATCAGCTGGGGCGGTTCGGCGAGCCGTGGATCGAATGGAATGATCGCTATCGGGATGATGTGCGGCGGTTTTGGCGCGGGGATGCGGGGATGCTGGGGCCACTTGCCACGCGGCTGGCTGGTTCTTCGGACCTGTTCGGCGGTGAGGGCAGCAGCAGAACCGTCAACTTCATCGCGGCGCATGATGGTTTCACCCTCGCCGATCTTACCGCTTATGAGCAGCGGCATAATGAGGCCAATGGCGAGCGGAATCGTGATGGCCATGGGGAGAATTTCAGCTGGAATAACGGCGTCGAGGGAGTGAGCGATGATCCCGCTGTCGCGGCCGCGCGGCGGCGTGACGTCAAGGCTCTGCTGTCCACGCTCTTCTGTTCGCGCGGGACGATCATGCTGACGGCGGGAGACGAGTTCGGCCGTAGCCAGCAGGGGAACAACAATGCCTATGCGCAGGACAATCCCATCGGCTGGGTCGATTGGGCTGCACGCGATGCAGAGATTGAGGAGCATGCCTTCACCATGGCGGCGCTGCGGGCCTATCGGACGGAGCTTGCTGATCCTGCATTGCTGACCGACGATGATGTGGAATGGCTGGACGAGGAGGGGCGGCCGCTCAGTCCGGTACAATGGGAAGAAGCCCGGCGCAGGCGGCTGGTGGTGCGTTACCGCAAGTCGGGCTTTACTCTGTGCATCAATGGGACGGACGAGAGCTGCCTGTTCAGGGTCGGGGGCGAGAATCTGGAAGTGGCTGCGCGATCGGTCAGCTGTCTCGGCTGAACAGGAACGCGGTCGATTTCGCCAGGCCGTTGGAAATGGTGGCGAGGGCGCAGGCGCCGCCGGGAACTTGGCGAACGCCTGCACGGTCAGTGACTTGCGCTACCGCTTCGGCAAGCTGCGTCATGCCGTGCAGGCGACCCTCCCCAAGTGCTCCGCCGCCGGTGTTGATCGGCAGCTTGCCGTCCAGATCGCCGTATCCGTCACGCAACAAGCCCAGCCCCTCTCCATCGCGGCAGAAGCCCATGCCCTCCAGCCAGGTGAGGACCAGCACGCTGAAGCCGTCATAGAGTTGAGCCGTGTCCACATCGGCGGGGGTGAGGCCCGTCATGTCCCACAGCCGGCGGCCCAAAGCGCGCGCACCGCTCCACATGTCTTCCAGGTTCATCGGGGTGCCACTTGCGCCCTGATAGGCGGACGCGGCGAAGCCTGTAAGCAGGGCGGGCGGCTGGCGCAGGTGGCGTGCCCGCTCGGCAGAGGTCAGGATGAGGGCGCAGCAGCCATCGACGGGTATGTCGCAGTCCAGGATGGAGAGCGGGTCGGCGATCATGCGGGCGTCGATATAGTCCGCTTCGGATAGGCTCTTGCCGCGCCAATAGGCGTGGGGATTACGCTGGGCATTGGCGCGGTTGGCGGCGATATAATGGGCGAAGTCGCGCCGGTCATAGCCATGAAGCTCGAAATAGCGACGCAGTACGACTGCGGCCCATGCGGGTGGCATGCTGAAGCCGTAAGGGGCGAGATATTGGTCAGTCCCCACGGCATGGGCCGTGTCGAAATTGACATAGCGGCCCTCCGGCACATGGAGAGACCGATAGACCAGGACATGATCGCAAAGTCCCGCGATGATCGCCAGAGCGCTGTCGATCAGGCTCTGCGTCACCATGCCGTTGGTGGAGCCGATCCATTGGACCCGGCCCGCAGCGCCCAGCAGGTCAGCGAGATACCAGGGGGTGACGATGTCGATCCCTTCATCGACGCCTTTCCTGCCGCCATAGCGAGGCATGGAGGGCGATGTGGCGATGCCATCCAGGTCGCTGCGTAACAGCCCCGCGTCGGCAAGAGCGGCGTCGCACGCCTCCAGCGTCAGCGCCGCGAGTGTCCGGCCGGAGCGCCGCTCAAGCTTGCTGTATCCGACGCCAGCGACCGCCACCTTGTTGCGATGCGCCCACATCGATCAGCGGCCCGCCGGGCGGAACTGGACAAGTGCGCACTGGTCGGTGATATTTTCGAACCAAGCGCGCAGGGGCATGCCGATGCGAAGCGCGGCGGGATCTGCATCGACAAGGTTGGTGCTCATGAGGAGCCCAGGCTGCTCCTCCAACTCGACGACGGCCAGGATCAGCGGCAGGCGATCGCGGAAACCCGGAGCCGGTGCTTCATGCAGCACTGTCCAACTGTGGAGCGTGGCGCGGCCCGATACCGGCGCGAAGTGGAGATGGTCGCCCCCGCAGGCGCGGCAGGCGATCTCCGGCGGGTAGGCCATATGGCCGCAGCTGTCGCATCTTTGCATATGAAGCGCATGATCGCGCGCTGCTGCCCAGAAGGGGGTGGACAGCGTATCGGGGACGGGAAGGGGACGCTGGGTCGTGGCGGTTGCGGTCATGGTCCTGCTACTTTCCCTCAAAGAGAGGTGGCCGCTTTTCGCGGGCGGCGGAGAGCCCTTCCTGATGGTCGCTCGTCGTGGCCATCAAAGGTTGCATGTTGAATTCCAGCTCTAGAAACTGATCGAGCGAGAGGGCATGGGCGGCCTCGAACTGGCGCTTGGCCATGCCGATCGCCAGCGGGGCCCCTGCGGCGAGCGATCGGGCGAGAGTCAGCGCTTCGTCCATGAGGGCCTGAGGTTGGACGATGTCGAGTAGAAGTCCGAGGCGCAGCGCTTCGTCGGCCTCCACCATGCGGCTGGAATAGACGATCTCCTTGGCGCGCATGACGCCGATCAGGCGGCTGAGCTGCCACACCGCGGCGGCGTCTGGAACATAGCCGATGCGGCCGAAACTCTGGCAGAAACGAACGCGCGGCGTTGCAAGGACGAAGTCACAGGCGAGCGCAATGCTCCAGCCCGCGCCTACGCAGGCCCCGTCCACGGCGGCCATCACCGGCTTGCGAATGGCGGTGATCGAACGGATCATGCGGTGCAGCCAGCGCATCCGGCGCAGGAAAGCCCCGGTGGATTGCGCGCCCATATCGCCAGTATCTGCCCCTGCGCAGAAATTTTCGCCCTCCCCGCGCAGGATGATCGCGCGGACTCCATCATCCTCCGCCAGATCTTCAAACTGACGCCAGAGCTGCTCGCGCATCTCCATGGTGAAGGCGTTCATCCGGCCGGGCTGGTCGATCGTGATGATGGCAACGGGACCATCCCTGGCGGCGCGAATGGTCATCGCACGGCTCCACTGGACCTGCCCATGGGATCCTCTCCTAAATATGTTCTTTGGTGCAATATTATGATGATCTGCCGTCGCTTGACAAGTCATAAATATTGCACGATGGTGCAATAAAAGATGCGACCCTTGAGGGCGCGAAAACAAGGATAGGACCGATGAAGGGAAGAGTTTCCGCTCTGGTGGCTGGCGCTGCGATTCTGGCGCTGGCCGAGGGCATCTCCTCATATTCGGCGCAAAGCGCGGCTCCAGCAGCGGCTACGGTCAACTGGTCGACCTATGGCGGTGATGACAAGGAGCAGCATTACAGCCCGCTGCAGGAAATCACTGAGCAGAATGTCGGAAAGCTCGGGCTGGTGTCATCCTACGACATCGACACCTTCGACAGCTATACTCAGCCGATCGCGGTCAACGGCGTCGTCTATTTCGCGGCGGGGCTTAGCGTCATTCATGCGGTGGATGCGCGGACCGGCAAACTGCTGTGGCAATATGATCCCGACGTGGCGAGCCAGCCAGAGGCTAAGTGGCGGCTCCGCGCAGGCTGGGGCACGCGGGGCATCGCCTATAAGGATGGCGTGCTATTCACCGCCACGCGTGAAGGGCGATTGGTCGCCGTCGATGCGAAGACGGGGAAACCGCTCTGGTCGGCCAAGACGCTGGATGAAGCGGAGAACGGCTATATCACAGGTCCGCCATGGGTAGCGGGGGACAAGGTAGTCGTCGGCTTTGGCGGCGCGGATTATAGCCCGACACGCGGCTATGTGACGGCTTATGACATCAAGACGGGCAAGAAGGCGTGGCGCTGGTATGTCGTGCCCGGCGATCCGGCTAAGGGTTTCGAAAACAAGGCGATGGAGGCGGCCGCCAAGACTTGGACCGGCGAATGGTGGAAGTTCGGCGGCGGTGGGACTGTCTGGCACGCCATGGCTTATGATGCGAAATATGATCGCATTTATCTCGGCACCGGCAATGGCTGGCCGTGGAATCAGAAGATCCGCAGCCCGGGCGGTGGGGATAATCTCTATCTTTCTTCGATCGTGGCGCTGAATGCCAAGACCGGGGAATATGTCTGGCATTATCAGGTGAACCCGGAAAACAGCCATGACTTCAACAATGCGATGGACATCGAACTGGCCGACATGATGATCGGCGGCAAGCAGCGGTCCGTGTTGATCCATGCGCCTAAAAATGGCTTTTTCTATGTCATCGACCGACAGAATGGGAAGCTGATCTCCGCAGGAGAGTTCGCCAAGCAGAACTGGGCGAAGCGGATCGATCCTGTGACGGGACGGCCGGAAATCAATCCGGAAGCCCAATATCCAGGGGGCAAGCCTTTCCTCATGTACCCCTTCCCCAATGGGGCGCACGGCGTGCAGGCCATGTCGTTCAGCCCCAAGACGGGGCTGAGCTACATCCCGGTGATGGAAGGCGGGCGCGTGTTTGTCGATCCGCCGAACGTCAAGGAGTGGCAGTATAAGCCCGGCATGTTCGTCAATACCGGCCTTGGGGCTCCTCCCGCCAATCTCGTGCCGCCGACCGCATCGAGCAAGCTGGTCGCCTTCGACGTTGCGAACAACAAGATCGCCTGGTCAGTGCCGCAACCCGGCGTGTTCAACGGCGGAACGCTGGCGACGGGCGGCGGGCTGATCTTCCAAGGCACCAATGACGGCAACCTCAACGCTTATTCGGCCGCGAACGGGCGCAAGCTGTGGTCCTATCCGGTGCAGAACGGGATGCTGGCGGCGCCGATCAGCTATACTGTCGGTGGGAAGCAATATGTGAGCGTAATCACCGGATTTCGCAGCAGTTTCCCCAACTCGCCCAACTGGGACTATCGCCAGCAGCAGCGGCGGTTACTGACCTTCGCCATCGGCGGCGTCAAGAAATTGCCCGCTTTCGAACCCGTGGACGACCCGATCCAGGATGATCCTGCGTTCGTCATCGACCCGGGCAAGGCAAAGGTCGGAGCTGGCATTTATAACGGCTCCTGCGTCATCTGCCATGGTTCGGGGATGATGGCTGGCGGTGCGGCGCCTGACCTGCGCAAGTCGGCGGTTCCCATGGATGCGGAAACCTTCACCTCTGTGGTGCGAGACGGAGCGCTGATGGCGCGGGGCATGGGTTCCTTCGCTCAGTTGACCGACGCCGAGTTGGAAGGGCTGCGCCACTATATTCGTCAGCGGGCGCGGGAAAGCGCCCAGCAGGCCAAATGATGTTTCCCCTGGCCTGCCCGACCTCCCTGCGGGCAGCCGATGGCCCCGCTTCGCCTGACGGCGGAGCGGGGCTTCTTTGTCTAGGTAAGCAGTCGCTCACCGGGAAATTTGCACGTTCATGCATTGTCGCTATTATGAGCGTCCGCATGAATTGGCGAGATAATGAGGACGACGCATTTTGACGACCAAGGACAAGCCGGTGCTGAAGGATGTGGGCGATCGGCCGCAAACCTATTCCAGCCCCGCGATCATCGAACGGCGCAAGCGGATACTGGAAGAGACCCGCAAGGTAATCGCTGAACAGGGCATCGCCGCGCTTAGCATGAACGAGATCGGGCAGCGTGCCGGGGTCGCCAAGCGGACCCTCTACAACGCCTTCCAGACCCGCGAGCGGATGATCGCATCGGCAATCCAGGAATATTTCGACGAATATGTTGGCAAGATCCCTTATTCGAGCGCGCCTGGAACGATGCAGCACAATCTGGAGCGCATGGTTTCCGTCGTCCAGCGCAATCGGAAAATCCGCAACTATATCAAAGCGATCATGGCGCTCTATTTCAGTTCGGACGTTGACCATGACATCTGGACGGCGATGCACTCGCCCGCGATCCACCATAACCGCCAGTGGATAGAGGTGCTGGAGGCGAAGAAGCAGCTGCAGCCCTGGGTGGAGGTGGACAAGCTGGTCGATGATCTGGTGCGTTTCGAATATGCGACGATCAATGACTGGGCGCAGGGCCGAATCCCCGATGACGACGTGATCGTTAGGCTGGTCAGCAGTTATCTGATCTGCGTGCTCGGCGCGTTGAAGGGTAACGCGCGCAAGGAGGTCGAGACGCTGATCAAGGACATTGCCGAACGCGGAATCGATGCGCTGCCCGCGCCCCAGCGTAGCAAGGCCATTGCAGCGTGAATTTGCACATAGATGCAATTTTACTTGATGAGGAGGCGCGGGTCGGTTAGGCAGTTTCCGCGCCCCGAAAAGATGCGCGGAATGGAGAGCGAAGGATGAACGCGGTGAGCGATGCCCCCGAATTGCTGTTCGAACTGAACGACAGGGGTGTGGCGCACATCATCCTCAATCGGCCGCGCGCGAAGAATACCGTTTCCTTCGCCATGTGGGAGCAGTTTTCCGGGGCGCTCGACGCCCTGGAAAATGCGACGCCTGCGCGGATGCTGATCATCAGCGGGGCGGAGGGATATTTCAGCAACGGCGGTGATGTGAAGCTGCCTCCCGCGCGCGGTGAGGGCGCGCTGGCGCTGGCCGCGCGTCTGGAGATGGGGCAGCGGATCATAAGCCGGGTTCGGGCTTTGCCGATCCCCACCGTCGCGGCCGTGGAGGGCGGCGCCTTCGGCGTATCGTGGAGCCTTGCCATGGCCTGCGATATGATCTTCGCGGCGGAAAATGCGCTATTTGGTGCGCCGTTCCTGGAGTTCGGGCTGGTCCCCGATGGCGGCGCGGCCTGGTTTTTGATGCGCCAGCTTGGGCGGGCAAGAGCGGCGGAGATCATCTTTTCCGGGCGAACGCTGGATGCTGGCGAAGCACTGGCGCTTGGGCTTGTCAGCCGCTTAGTGACGCCGGGCACGGCGGTTGGCGAAGCGCTGGCGCTGGGGGAGACGATCGGCAGCGGTAACCGTCACGCGGTCGAACTGACGAAGCGGTTGCTCAATCAGGCCGAGAGCGGTGATCTGGCGGCAACCCATGCGCTGGAGCTGGTTTATTGCCACAGCTGTCAGGCGGGCGAGGAAGTGCCACGCGCGCGGGAAAAATTCAGGGCTCGAGCGGCGGCCAAGGCTGCAGCAAAAGCGGCGCAGTAGGGGAGGCTATCCATGCAGTTCGACATGCGTGAGGTGCCGATGGTCACCCGTTACAAGATCGTCAATTCGACGATCACGCCGCGCCCCATCGCCTGGATCACCAGCCAGTCGCAGGACGGCATCATCAATGCCGCCCCTTACAGCTTCTTTAATTGCGTAGGCACGGAACCGCCACTGGTGGTGCTGGGACTGCTGAAGGAACCTGCTTCGCGGGGCCTGAAGAATACCGCCAGTAACATCATCGCGACGGGGGAGTTCGTCGTGAACCTGGTGTGCGAAGCGGATGCGGAGGTCATGAACCTGTGCAGCGTCGATGCGCCCGCCGAGGTGAGCGAGATCGACTATGCGGGCGTCGAAACAGCGCCCAGCGTTGTTGTGAAGCCGCCCCGGATTGCGACCAGCCCTGTGAGTTTCGAATGTCGCAAGGTCACGGCGCTCGACATTGGATCGTTTCAGACTGTGGTGATCGGGGAAATCTTGATGGCTCACATCAAGGACGAGTTTATCAGCGATCGGGAGCGCGTCTATTTCGATACCCCGGCGATGAAATTGATCGGCCGCACCCACGGCAGCGGATGGTATGTCCGCAACAGCGACAGCTTTCAGATGGAGCGGCCGCGCTACGATCCGTTGCGGCTGGCGGCAGGGCGGCCCAAGGCTGCGGAATGAAATCAAACCCATAGTGCAAAATTACTTGCGCTTAGGGTGAACTGGTGTTTTTATACCCATGAGCATTTTTCGCGGCCTGTGCCGGAGAGTGCGGCAGATAATATCCGTATAGATAAGGGGCGGTGCCGACCGCCTTAGGAGAGAATAGATGCCCGGTCCCCTGGATCATCTGACCGTCATCGAACTGGCGGACCAGATGCCCGTCGCCATCGCCGCCATGCTGTTCGCCGATCATGGCGCAGAGGTGGTGAAGGTCGAGCCGAAGGGCGGCAACTGGTTCGCTCATGACTTGACGCGCAAAAGTTGGGACCGGTCCAAGCGCAGCGTTGAACTGGACGTAGGCGATGCAGCGGACCTTCAATCGCTGCGGGGGCTGCTGGGCGGAGCGGACATCTTCATCCATGCGCTGGAGGAGAAGGATGCAGCGGCGTTGGGTCTGGATCGCGAGGCGCTGGAGCGCGACTTTCCTGAACTCGTCGTCTGCGCTTTGACGGCTTATGGCGCCGATACGCCCTTCGCGGACCGGCCTTATGGGGAATCGCTGGCGGCGGCGCGGCTGGGCACGATGATCGACCGGTCCAGTTCCTTCCGGCCGGGCCCCGTCTATCTTGGGCATCCGGCGCTGCATTATGGCCAGGCATTCCTGAGCGTGATCGGGGCGCTGGCTGCGGTGCGGGCGCGGCGGCATATCGGCAAGGGGCAGCGGGTGGAAGCCTCGCTGCTTGACGCCATGATCGCTCAGTCGCCGATGAACAATTGGTGGCAGGAAGAGGGGATCAGCTACATCAAGGCGGGGGACTCGGGCGCGGTCGACCGCTTTGGGCGCACCCGGCTTGTCACCGGCATGTTCGAGTGTCACGACGGTCTTCATCTGCAGATGCACACTGGCGGGCAAGGCGGTTTCAAGGCCGCGATGGACTTGCTGGGCTTTGGCGACCGGGTGCAGCGCGTGACGGCGCCCGAGATGTCCGTGCCGCTGACCGACGACGAATATAATATCGCTCGCGTCGAGATATTCGAGGCGTTCAAGACCAAGACGCGCGCAGAGTGGATCAAGCTGTTCCAAGCGGCGGATGTGGCGGCGCTGCCGGTGCTGGAACCGGCCGAAGTGCTGCTGGACGAGCAGGTGGAGTTTGTCGGGCAGCGGGTTGCGTTGCCCGATCCCGACTTCGGGACGATCTACCAGGCCGCGCCCGCCGTGCGCATGGCCAATACGCCGACCGCCGCGCCGCGTCCGGCCCCAGCGGTGGGCGCGGACAATGGCGCGCTTGGCGAGTTGATCGGGCGGCGGCGGGCTGCGCTTGCTGCGGACGGAAAGCCTTTGGAGCGGCCATTGGAGGGGATCAAGGTCATCGATTTCTCCTCCTTCTTCGCGGTCGGTTATGGCGGGCGGCTGCTGTCCGATCTGGGTGCGGACGTCATCAAGGTGGAGGCGCCCGGAGGCGACCAGATGCGGCCGCTGCCCGACTGTTTCGATGCGGCCCAGCGGGGGAAGCGCGACATCGTCCTCAACCTCAAGGACCCCGAGGCGCTGGAGGCGGCGCTGAAACTGGTCGCGGAGGCCGATGTGGTCACGCATAATCTGCGCCCCGGCAAAGCGGACAAGCTCGGCATCGGCTATGAGGCGCTTTCGAAGATCAATCCGCGCCTGCTCTACGTCTATCTCCCCGGCTATGGCTCCAAGGGCCCCAAGTCGCTGCTGAAGAGCTTCGCGCCGCTCGTGTCCGGTTGGACAGGCTTGCTGTACGAAGGCGGGGGGGAGGGCAATCCGCCGACCCGCGCCGTGTTTGGCAATGAGGATTATAATAACGGCTTCCTGGGCGCTGCCGGCATCCTCATGGGGCTGGAGCATCGCGCGATCAGTGGGAAGGGAGATTATATCGAGATTCCGCAGCTGCATTCGAGCCTGTGGACAACCTCGGAGCATTTCCTCGATGCCGACAAGAAGGTTGTTTACGGCTTCCGGCTCGACAAGGACCAGGCGGGGTTCAACGCGCTCGACCGGATTTATCGGACCACCGATGGCTGGTTGTGCATCAGTTGCCGCCAGGACGAGCGTTTCGTCGCGCTGGCCAAGGCTGTGGGACGTGAGGAATGGCTGAGCGATCCGCGTTTCGCCACGGCGCGCGACCGATCCGCCAATGATGCGGCGCTGATGGAAGCGCTGAAACCCTTCTTCGCGCAAAAGAATAGCGAGGAAGCTTTCGCCCTTCTCGATGCGGCGGGCGCGCCTTGCGAAATCGCGCGGGAGACGAGCTGGGTCCGCGAGGCTTTGTGGGAGGATTGGGCGGTCGCCAGCAACCGGGTGATTGAGAATTTCGATTCCATGTATGGCCATGTCCGCCAGTTCGGCAGCTTCATGCATTTCAGCCTCACGCCGAGCTTCGCGAAGGGATCAGCGCCGCGCCTGGGCGAGCATACGCGGCAGGTGCTGCGCGAGGCAGGCTATGGTGAAGAACAGATAGATGCGCTGATCGAAAGCAAGAAGGCGATGCAGGCGGCGGACATCACGGGTCGCATCCAGTCGCGTGTTTCGGCGGCCTGACCAGATATAAGAGACAAGAGAGGAACCGGAAGGTGCAACTGAACCTTCGCTACGACATGAACCGGCCCGATTTTGGGGCGCCGCATCCTGTGCTCTACCGCACCGCGATCGAGCAGGCGAAATGGGCCGACAAGCTGGGCTTCACGCAGGTTTTTCTGGCGGAACATCATGGTGCTGAAGGGGGATATTGCCCTTCCTCGATGGTTCAGGCGGCCTCTATTCTTGGGGCGACCGAGAAGATCGTGGCGCATCTGTCGGCACTGGTGGTGACCATGCACGATCCGCTGCGGTTGGCGGAAGATTTGGCGGTGCTGGACAATATCGCGCCGGGACGGATTTGGCTGACGGCGGGCATGGGCTATCGCCCGCATGAGTTCGAGATGTTCGATCGCGACATCACCAAGCGGCTCGCCATCATGAATGAGGCGATGGCGACGTTGAAGAGCGCATGGACCGGCGAGCCGTTTGAGTTTCGCGGGCGAACCGTGCGAGTGACGCCGGCCCCTGCGACGGCAGGTGGACCCAAGATCTACATGGGCGGATCGACCGACAAGTCTGCGATCCGCGCCGCCAAGGGCGGTTATCAATATTTCCCGGGTCACCCCGACCTATTTACGCTTTACAAGGAGGAGCGGGCGAACGCGGGCTTCGGACCGCCGGAGGAATTGCGCAAGCCTGCAGCGAGCTTCCTTTATGTGTCGGATGATCCCGATCGCGACTGGCCTCTGGTCGCGCCGCATATCGCCTATGCGACCAACACTTATGCGGAATGGGCCAAGGAGCGTGGCACCGGGCAGACCCGCTACAGTGCGGCGGAGACGGTCGAGGGCCTGAAGGCCATGCCCAATATTAAGGTGATGACGCCGGATGAATGCTTCGCATATCTGAAGGAGCTTGGCCGGGGTACGGCTGTGACCTTCCATGCGCTGCTCGGCGGGCTTGATCCGGAAGTCTCCTGGCGGAGTTTGCGCCTATTCGAAAAGGAAGTTCTGCCGAGGCTGAGGGCCGAGCCGGGGCTGCTGGAAAATCCGGGAGAGTGAGCATGGAGGAAAGCAATCGTCGCGGGACGCTGGCAGCGCTGCTGGCGGTTCCTTTCGGCTTGGCGGCGAGCCAGGCTTCGGCAGGGGGCGTACAGGGCAGAGGCAGGCCGGCGGGCAGCGTGGCCGATCGTTTGGACGTGATCGAGTCCAAGCAGGCGATTACAGAGCTGCTCTATGCCTATGCGCGGGCCAATGACCGGGCCGACAAGGCGTTGCTGCGGTCACTCTTCTGGCCGGAATCAACGCATAAGCATGGGAAGTTCGAGGGCAAATCTTCGGACTTCGCGGCCTTCGCGTTCAAGATCATCTCGGGCCTCAAATATGCCTGCCACCACATCTCGAATGTGTCGGTTGAGGTGAGGGGCAACAGGGCATTTTCCGAATGCTATTATTTCGCGCAGCATCGGCGTCAACGGAAGGACGGCACGGGAGAGGAAGATGTGTTCTTCCAAGGGCGCTATCTGGACGATCTGGAGCGGCGCAACGGCGAGTGGAAGATCATCCGGCGGCGAGGGCTTTCGGATTATACCTCGCCTGCCTTCCCGTCCGAAACCACCTATGCGCAGTGGCCTGCCGGGCAGCACAGCGAGAAATATCCCAGCGACGATTATTACAAGATGCGCCAACAGTTTCTGGGGAGCTGATCTATGCGCGCTTTGATGTGCGAGCATCATGGGCCGCCGGAAGAGTTGCAGTTCCGCGATGTTGCGGTGCCGGAGCCCGGGCCGGGTGAGGTACGCTTTCGGGTGAGGGCGGCGAGCGTCAACTTCCCTGACGCATTGATGATCCAGAACCTCTATCAACGGCAGCCGCCGTTGCCCTTCATTCCAGGGAGTGAAGCGGCGGGTGTCGTGGACGCGGTGGGAGAGGGCGTCACCGGACTTCGCGTGGGGGACAGGGTCGCGACGATCCCCTTCGAAGGCGCCTTTGCCGAATATGCGATTGCGCCTGCTTTCCGGACGACTGTGATCCCCGACGACATGGAGTTCGCCGTCGCGGCAGGATTCACGATGGTCTATGCGACCGCGCTGCATGGCCTGCGCCAGCGTGGACGGTTGCAGCCGGGGGAGACGATGCTGGTGCTCGGCGCGGCGGGCGGAGTTGGCCTTGCTGCCGTCGAGGTCGGCAAGCTGATGGGCGCGCATGTGATCGCGGCTGCTTCAACGGACGAAAAGCTGGCCTTGGCTCGTGCGCACGGAGCGGATCAGGCGGTCAATTATAGTGAAACGGACCTCAAGCAGGCGGTGAAGGCGTTGACCGGGGATCGCGGCGTCGATGTGATTTTCGATCCTGTGGGCGGCGCATTGGCTGAGCCCGCATTCCGCACGATGGGCTGGGATGGCCGCTATCTGGTGGTGGGCTTTGCGGCAGGGACGATCCCGGCGATTCCTCTCAACCTGCCGTTGGTGAAGACGGCCTCCATCGTGGGAGTGACCTGGGGCATGCACAGCCGCCGGGAGCCGGAGATTCATGCGGAGAATATGGCGCAGCTTTACGCCTGGTATGCGGAGGGCGGATTGCGGCCCGAAGTCAGCAAGCATTTTCCGTTTGAGGAAAGCCGGGAGGCGATCCGCTGGATGATGGATCGGAAGGTCCAGGGCAAGATTGTGATCGAGGTCGCTGCCTAAAGCCCCTGCTCAATCGCTGGGCCAGTTCGCCAGCGGTAGGCCCTTCACATCCGTCAGGGCCTTCACCACCATACCACTCGCCCGGGAGACGACATAGAGGTCGCGCAGGTCCGCACCGCCCCAGCAGAGATTGGTCGGGCTGGAGAGGATCTTGCCCTCTGGATCATCGACGATATCGACGTTTTGCCCGTCCGGCGTGATAGCGGCGATGCGGTTGGCGAAGGGCAGGGTGACCCAGAGGTTCCCCGCTTGATCGAAGGCTATGCCGTCGCAATAGCCAAGGTTCGCACGCTCTGCGGTCGGCATGGCGCGAATGTCCCTGGCCTGATGGTCGGGGATCACGGTGCCCAGTTGCGGGCCGTAATCCTGCGGATCAGTGAGCGATCCATCCGCCTGCCGCAGCCAGCGTCGGATGCGTCCTTCCGCAGTCAGCGAAGCATAGACATGGCGCTCGTCCCGATCGAGACAGATGCCGTTAACGCCGCGCAGATTGCGGGCGACGATCGAAGCTGTGCCGTTCGGCGAGACTCTGTAGATGAACCCGGCAGGCGTGGTTGTACCAATATTGCCGATTGGGCCCCAGCTGCTGTGAGAGCAATAGATGTCGCCGTCGCGGGTTGTGGCCGGACCATTGGAGGCGACCAGTTGCCGCCCTTCGAGTTCCGACACCAGCGTTTCAACCGTACCGGTCGTAACATCGATCCGCTGCAATGGTCCCGGCCCTTTGTTGAGCAGGCCCATATTGGCGACGATGATGCGGCCTTCGCGGTCCACCGCCACGCCATTGGGGGCGAGGGGCTTGCCGATCTGGCGGAGAGTGCCGTCCGGTTCCAATATGCCGATCGCGCCACCGCCGTTGGATACGAACAGGCGGCCATCGGGACTGCTCGCTATCCCCTCAGGCGCGTCCAGATTGCCCCGAGCCAGCGTGAAATCGGACAGGCTTAGCGGCTCGGGCGCGGTTGGTCGGCCGGGCCTGGTCCCTTGCGCGCAACCGGAGAGCATCATGGCGGCACCGCCCAAGAGCAGGTCTCGCCGACCGACCATGGGTAATATGGTCTCCCTCCATCCCGTTCGTACATGATCATTCATCGCACGGCTTCCGGGGCAACCGGCGCGAAGCCGGCGATCTTGTGATCCCCCGCCTGAACCGCCTGAAAACGCAAGCGCATGCCACAGTGAGGCTCAATCCCCTCGGCATCGATCAGGATACCCGGCACGCGCACGCCCGGCGCGTTGTCCGGCTCGAAGAGGACCACGGTGAAAGGCACTTCCGCCTTGTGATCGCCGGGCAGCAGGCTGCGGATCACGGTCGTGAAGCTATAGGCGCTGCCCTCCGACGAAACCGGGCGCCATTCCAGCACGGTGTCGGGCTTTCCGGGGATGACCTCGGGCGGATACCATACCCACTCGCCCGTCTCGGGATCGGCGGTGATGCGCAGTTCGCCCGCTTCCAACCCGTCATAATAGCCCTGGAACAGCGGGTCCTCGATCTTGGGAGGATATATCGGAATGCCCATGGATCAGCTCCGCGCCAATATGGTGGTGGAATGGTTGTTGCCGCCAAGGCCCGCGACGGCGCAGAGGCGCGCGTTCGGCACCTGCCGCTCGCCTTCCCGCCCGCGCAATTGCCGCACCGCTTCGATCAGCAGGTTCATGCCCGGCACATAGCCGCCCGACATATGCCCGCCGCTGGTGTTGATCGGCATCCGTCCGCCGGGCATACCATGGCCCGCCGCATAGAAGCGCGGCCCTTCGCCCCGCTCGCAAAGGCCTAGCATCTCGGTCTGCACCAGCGCGGAGATGGTGAAGCCGTCATAGATTTGCGCCAGGTCCAAATCCTTGGGATCGCAGCCCGCCATGGTGTAGGCGAGCTTCGCCGACACCTCGCCGGGGAAGTGGTAGGTGCAGGGTGTCTGGGTGAACAGCACCCCCTGCGGCCAATTGTTGAAGCCCAGCCCGAGCCCCTGCACCGCCACAACCGGATGCGGCATGTCGCGCGCTTCCTCGATCGCGCTGACCACATAGGCGCCGCCACCATCGGTGGTGAGGCAGCAGTCCGCTGCCCGCAAAGGCGTCGAGATCATGGGCGACTGGCGATAGCCTGCCAAATCCATCGGATCGCGCCGCTGCGCACTCGGCGTCAGGACCGCCCAGGCCCGATAGGTCATCGGAATGGCGGCCTGCTCCTCCTCCGTCATGCCGTAGTCATGGGCATAGCGGTTCGCCATGGTCGCGAAATAGGTGGGCTGGCCGAAGAAGCCGACGGGCATTTCGATTCCGGCCTTTTGCGGCTCACGCGCGTGGAAGGCATAGACGCCGCCCGGCTTGGTCGACTGGATCGCATAGGGCACCAGCACATGCCGCGCCAAACCCGCCTCGATCGCCATCTGCGCCAGTTGCAGTGCTTGGCCCGACGTCGCCGTGCCGCCCACGCTGTCGGTTGTGGCGCAGAAACGCTTTTCCCCCGCGCCGATGGCAAAGGCGACCTCGTCCGACCCATGGCCCGCATACTTATTGGAGACATAGCCGTCGATGTCCTTAGGGCTGAGGCCCGCATCGGCAATGGCCGCGAGGCTGGCGCGGGTCATCATCTTCATGACCCCTTCCTCGCCTTTACGGAGGAAAGGGGTTTCGCCGACCCCGGTGATGGCGATGCGGTTGCCCTGTATCATGCGTCCTTGAATCCCTTGCCTTGCGCCACCAGCCGCTCGATCAGCGGGGAGGGCTTGAACGCCTCGCCATGGGCGGCTTCGAGCGTCTTCAGCTTTTCCAGGACGACGGGTAACCCCTGCAAATCCGCCCAGAACATCGGCCCGCCGCGATATTTCGGCCAGCCATAGCCAGTGACCCAGACGATATCGATGTCCGACGCCCGCGAAGCGATGCCTTCATCGAGAATGCGCGCGCCCTCATTCACCATGGCGAAGAGGATGCGGTCGTGGATTTCCTCATCGTTCACCGCGCGCCGGGCAATGCCCTGTTTGGCGGCGAAATCCTCAATGACTTGGCTTGCGACGGGCGAGGGCGTCTGCTTGCGGTTCTCGTCATAGTCATAATAGCCTCCTCGAGTTTTCTGCCCATGGCGGCCTATTTCGTTGAGGATTTCCCGCACGTTGGCGGAGCTGGTTGCGTCCCGGTTCCAGCCGACGTCGAGGCCGACCAGATCGCGCATCTGGAAATGCCCCATGGCAAAGCCGAAATCATACAGCACCTTGTCCACCGCCCAGGGCGTCGCGCCCTCCAGCACCAGCCGGTCGGCTTGCGTGTTCCGCGCCGCAAGGATGCGGTTGCCGACAAAGCCGAAGCCATTGCCGACCAGCACGCCGATCTTGCCGATGGTCTTGGCAAGCTTCATGGCGGTGACGGTGATTTCGGGCTTCGTGTCCTTGGTGCGGACGACCTCCAGCAGCTTCATCACATTGGCGGGCGAGAAGAAGTGCAGGCCGACGACGCTCTCCGGCCGCTGGGTGGCGGCGGCGATATCGTCAATGTCGAGATAGCTGGTGTTGGTCGCCAGGATCGCACCGGGCTTGGCGATCCTGTCGAGCCTGGCGAACACCTCGCGCTTGACGTCGAGATTTTCGAACACCGCCTCGATGATGAGGTCGCAGTCGGCCAGGTCCCCCATCGCCACGGAGCCGGTCAGCAGACCCATGCGCGTATCGACATCTTCGGGCTTCATCTTGCCCTTCTTCGCGGTGGTTTCATAATTGCCGCGAATGATGCGCAGGCCGCGTTCCAACGCTTCCTGGCTGGTTTCTACGATGGTGACGGGTATGCCTGCATTGGCGAAGTTCATCGCAATGCCGCCGCCCATGGTGCCCGCGCCGATAACGCCTACTTTCTTGATTGGGAGCGCTGCGGTGTCGCTTGGTATGCCGCTAACCTTGGCCGCGAGCCGCTCAGCGAAGAAGACGTGTCGTTGGGCGGCCGACTGGCTATCCTTTTCCAGTTCGTTGAACAGTTCACGTTCGCGGACCATGCCCTGGTCGAAGGGTAGCTCCAGGGTCGCCTCGACGGCGCGGACGATATTTTCAGGCGCTTTGTATCCGCGGAATTTCTTGGCGTTGGCCTGGCGGATTTCTGCGAAGATTTCGGGCTTGCCGCGCGCTTCGTCCAGCTTGTCGGCACGGTCGCGGACCTTCAGGAGCGGCCGCTTTTCTTCCAGCACGCGACAGGCGAGCGTCAAGGCGTCCGCGCGCAGATTGCCCTCCGTGGCGAGTTCGTCGATGAGCCCCATTGCCTTCGCCGACGTCGCAGACACAGGATCACCGGAAAGGATAAGATCAAGCGCCTTGGCTATGCCGATGACGCGCGGCAGCCTTTGGGTGCCGCCCGCACCGGGCAGCAGGCCCAACTTGATTTCCGGAAGGCCCATTTTGGCGGACGGGACGGCGATGCGGTAATGCGCGACCAACGCCAGTTCCAAACCGCCGCCGAGCGCGGTGCCGTGCATTGCGGCTATGACCGGCTTCGTCGCATTCTCCACGATCAATTGGAGGTTCCGCAGCGACGGTTCGACCTGCGGTTTCCCGAGTTCGCTGATCTCCGCCCCAGCAAAGAAGGTGCGCCCGTCGCAGATCAGCACCATCGCGCCGACCGCACTGTCGCCAATCGCGGTTTGCACGGCGTCTGCGACACCCTGCCGCACAGCGTTGGAAAGTGCGTTCACCGGCGGCGAGTTGACCGTGATGACTGCGATGGGGCCTTCCACCTCATAGGTGACGACGTCATTGACCTTCATTCAAGCCTCTATGTGTCTGGGCGCCCGGTTTGGCTGCGGCTTGCGCAGCCAGCACCTCACGCGCGCGTTGGCGGAAATAATGTTGGAGACCGGCGATCTCTTGCGCAGTCAGTTCTTCAAAGCGCGGCATGCCCCGTTCGCGCAGGATGCCTTTGTGCAGCACGTCCTTGAAGCTGGCGGTGTCCAGCGGCACGCCTGACTGGAGCAGGTCCGGGGCCATGCCGCCTGACACCGCGTTAGCGCCATGGCAGATGGAGCAGCGCTGGCCGAAGACGGTCGCACCTGTCGCGACTTTGGCGGGATCCACGCTGAAATCGGGCATGTCGATCACGGGCGTATCGACTGGCTGAGCCGATGGCAGGCTGGCCTTGCCGTCAAGCGAGAAGGTCAGCACTCGCCATTGCTGCGCGCGATAGTTCCATTCGCGCGGCAGGCCGATGGCGCTGGGAAAACGTGATCCCGCGATTACGGTCACATATTGCTTACCGCGCGCCTTGTAAGTGATCGGCTGCGCCATCACCGCCGTTTGCGCGTCGAAGGACCAGAGCGGCTTGCCGCTCTTCGCTGCATAAGCGACGAACTTACCCGCGGCACTGCCCTGAAACAGAAGGTTGCCGGCCGTAGTCGCGGTGCCACCGCCGCCGCGCAGGCCGGGCATGGGCACGCGCCAAGCCTCGCTTTGCGTGACCGGGTTCCAGGCGAGGAGGAAGCTGGTTGCGGAGCGGTCGGGGGTCACACCGGCAGGCGCTGGGCCGGTGCCGACACTGATGCGCTGGCCGTTCAGGTGCTTCCAGCCCTTCAGCGGTTCGGCCGGATCGATATAGACGCGGCCTTGATCCATGGTGGGGATATAGACGAGGCCCGTCCCCGGATTGAACGACATCGCCTCAATATTATGCGCGCCGAAGGGGGAGGGATAAACGACCGCCGCCTTGCCGCCCGGATAGCGTGCGGCAGGGTTCTCGATCGGCCGTCCGCTCTTGATATCGATGCCGCTCGCCCAGTTGACCGGCACGATATTGCGCGCGGAGATCAGCTTTCCCGTCGCGCGATCGATGACGTAGAAAAAGCCATTCTTCGGCGCGTGCATCAGGACATCGCGCTCTTTTCCGCCGATCTTGAGCCGGGCCAGCTCGATATCCATCGCGCTGTTGAAGTCCCATGTCTCGCCGGGATTGGTCTGATAGTGCCAGACATATCCGCCCGTATCGGCGTCCAGCGCGACGATGGAACAGAGGAACAGATTGTCCCCGCCGCCTGGGGATCGGATCTTCTGGTTCCATGGGGCGCCGTTGCCGATACCAATATAGATGCGATTATATTTGGGGTCATAGGCCATGGCGTTCCAGGCCGTCCCGCCGCCGCCATATTTCCACCATTGGCCGGTCCAGGTCTTGGCGGCCATCGCCATCGCCTTGTTCTCAAAGCCCAGCTTCGGGTTGCCCGGCACGGTGTAGAAGCGCCAGAGTTGCTTGCCCGTCCGCTGGTCATAGGCGGTCACATAGCCCCGGACTGGCGCAAAGTCCGCGCCGCCATGGCCGATGATGACCTTGCCCTTGAACACCCAGGGCGCTCCGGTGACATAGCGCTCGTCATCCTTGCCGATGGTCTGGGCGGTCCAGACAGGGTGGCCGGACTTCGCATTGATGGCGATCAGCCGCCCGTCGATGGTCCCGGTAAAGACCATGCCGTTGTCATAGGCGATGCCTCTGATGCCCCAGGCGGCGCGCATCTTCTGCCCGGCGACCTTCCAGCTTTGCGGGTCATAGGTCCACAGTTCCCGCCCGGTCGAGGCGTCCAGCGCGTGAATGACGCTGTAGCCTGAGGCATAATATAGGATGCCATTGACGGCGATCGGGGCAGATAGGCTCGACCCGCCGCCGCTGATGTCATGATACCAGGTGAGCTTCAGCTTCTCGACATTGCCCTCGTTGATCTCTGTCAGCGGGCTGTAATGGTTTTCGTCGATCCCGCCATACCCCGGCCAGTCACTGCCATCGCGCCGGGCTTCTCCGGAAGGCGTGCAGGCGGCGAGCAGTAGGAGCAAAAGAGGCAGGGCAAAGCGCACTGATCCTTAGCCTCCGATGGTCCGGTCAGAGGGCCAGAAGCGCTGACGCAGCGCCTTCTTGTTGACCTTGCCCATGACGGTGCGGCCGATGTCATCGACCATCTCGTAGCTGCGCGGGCATTTATAGCTGGCGAGCGAGGCGCGGCAGAAGGCGTTGAGTTCATCGGCTGTGGGCGGATCGCTCGGGTCTTTCGGAATGACCAGCGCGCGGGCTTCCTCGCCCATTTCTGCGTTGGGAGCGGCTACCACGGCAATATCCGCCACCTTGGGATGGCGCAGCAGCACATGCTCGGACTCGGCGGGGTAGATATTCACCCCGCCACTCACGATCATATCGGACACGCGATCGGTGATGTAGAGATAGCCCTCCTCATCGACATAGCCCATCTCGCCCAGCGTGAAGATGCCCGGCGCGATATGGGCGGCGGCTGTCTTTTCCGGGTCACCGCGATAGATGATGCCATGGCCGCTGGTGTCGCGGAAATAGACCTGCCCGACTTCTTTCGGCCCTAGGACCTGCCCATCTTCTCCGTAGATCACAGTTTCAAAAGGGGCGAGCGCCTTGCCTACTGAGCCGGGCCGTTCCAGCCATTCCTGTGAGGTGATGAACGTCGTCGATCCGGCTTCGGTGCCACCATAAGCCTCTACGAGCACCGGACCGAACCAGTCGATCATCGCCTGCTTGACCGCTCGAGGACAGGCCGCGCCGGTGTGCGCCAAGCGCTGGATGCTCGACACATCATATTTGGCGCGCACTTCCTCCGGCAGCGCCAGCATCCGCTGGAAATGGGTCGGCACCATCACCGATCCTGCAACCTTGTGCTTCTCGATCAGCGCGAGGGTCTTTTCAGGATCGAAATGCTCGACAGTGATTAGGCTCATGCCGCCAAAGACATTGCGCGCCATGCCGAGAGGGCCGGTATGATAAAGTGGCCCAACGGCGATGCCGGGCGAAGGAGTGATGCGGGGGCGGATCGCTTCAGCCAGAGCCTTTACCGTGGCGACGCGCGGGAAATATTGCGGCGGCGTCTCGGTCGCCTTGGGCCGCCCTGTGGTGCCGGAGGTGTAGTGAAGGTGCGGCAGCGGCGGCACGTCATGGTCCGGCTCCTCCGTCGAGGCTGCGGCGATCCAGTCCTCCCAATGGATGACGCCCTCCCGATCGGGGCAGCGCCAGCCGATGACGGTGTGAACGCCAGCTTCGGTGGCTGCGGCAAAACCCGCCTCCAGCGTCTCTGGCCCGACGAACAGTGCAACCGCGCCGCTATCCTTCAGGATATAGGCGGCCTCCGAAGGGGTCAGGTGAAAGCTTACAGGGACACTCGAAATGCCCGCCTCCAGGCAGGCGACATAGGCGATTACGGTCTCTGCGCTGTTGGGCGCGAACACGGCGACCCGGCGCTCCGTCAGGTCTAGTCCGTTCAGAGCATTAGCGGTGCGATTGAGCAACTCATCCAACTGATGCCAGTCATAGCTCACCCGTTCATCCATTAGGGCGAACTGATCACGGCGCGCGGGATCGACCCCGCCTATGGTCAGAGACATGAAAGATCCTTTCGGGAGGCGATGGCGGGCGCGAGATATCTCAGCGCCGCACGGAAGGAGATGAGGGCGAGAATGGAACTCACCGTGACCACGATCGCCAGAGACTGACCAAGCGCTCCTTCATCGTGGAACACATATTCAGTCAGTGCGGCGACGATAGCGGGACCGGCGCCCTGACCGAGAATGGTGAAGACGAACAGGAAGGAGGCCAGCATTCGCGACCGGATCGTCGCAGGCGCGATCAGCCCCATCACCGACGAAACATAGACCATGAAGGGCACGGTGATGAACTGCGCCACGCAGTAGCAGGCCAGGAAGACATAGGGATTGGTGGCGAAGAACATATAGGCGACCACCGGCAGGAAGCCGAGGATCAGCCAGCCATAAAAGCGCAGATGCGCGTCCTTCATCCCGCGGGCGAACAGTTTGTCCACGATCCAGCCATTCACCACCAGCGAGACCGCTGACACGATGTTCATCAGGCTCAAGGCAAAGCCATATTGCACCGGCTTCCACCCGAAATGCCGCTCGATATAGGCGGGCACCCAGTTGGTCATGGAATAGCCGCACATGGCGAGGCAGGAAGTGCCGATGAGCATCAAGCCGAGCAGCTTCCAGTTCTGACTCACGAAGGCCCTGATCTCACCCTTCTGCTGTTCGGTCGTCGTGCCTGGCGTCCGGCGGCGGCCCGGATCGGGAAAGGTGAACAGCAATAGCGCCAGCAATATGCCGGGGACGCCGACCATCATCATGACCAGCTGCCAGGGTTGTGCCGGGCCATGGAAGGGAATGTGGATGCCGCTGTTGGCCGTAGCGAAGGCGATGGCGACGCCCCCCAAGGCGAAGGCGGTGGCCGATCCGACCTTCCCCGCCGTCTGGAAGGTCGATGTGGCGCGGGTCAGCAGACGCGACGGGAACGCGTCGGCGATCAGCGAATAGGCAGCGGGCAGCAGTGCTGCTTCTCCGATCCCCACGAAGATGCGTCCTATCAGCAGCGCCTCATAGCTCTCGGCAAAGCCGCAGGCCGTGGTGGCGATGCCCCAAACCACAACCCCGCCGAAGATGATCCAGCGCCGGGAAAAACGATCCGCCGCCCATCCCAGGGGCAAGCCGAAAATGGCATAGAATATGGCGAAGGAGGTTGAGGTGATCATGCTGATCTGCACATCGGACAGCAGCAGATGCGCCTTGATCGGCGTCACCAGCATCGACACGATAAGCCGATCGACCCAGCTCAGCACATAAAGGCCGAACAGCACCGCCACCATCCACCAGGCGCTGCCCAGGTGGGGACCGGCCTGACTGTCGATGGCCGGAATGTCTCTGGCTGCGCTCTGCGCGGTCATCAGCATGATCCTTCCTCGCCTCTCCGGCTAATTCAGCGCACCGGCAGTTCGTTGAGTTCTGCGATCTTGAGCTTGCCCAACTGCGCCATGTGCACTTCGTCTGGGCCATCCGCGAAGCGTAGGTAGCGTGCGTTCATGAAGGCGGCTGCGGGCGGGAAGTCGCTCGACATGCCGATGCCGCCAAAGACCTGCATGGCCCGGTCAGCGACCGTCTGGGTCATGCGCGGCGCCACGATCTTGATCGCGGCGATCAGGTCCTTGGCGACCTTGTTGCCATAGCGGTCCATCGCGTCGGCGGCTTTCAGCGTTAGCAACCGAGCCTGCTCGATCTCGCAGAAGGAGAGGGCGATGTCCTGCCGGATGCTCCCCTGATCCGCCAGCTTCCGCCCGAACGCCACGCGGCTTTCCACCCGCCGCGCCATATATTCGAGCGCCCGCTGCGCTTGCCCGATGAGGCGCATGCAGTGATGGATACGTCCCGGCCCCAAGCGGCCTTGCGCGATTTCGAAGCCGCGCCCTTCGCCGAGGATCAGGTTTTGCTTTGGGACGCGCACATCTTTGAACACCATCTCAGCATGCCCCCCGGGCGAATGCACCGCATTCAGAACGTCGAGGGGGCGGATGATTTCAATCCCAGGTGTATCGGCGGGGATGATGATTTGCGAATGTTGCCTGTGGCGCGGACCATCATTGGGCGTCCGGCCGATCAGGATGAACAGCTTGGTATTGGGATCGAGTGCGCCCGATATCCACCATTTGCGGCCGTTGATGACGTAATCGTCGCCATCGGCGATGACCGTGGTTTCGAGGTTCGTGGCGTCGGACGAAGCGACCCCCGGCTCCGTCATCGCATAGGAGGAGCGGATGGCGCCATCCAGCAGCGGCTTTAGCCACTGTTCCTGCTGCTCGGGAGTGCCATATTTGGCGAGCAACTCCATATTGCCGGTGTCTGGCGCAGAGCAGTTGAAATATTCGGACGATCCGATCACCCGGCCCATGATCTCGGCCAGCGGCGCATATTCCAGATTGGTTAGGCCGGGGCTCCACTCGCCATATTCATGCGGGAGGAACAGGTTCCACAGACCCGCTTGCTTAGCCTTCGCCTTGATCTCCTCCGTGCCCGGCCAGCGCTTCCACAAATTGGCCGGATCATGGTGGAAATGATCGCGCTCCCTTTCGATCGGATAGACATATGCGTCCATGAAATCGATGAGCCGCACCCTCAGCGCCTTCACCTTGTCGGAATATTCGAAATCCATCGGATGATCCTTTTTGGATAATTTCAGGTGAGCGTGAGACCGCCATCGACGATCAGCGTCTGCCCGCAAATATAGCCGGAGAGGGGAGAGGCCAGGAACAGCGCGACCCCTGCCATTTCCTCAACGGAGCCAAAGCGGCCCAGCGGAATCTTGGCCAGCGCGCGTTCTCTGCGCTCGTCATTGTCCATGGTGACCTTGGTCATCTTGGTATCGACCAGACTGGGGGCGATGCCGTTGACGCGGATGCCGTCGCCGGCCCAGGCGATCGCCAGCGCGCGGACCAGATTGACAGCGCCTGCCTTCGACGCCGCATAGGCTGGATTGCCGAAGGTCGCCTTGAACGCGCCGATTGAACTGACAGCGATGATGGTCCCTCTTGCTGCGGCCAAGGCTTCGCGGCAGAGGTTGGAGATGTGGAGGATGGAGTCGAGATTGACCGCCATCACCTTGTTCCAGCCTTCAGCCTCGAACTCCTGCCGCCGGTAGAGCACGGCCCCCTGCGAATGGATCAGGACGTCAAGCTTTTCGAAAGGCACCGGAGCCGCCGCAATGGCCGCCGCATCGCTCACATCCACCTGACTATAGCCTAGGCCCTCCAGGTCGCAGCCTTCGTCGCCCGCATAGTCCGCCGCGCTGGCTCGCGTGCCCCAGACATGGACCTGCGCGCCGCGCTGGCGGAAGGCTTGCGCCATGCCATTGCCGATGCCGCTCGATCCGCCGGCCACCAGAACGGTCTTTCCGGTGAAGTCGAGTTCGTTGATCAAAGGAAAGTCCTTCCCAGCATGTCAGCGGATCAGCGCTTCGGCGCGTTCGAACAGATGGACGGCCCGGCCATGAAGCTTATCGCCCGTGTCACGCGGCGCTTTTCCGGCGCAGGCGCGGGCATATGTGCCCTCCAGCAGGATGCCGAGCTTGTAGCAGGCCAGCACATGATACCAGTCGATCGCCGAAAGATCGCGGTCGGACTTGGACGCGTAACGCGCCACCAGCTCTTCGGCGCTGGGAAAGCCGTCCCACGGCTTTACCGATACGGTGCTTTCGGACTTGCCGTCGGGCCAGGTCGCCAACACCCATCCAAGGTCAAGCAGCGGATCGCCGATCGTCGCCAACTCCCAATCGATGATCGCTGCCAGTTCCGCACCGTCCGGTCGGTACATGACATTGGCGAGATGATAGTCGCCATGCATGATGCCCGGTGTGAAGCGTTCAGGCCGATGACGCTCAAGCCAAGCGCCGACCGCAGCTACGGAAGGCAGCGCATCCGGTCCCGTCCAGCCTTCAAACTCTCGATAGCCGCCAAGCTGCGAGCGCCAGCGATCAACCTGCCGGGCCAGGAAATTGGCGGGCTTTCCAAAATCCGCCAGGCCCAGCGCTTCATGATCGAGCGCACCAAGGGCGGCGATCCCGTCCACCAGGGCCAGCCCCATGGCATGGCGCATCTCCGCTGAACTGGCATGAGGCTCGGGCAACTGGCCCACCGGATTGAAGCCCTCGACCGGCTCCATCAGATAGAAGGCGACGCCCAGCACGCTTTCGTCATCGCAATTGGTGATAAGGCCGGGATGCGGGACTGGCGTTCCCGCCAGTGCGCGCAGCACCCGCGCTTCCCTCCGCATCGTCTCATTGCTGTTCGGCCGGGGATGGAGCGGAGGACGGCGGAACACATAATCGCGGCCATCGCGGGTGAAGCGCAGCAGGATGTTCTGCGTCCCTCCGGCAAGCGTGGCCACGCCGGTCAGCGGCCCGCTGCCGAGCCCCCGATCCGTCATCCACGCCGTCAGCGACTCCATGTCCACTGCCGATTCCACTTAGGCATCCTCGCTATTCTCGACTGTTTGGCCGCCGATTAGATCAATTGGATAATGCACTTGACGAACGCTCTTGGCAATGAGAAAAATGCACCCATGGTCAGACTTCAACTTGCCAGAAATGATGAAGCCCAGCGCGCCCCTGCTGCCGAGCAGCTCAAGAAAGTGGCTTTGCAGCTGTTCGCGGAGCGAGGGGTCGATGGCGTGACCGTTCGCGAGATATCGGCAGCCGCTGGCCAGAAGAATCACGGAGCTGTGGGCTATTATTTCGGATCGAAGGAAGCGCTGGTCCGGGCGATCGTCATGGACGGCGCGGTAGCTCTGGAGCGGGAGCGCAACGCTGCGCTCGATGCGCTGGAGGCGCAGGGAGGACCCCATGGCATCCGTGACGTGGTCGAGATTCTGATCAAACCCGTCCTTGCCCTGCCCGATGAGCATTATGTCCAGTTCATCGTCATCTTCGCCATGACCCATCGCGACATGATGCTCGACGCGCTCGATCCCGCATGGAACCGCGCCTATGGCCGCTGCCTCGATCATCTGCGCCGATTGATGCCGCATATGCCGCCCGTGCTGCAGAACCAGCGTTTCATCTTCATGGGCGCCTATATCAGCGCTGTCCTGTCGGCACGGCAGCGTGCGCTCGCCGACCACAGCCGCAATCACCCGATGTGGGGCAGCGAGGCGAGCCTTGAGCATTTCCTCCAGACGCTTGTGGCGCTACTGGATGCCCCCGCGGACCTGCCGCCGGAGATGCTGCAAAGCATCGACAAGCCGGACGGCGGGCTCCCGGGACGGCCGGGGCCGGTAGGCTGAGGCAGGGCAGGGCAGGGTATGGCGCCTTCGAAGCGCACCCTAATGAAACAGGAGAGCATGCGTGACGCAGAATGAACAAGTGGCGACGATCGCCGTACTCGGAGGGACCGGCAAGGAAGGCGGCGGGCTCGCTCTGCGCTGGGCGCATAAGGGGCACAAGGTGATCATCGGCAGCCGTACCGCGGAGCGCGCGCAGGAAGCCGCTGCACAGATGAACGAGGTGCTGGGCGGGAACAGCGTGACCGGCGCGGCCAATCCCGACGCGGCGGCACAGGCGGAGATCGTCGTCCTGGCCGTGCCCTATGCGGCGCAGCAATCCACCGTGAAGGATGTCGAAAGCGCGCTTTCCGGCAAAATCCTGATCGACGTCACCGTTCCGTTGATGCCGCCCAAGGTCAGCCGGGTGCAACTGCCCAATGGCGGTTCGGCCGTGGAAGCGGTGCAGAAGATGCTGGGCGACGGCGTGCGCGTCGTGTCGGCCTTCCAGAATATCAGTGCCCATCACCTCACCAAGTTGGACGAGGAAGTAGAATGCGACGTGCTCGTCTGCGCTGACGATGCCGAAGCCGCCGATCAGGTGGTGGCGCTGGCGCAGGAAATCGGCTTGCGGGCCTGGAACGCCGGGCCGCTTTGCAACTCGGTGGTCGCCGAAGGGCTGACCTCCGTCCTTATCGCCCTCAATCGCAAATATAAGGTGCCCGGATCCGGTATCCGTATCACGGGTGTCTGACTTAGGAGAAAGACATGGCTGAAGCCTATATCGCCGCTCTCGGACGTAGCGCGGGTGGAAAGCGTGGCGGCCGGCTGGCCGGCGTGCATCCCGCCGATCTTGCTGGTAAGGTTCTGGCGGCGCTCGTTGATCGCGCCGACATCGATCCGGCGGCGATAGAGGATGTCATCATGGGCTGCGCCTGCCCAGCGGGCGAGCAGGGGGCGAACATTGCTCGCAACGCGGTGCTTGCCTCCGGCCTGCCCGAATCCATTCCGGGCACCCACGTGGATCGGCAATGCGGATCTTCGCAACAGGCGCTTCACTTCGCAGCGGCCACGGTCATGGCGGGCGTGCAGGATGTGGTGATCGCTGCGGGCGTCGAAAGCATGACGCGGGTGCCCATGGGCTTGCCCTGGACGCTCGCCGCCAAGCATGGCTACGGCACCTATCGCAGCCCTGGCATCGAAGATCGCTATCCGCAGACGCCGTTCAGCCAGTTTGGCGGGGCGGAATTGCTGGCGAAGAAATATGGCCTGAACAGAGAGACGCTGGACGCCTACGCGTTGGAAAGCCATCGCCGCGCCGCCGCCGCGACCCAGGCCGGCAAATTCGATGCGGAGATCATCCCGCTGGAGGTTGTGACGCCTGAAGGCGAGACCATCATACACGCGACGGATGAAGGTATCCGCTTCGACGCGAGCCTGGAAAAGATTATCAGCGTCAAGCTGCTGGCCGATGACGGAGTGATCTCAGCCGCCAACGCCAGCCAAATCTGCGATGGCGCCGCTGCGCTGCTGGTGGTGAATGAGAGAGGGCTCAAGACCTTAGGTCTAACCCCGCTCGCGCGCATTCACCACATGACCGTCATCGGCCATGACCCAGTGATCATGCTGGAAGCGCCGATCCCCGCGACCCACCGGGCGCTCGACCGCGCAGGGATGAAGATCGGCGACATCGATCTATATGAGGTGAACGAAGCCTTCGCTCCGGTGCCGCTGGCCTGGACGCAGGCGCTGGATGCCGATGCGGCGCGCCTCAACGTACATGGGGGAGCGATCGCGCTCGGTCATCCGCTCGGCGGATCAGGCGCAAAGTTGATGGCGACACTCGTCAGCGCGTTGCACGACCGGAAAGCCCGCTTTGGTCTCCAGACCATGTGTGAAGCGGGCGGCATGGCCAACGTAACGATCGTCGAGAGGCTCTGAGCCTCTCGGCTGCGGCGGCTCTTTGGGGAAGGTGGTGAGCCCTGCTGGATTCGAACCAGCGACCTACTGATTAAAAGTTTCCTTTCGCACGATCTATCGCAATGCCTGTGTTTGCACAAGGATGCCAAAACCCACTGATTCCCTTGCGTTTATCATGTCTGCCGTTGTATGATGATGCACGCCGTTAGCGAAACGGTGATTATCTGGTGCTTATTCAGAGGCTGGTGACAGGCGATGGCAACGATCACGGTTCGGGCAGTCAAGGCGTTCCAAGCGGACGAAAAGCCCGCTTTCCTGTGGGATGATGAGGTCAAGGGCTTCGGCTTGTTGGCGCAGCCATCGGGAAGCAAGACCTACGTATTCCAGTATCGGGCAGGCATCGGTCGCGCGGGCAAGGTCCGCCGCCTGACGATCGGCAAGCATGGCAACCTGACGCCCGAGGAGGCCCGAAAGCTCGCCAAGGAACATGCGGCGGAGGTTGTGAAGGGGGGCGACCCGGTCGCGGAGCGCAAGAAGGTGGCGGTCAAAGCCCTTTCCCTTGGCGATGTGCTGGACAGCTTCATTGCTGACCATGCGAAGCCGAACCTGAAGGAAAAGACATGGGCCGAATATGAGCGGCTGGTCGACAAGGTTATCAAGCCCGCGCTCGGCAGCATCGCGATTGACGCCTTGAAGACAGAGGATGTTGCTCGCTTCTACCGCGAGGGGCGCAAGCAGGCTGCCACTCAGGCGACCTTGGCCGTTCGGGTGCTGTCTTCGGCGCTGTCTTGGGCGCAGGAGCATGGTTTGCGCGGTGCCGGCCCCAACCCTGCCAAAATTCGTCTCCAGGGCGCTAGGAGGCGCGAACGGCTCTTCAGCGACGCGGAGGTCGGACGCATCCAGACCGCGCTCAGCATGCTTGAGAAGGGCGGAGGCGTATCCCCGCAGGCGGCGCTGGCGGTGCGGCTGCTGTTTGCGACGGGATGCCGTGCGGGCGAGATATGCGAACTGCGCTGGGAAGACGTGGATCTGGAGGCGGGGATCATCCGCTGGGGCGACACAAAGACCGGCTATCTCGAAAAGCCGATAACGGCAGAGGCGCGGGCGCTGCTGAAAAGCGCGACGCGGATTGTGGGGAGTCCATGGGTTTGCCCGGCGATAACGGCGCCGAAAAAGGCGATGCGGCATGAACTGGTGAGAGAGGCCATGGAAGAGGCCATGTCGTGCGCGACCGTTGAGGCGGGCGAGAATGCCAGCCTGCACCTGATCCGGCATTGGTTTGCCACGAAGACCTACAACAATCCGGCCATCGCCCTTCCGGTCGCCATGAAGATCGTTGGGCATCGATCGGTAGCTGCGGCGATGCGATACGCCCACCCCCAGCGCGAAGAGATAGCCAAGGCGGCGGAGGCGGCGGCGAAAAATCGCACCGCATCGGTCAAGGCAGCGGCGAAGAGAGGTAAGGTTGTCCAGATGAGACCAGCGCAATGAGCGAGGATATACGACAACACACACTGCCCCTCGAAGATGTGCAACGGATTCATCTGGGCCTTGAACGGCATGATCCGATGGAATTCAGCGCAGCGACCATTGCCGAGATGCTGCAATCTATCGCGCATGAAGTCAGTGAAGCAAAGGCGGCGAAAATTCATGGGGTAGTGCGCGCACTGCTCGGCCTGGATCAGCACCACAGGTTAGAATTGAGCCAAGTACGCCGTGGGAAGCACAAGATGGCGCATGACTATGCCGCCGATCGCGCGCAGTATCAGGCGTGGTTGGACAAGCTCGCTCATTATGAGCAGGGTGGCGTCAAGACCGAAGCGGCAATCGCTTCCATCGCAGAAGAATGGCGGGTGAGCCGCGCCACCGTCTTTGCTGGCATCAGGGCCGCCGAACTGGACCTTGCGATGGGAAGGTCAATGGAAGAGGCGCTCGGGAAGTGGACCGGCCAATATGAAAACCGTCGTCCAAACAAAGGCGATTTAGCCTAGACCGCTATTCATTGGCGCACCGCGCCGCCCTGCGACAAATGGTTGGCCTCAACAAACGGAGGCAACCAGATGGACCCTCAAGCCAACACAGATGTTCTCGTGGTAAAAGAGGCGGCGGCCTATTGCCGTCTCAGCCAGAGCTACCTCAATCACCTTCGCGTCAGGGGCGCCGGCCCGGTCTTCCTCAAGATGGGGAGCGCCGTCCGCTATCGCCGTTGCGATCTGGACAAGTGGATTGAAAGCCGCCTGACGCGCTCGACCAGCGCAGCAGGTGAAGCATGACAGACCGCGCTGCGCTGCCTGACCGCATCATCGAGATCACGCATGAGCCGTTCAACTCAGGCTTTGATGTGAAGGTTATCCCGCCGCTCCCTGACGAAATGCTGGACGCTGAGTTCCCGGCGTACAAGCAGGCCCGAGGCTGGGCGTCAGGTCTGCGCCTTACACGAGGATGGCGCATCGTGGATCGCACCTGTCTCGGTGATGGGATCGGCAAATGAACGGTCGAGGGAACGGCTGCACACCGTTCGCCCCGACCTGTCACAACGGGAGCTACCAATTATGACCGAGCCACACATAGCACCGGACGACCGCGTTGTCTTCCGGGCATTCTATCGACCGGACACTGTTGACGCTGCTTCGCTGCTGGAGCGGATCGAAACCTACCTGATCGAACGCGGCACCTCGGCAACGGTGTTTGGGCGTCGGGCGCTCAACGACCCATCATTGATCTTCGACCTGCGCAAAGGCCGCCGCGTCACCCGCCGCACAGTCTCTCGCGTCGAAGCCTATCTGGCGAGGGAGGTGCGGGCATGAACGCGATCAGCCACCCCTCTGCGCCGTCTCACCCGCCAGCTGCCATCTCGCGCGTCCTGAGCCGCTACAGCCGCGGAGAACTGGAGGGGTTCATCGAAGTGGCAATCGGCCTTCTGGACCTCACCGATGGCGACCCAGACATGGAGGATGCCAACGATGTGGAGGACGACTTTTCCCTGACTGACCACGCGCTGGGATATGGGGAGCGGCGCGGCCCCGGCTGCGAAGTGAGCGATGCAGGCGGCGGCAATGTCGAGGACCAGGGCGAAGCGATAGATGAGCGTGAACCCGAGCACGAAGGGGGCGCCGACTATGGCAGCAATCAGGACGCGCCGATCAGTGACAGCAATCCGGTGATCTGCTGATGGCCAAGAAAATGCGCGCCGACTGTCGGGCGGACACACGGGGCGGAGCATGGGCGGGCATCCCCGTGTGCGTGATCCAGAGTCCAGCCTATCGTGACCTGTCCCTGTGGGCGCGCGCTATCCTGGTGGAACTGGTCGCCCGGATGAACGGCTATAACAACGGGCGCATTGGCCTTAGCCATCGCGAGATTAGCGAAGCCCTCGGCAACAGCAATCTGCGGCGGATCGGCGAAGGCATAATCGAGCTGATCGACCACGGCTTTATCGACATCACGGTTGAGGGGCAGTGGAAGCAGCGCATGGCGCGGCAATATCGCATCACCTTTGTTTCCACCGCTTACGCGCCGTTCGCGGCGACGAACGAGTATCGGCAATGGAAGCCGAAGCGAAAATCTAGCCATGACGAGGCGTCAGCAGGAGAGGGCATTTCTGCTGATGAGGCGTCAGCAGGGCGCAAATCCATTGATGACAAGGCGTCAGCACGGATTTTAGCAGCGCGACGGAAAACCGCCGAAAATGGATCGGAGGCCGTCCATGTCTCTGCTGACGAGGCGTCAACGCTTATATATAGCCATACCCCCACCCGAAAACGGGGCAGAGAAAACGCGCCTGACAGCACTGGAAAATCGGCGGGCCCTTCGTCGGCTCACACCGCCAAAGGGCGCACGGGGTTAAGTGCAACAGCTATTCGGGACAGACTGGAAAGCCTGCTGCAATCCAGCCCTACGGGAACGCAGATGCGCCTTGCCGATGCTGCGAAAATACCGGGCGGCGTTCTCGCGCAGTTCCTGGCCGATGGAAAGGATCTGTCAGCTGCACACAATGTTCGCCTGATGCTGCAAATGGAGAAGCTCGAAAGGGGGGAATATTGATGCGTTCCTCTCTCATTCGCGCCCTAAAAAAGGCGGGCCGATGATCGATCATCTTCGCAACCGGCTAAGGTGGCTGGCAGATGACTGCCTCGAGCGGCGGCGCTTGTCATCCAACGAATCCGCCCGTACCTGCTACTGGATGGCTTTCCAAGGGGCGGGGCAGGCACTGGCGCTGCGTCATGCTACGGCGCAGGAGCTACAGGCTCACCTCAACGCCATGGAGGCGGCTGGGAAGCTGGGGCGGTGGCATGATGGGCACATCGAGGAATATGACGCCTTGCTGGCAGCCCCACGACCGGCGAGACTGTTCAACGCCCGTCAGCTTGCCGACATGGACGCGAGGCCGAACGCTACGCGCTGCACAACATGCTTTACCGGCAGGCGATGGAGGGCGGGAACGCAACAGCCGCCATGTTCCTGCTGAAGGCCCGCCACGGATACAAGGAAGGCGACCAGGCCGATCAGGGCGGGCGCGTCAACGTCACCATAGCGCTGCCCGGCGCCATGACCCTCCAGCAATTCACATCCATCGGAAAGGAACCGAACAATGAATGACGATCACCTCGCGGCTGTCGGGGGTTCCCTGGGCGCCATTGCTACCCGCATTGCCGAACGCGTGGACGATGCTGACGGCACCTCGCCCATTCGTATCTTCGAAGAATGCCTAGATCGCGAGCTGGTCCAGCTTCGCAAGGCCGGGAAGGTGCAGCTTGCCGAGACGGTGGCAACGATCCGCAGCCCCATTGCGCGCTTCCTCAAAGAGGGCTGGTAAGATGGGAACCCCAGACAAGCGCCACCCGATGGTCAAGGCCATGGAGTATGTTGCCAGCCGTATGACGGAGGGCCTGGGCGATCAGCATCCGACCGCGCGCCAGCTCCAAGCAGAAGCCAATCGCCTCCGCCTCGGTGCCGAAGCGCTAGACCGCGCCAGCGCCAATCGCAGCCCGCTCGACACTCCGGAAGCACATGCGCTCAAGGTCGCCAAGATGGCTCGCAAGCTGGACAGTGAGGTTAAGGCCTATTTTAACCGCTCAGCTCAGATTTGGGCTGCTGGCCGGTCTGATGTTCAACAGCGCATCGATGACAAGGTGAACCTCCGCCCGGACGCCTTCGCCAGCGAAATTCGCGCGGCGTTCCGTTCTCTCCCCGTCAAGAAACAGGGGCAACTTATCCAGGACCTGGTTGACGGCAATCGCGGCCCCGAATTGGCGGCTATCGTGCGCGCTCCTAGTGTCCTAACCGGGATCACAGACGCGCAGCGGCAGGCGTATGAACAGATGATCGTGGCAAAGCACGCCGCCGCCGAACAGGATGAGCTGGCACAGGTCGATGAGATATACGAAGCAGTCAGCACCATGTCCCGCGCGGCAGGTGATATGGCTAGGTCGTTCATCGATCCCGGTGCGCTGTCCAACATCGAGCGCGCCGACGCCGCTGCCAGCGAAGCCCGATCGGCTTTTGACCAGTCCTTCCAGTGACCCTCGAATATAACGACTTCCAGCGGCGCGTCATGCTGCTGCCCGAGGAGGTTGACGCCTTCCTGGGTGGCGGTCGCGGCGGCGGCAAAAGCTACGCCCTCGCCCTGCTGGCGCTGCGTCACGTCGAGCAATACGGGCAGGCCGCACGCATCCTCTATATCCGCCGCACCTATAAGGGGCTCGCGGACTTCGAGCTGACGACGCGGGACCTTTACGGGACGGTCTATGGCGCCGCGGCCCGCTACAACTCAGCCGAGCATATCTGGCGGTTCCCCAACGGCGGCTATCTTGAGCTTGGGCAGCTCGAAACGCACGCCGATTATGCCAAGTATCAGGGGCGCACCTTCACGCTGCTCCTGGTCGATGAGGCGGGGCAATATCCCGACCCTGCGTTGCTCGACATTCTCCGCTCGAACCTTCGCGGGCCCAAAAACGTTCCAATTCGCGCCGTGGTAGCGGCGAATCCTGGGGGCGTGGGCCACTACTGGCTGGCCAAGCGCTACGTGTTCAAATCCGCGCCCTGGAAGCCTTTCGATGAGGAAAAGTCGGGACGCCCATGGGTTTATGCGCCCTCGACGTTCGCGGGCAATCAATTCATCGATCGCGACCAATATGCCGATCAGCTCCGCTCCAGTTGCCCCGATGACAAGGAATTGCTCAAGGCATGGATGGATGGTGACTGGGCAGTTGCGCGGGGCGCCTATTTCGCGAGCGTGCTGGACGAAAGCCGGAATGCCGTCGACCCGTGGCAGATGATCCCGCTGGCCTCGCCTCATCCGACCTATGGCGCCATGGCTCAGGGCTGGCGAACCTATCTTGCCCATGACTTCGGCAGCAGCGCACCGAGCGTCACTTATGTCGTAGCGCAGTCGCCAGGCGGGAACGGCCCTGACGGCAGATTCTACCCGCGCGACAGTCTAGTGCTGGTGGACGAACTGGCTACCTGCAAGCGGGATCGGCTGAATGACGGCCTAGGCTGGACGGTGCCGATTTTGGCGGAGGAGATCGTCGCCATGTGCAAGCGGTGGGAGATCCCGGCGCGCGGCGTGGCGGATGATGCGATCTTTGCCCAGACCGGACATGGCAGCGGCAGCATTGCGAACGAATTTACCCGATGTGGCGTTCATTTTCAGCCCGCACAGAAAGCGGACCGCCTGACAGGCTGGAATATCATGCGCCGTCTTTTATCCGATGCTGGCAAGCCCGACGTGCCGGGCCTTTATGTGTCGCGGGTCTGCGAATATTTCTGGTCGACGGTGCCCTACCTTGCGCGCGATCAGAAGCGCATCGAGGATGTGGATTCAAGCGGCCCGGATCATGGCGCTGACGCCGTGCGATATGGATGCTTGCGCCGCGATGATCGCTTGGTGAAGTTGAGGCTCGCTGGAATTTGAGAGGGGGAAGTCGCAGGGGACGAAGCCCCCGCGACCGATCATGTGTTGAAAAGTTGTTTAATGACGAGCGCCAGCTGCGCGGCGGATACCACGACAGGCAGGATCACTCGCAGCCTTCTTAGAATACGCATGGGCGTTTCCCTGAGAAGGCCATGACATGCCATGGCGTTGAAGCCATGTGTGCGCGCACACGTTAGTTGTCTGGAAATCTGTAGCAGCTGGGTCCGAAAACGAAGCTCCTAGGACATTGGCCTCTTCGGTTGCCCTGGGCGCGTAGCTGGGTCCGAAGTGGGGCTTACCCTTGGTTGGCTGTCCCTGGTTGCCCTGGGCTGCTGGGATGAGATGCTTATCGATTTGCAATGGCCCTGTCGAGTCATTCTGTTAGCGTCACGGATTAGGCGGTGGTCGGCGTGGTTGGCCTGATGGTAGCAACGGTCCAGATTGTCGATGAGGCAGTCAGGCTAAGTGGGGGATAAAGTTAAAGCCTCTCGCCATCAACCAGGACCACCGCCGATGATGTGTGGTCATAGGGGATTACTAGCTTGACCGTTTTCCCGGAATCCGTGTGGACAGTGAAATTCAAGCTGCGGGGCGGCGCCCCAAAGTCATCGCCGATGAGCATTTCAACGGCAAGTCGGCAGCTTTCGCCTCTTTCGTGGTAAGGCATCAAGTCGCCATTCACTAACGGCGCGTCAATCTCGACATTGCTCATATTTCGTCTCTCATTAGAAGGTTCTGCCCAGCGCGACGGCTGATACGATCAGCGCAAGAATAGCCACAACCAGCGAAAACCGGGCGGGCGTCCGCCAAGCCTCGCGCCTGCGAATCTCGCTCGCCGCAAGACGCGCGGTGGCAGTATCCGGATTGCGGGCGATCAGTTCAGCCAGTTCCTCGTCTGGCCATTTCGCGAAGGATGGCGACGACGGCCAGGTGAACTTATCGAATGCTTTGTCATAGGAGGAATTCAACGCGCTAAAGGAACGGGCTGTCACCTCGCCCATCGCGGCGTCATAAGCCGCAAGCTGTCCTGGTTTCCGTCGCATGTACGCCCCATCGCCTTCCGCGCTCGCCGCACAGTGCCAAAGTAGGCAACGCTATGCAATCGCGCCGATCCTATAAAGCAACTGTCAGGGAAGGAATGGCGCACGCGCCTGCGGTAGTTCCTTGCCGTGCTTATCGGGTGATTATTGCAGACTCATCCGAGGCACTTTTGCCAGGTAAGTCGTTGAAAAATGGTGAGCCCTGCTGGATTCGAACCAGCGACCTACTGATTAAAAGTCAGTTGCTCTACCGACTGAGCTAAGGGCCCCCACGAGCGAGGTCCGCACGCACTAGAGGCCGTGATGCGGCTGGTCAACCTCTAGGACGCAGCAAAGGCGTCGCTTTTCGCAACCTCGCGTCAAGATGCCGGATGGAAAGCCCGGAAACCGGATCGCGCCACTTGGGCGCGATGGTGAGGAGCGGCAATAGGACGAAGTCACGGCTGCGGAAGGCTGAATGGGGAATGTGCAGCGTGCGGCTGTCCCAGCGTCCGCCGGACCAGAGGATGATGTCGATGTCGATGCTGCGTGCGCCCCAGCGGCGATGGCGACGCCTGCCCAGCCGGTCTTCTATTTGTTGGAGTGCGCTTAGCATCTCACTTGGATTTAGTGAGCTTTCCAACAGCACCGCGCCGTTGGCGAACCGCCGCAGGGAAGGGCCGAGCGGCGCTGTTGGGATGACCGGAGCAGTGGCGAAGATCGTGCCGAGTGCCGCGATCCCGCCGATGGCCTCTCGCAGCAGGCTTGCGGGCGGTCTTTTTGCGGAAAGAGGGCGGTTGGACCCAAGCGCGAGCGCATAAAGATGATGAAGGCTTGTCTTGGGCATCTAACAGGGCCTAACCGCTGGACATGACGCTGCAAAGCCCAATCCCGCATGCGGAGGCACCGCTGGACTGCCCTCTTTGTCCGCGCCTCGCCGCATTGCGCGAGACATGCCGGGCGGAGCATCCCGACTGGTGGAATGCGCCAGTGCCGGCGTTCGGCGATCCAGATGCGCGGCTTGTCGTGGTGGGCCTCGCGCCCGGTAAAGAAGGAGCTAATCGCACCGGCCGAGCCTTTACCGGCGACTTTGCGGGTGACCTGCTTTTCTCGACGCTGGGCAAGTTCGGGCTGACGAACGGAACCTATGAGCGCCGCGCGGACGATAAGTTGGAGTTGCGGGGCGTTATCATCCTGAACGCCGTCAAATGCCTTCCGCCGCAGAACAAGCCGCTGCCGCAAGAGGCGCACAACTGCCGCCTTTTCCTGAAATCGGCGGTCGCGGCACTACCCAATGCGCAGATATTCATCGCGCTGGGAGAAATTGCCCACCAGTCGGTGGTGAAGGTGTTGGGCGGGAAGCTGCCAAAGGCGCGCTTCGCCCATCTCGCAGAGCATCGAGTGCCTAGCGGCAAGATAGTCCTGGACAGCTATCACTGTTCCAAACGGAACATGATGACGGGTCGGCTGACGGAGGAGATGTTCTCCGCCGTCTTTGAAAGAGCGGCGGAGTTGTTGGAGATGGACGCTGCGCCCGATCAGCGCAGCAGATAGTCCAGATAGGCGCCTTCCGGCGGCCCATCGAGCGCGGCCATCATCGCCTTAATCACGCTCTTATCCAGCAAGGCGCCTGCAGCTTTGTGCGCATCCACATCGGTCCAACGCTCGATGAAGATGAAGCGCCGTTCGTTCGCCAAGTCTCGGAGCATCTCAACCCCTTCGCATCCGGGCAGCGGACGAACAGCGTCGGCGATAGCGCGCAAAGCGTTGTCCAACGCGGCTCCATCCGCGTCCTTGGCATGCATCACATAATGGCGGGCAACCGTCATAGCTTCTCTCTCCCTTTTATTAGATATCCTGTGCGATCCGTGCGTAAAGCTCCGGCCGACGATCGCGGAAGAAGCCCATGCCCGCCCGGTGCTTGCGCGCCTGAGCCAGATCCAGCGTTGCGACCAATGCGCCATTATCCTTGGCGTCAGCTTCTGCAGCGAAATCGCCCCATTCGTCCGATATGAAGCTGTGGCCGTAGAATTTTTGGCCCTCTTCTTCCCCGATGCGGTTTGCGGCGATAACGGGCATGCAGTTGCTCACCGCATGGCCGAGCATCGCGCGCCGCCACATCCGGCTTGTGTCCAGATCCGCGTCATAAGGCTCTGATCCGATCGCAGTTGGGTAGAAGAGCAGCTCCGCACCCATGAGCGCCATTACGCGCGCTGCTTCCGGATACCATTGATCCCAGCAGATGCCGACGCCGATCGTGCCATAGCTGGTGTCCCAAACCTTGAAGCCGCTGTTGCCGGGGCGGAAATAATATTTTTCCTCATAGCCCGGACCGTCGGGAATGTGGCTCTTGCGATAGACCCCCATGATCTCGCCTTCATCATCGATCATGGCGAGCGAATTATAATGATGCTGACCATCGCGCTCGAAGAAGCTGGTGGGAATATATACCCGTTCCGCCTTCGCCACCTTGCGCATTTCCTGCACGGCGGGATGCTCCGCCAAGGGCTGGGCGTTGGCGAAGAGACCTTCGTCCTCGACCTTGCAGAAATAGGGGCCTTCGAACAATTCGGGCGGCAGGACGATCTTCGCACCCCGTGCCGCAGCCTTGACCACATGGTCCGCGACCATGGCGATATTGTTTCCCATGTCCTGGGAAAAGGCCAGCTGGAGCGCGGCAACGGTGACTTTGGTCATATCCTTTAAGTCCTAGAGGCGAATGCCCATGCGGGCGGCTATGGCGACCATCGCGAGATAGAGCAGGATCGTCGCCACGCAACCTGTGATAAGCGCTGCCGGGAAGGAAATACCCTTCCGCAGCAGTGCCGGGATCAGCAAGAACATAGGGAGCGAGGGGAGGACATAGTAGAAGGTCGCCTCCGCATGCCGCGCCATATTCTCGGCATCGGGCCGGTCATTCCATAACCAGATCATGCCTAGGACAGAGATGAGCGGCAGCGATGCTATCAACGCACCCAAAGCCGGATAACGCCGCGACACGACGGACACGATGGCGATGATGATGCCCGACAGTAGCGCTCGTAGCGCCAGCATCCCGCTCATCCCGCGGACGGCATCTGCTGGCTGCAGCAATGGAAGCTGCCGCCGCCTGATAGGATGGCGTCGCTGCGCAGCCCTATGACTTCGCGGCCGGGGAAGAAGTGCTTGAGTGCATCCAAGGCGGCCTGATCATTGGGCTGGCCATAGATGGGCACGATGACGGCGGCGTTGCCGATATAGAAATTCATGTAGCTGGCCGGAATCACTTCACCATCGACGACCACGCGGCCGGGGGAGGGGATCGACGCCACCTCCACCCCGAATGCCTGAGCGCGGGCGCGGGCGTCGGCATAGAGAGCGGCGTTGGGGTCATCGTCGGTGCTCGCCTCTGGCAGCGCCAGGACGCCCGGCGCCACGAAGCGGGCGAGATTATCCACATGCCCGTCCGTATGATCGTTGAGCAGCCCGTCCCCCAGCCACAGCATGTCGGACAGCCCTAGCGCGCCTGCCAGCAACGTCTCGATCTTGCCCCGGTCCAGATCGGGATTGCGATTGGGATTGAGCAGGCATTGCTCCGTCGTGACGAAGAGCCCTGTGCCGTCGGTATCGACCGCTCCTCCTTCAAACACCCAATGCTGGGAGGAGGTCGGAAGGCCCGTCATAGCGGCGAGGCGCGCGCCGATATCCTCGTCGCCAGGCATTTGGTATTTGCCGCCCCAGCCGTTGAAGCCAAAATCGACAAGTGCCCGCTCGGACCCGCGCAGCACGGCGATGGGCGCCGTGTCGCGCAGCCAGACGTCGCCGAGCTTCTGCACCACGATCTCCACGCCCGCTGCGATCAACGCGCCTGCTGCTTCGGCGTCTGCAGGCGTGGCGACGACCAGCCGTACCTGCTCGCCGCGTCCCTCGGCATGGAGTGCATTTGCAAAGTGCGCGATCTGTTGGCGCGCATCGTCAAATGCACCCGGCCATTCCTCCGGTGCGGTTGGAAAGCCGATCCAGGTCCATTCGTGCGGCGCCCATTCGGCGGGCATACGGAATGTCATGGGCTTTCTCCTGTCTGGCGCTATCCCGGGCCCTCTACAGGATCGCGGTGCGGATGACAGCGCAAATGCGTACGGGAAAGCGGGCGCGCGCTACTTCTCCGCCCGGCTCCTGTCCCGGATCGAACGGAATTCGTCGCCGGGAACCCAGTTCGGCCAGTCTGTCGTGTTTGCCAGCGCCCGCCCGACGTCATAGTAGAGCTTGAGGTCCGCCTTCACGCCGCTCCAGTCCCATTTGGGATCATATTCATCCTTGGGTCCATGGTAGCGATGTTCTTCATAATCCTTGGCAGCCGCCGCGCCTGCCGCGGTGCCGCCCTTCACCAGATCCTGCCCACCTTCGAAATAGAGCATCGGCACGCCATGCTTGGCGAAGCTGAAATGATCGGAGCGATAGTAGAAGCCCTTTTCGGGCGTCGGCTCCAGGCTGGCCACACGCTTCTGCGCGGCCAGCGCCCGGTCGAGATAGGCGTCGAGTTGTGACTTGCCCTTGCCGATCACTACGACATTGCGGGCAAGCCCGGCCATGCTCAGCGCGTCCATATTGACGCCGCCGACGGTCTGGCCGAGCGGAAATACCGGGTGGTTGCCATAATAAGCGGAGCCCAAAAGCCCGGACTCCTCCGCGGTTACGGCAAGGAAGACCTGACTGCGATCGGTCGGGCCAGCCTTCACATTGGCCTCAGCCAATGCGATCAGCGCCGCGGTCCCGGTCGCATTGTCGATGGCTCCGTTGCAGATGTCGTCGCCGTCGGGCGCTGCCTCGCAGCGGCCGAGATGGTCCCAGTGCGCGGCGTACAGGACATATTCATTAGGACGGGTCTTCCCCGGCAGCAGCGCGACGACATTTTTCGAGCTGTGCTTGCGGATGATATTGTCGAAAGAGAGGCTGGCCTTGATCCCCTTCAGCGGCACTGCCTTGAAACCGCGCTTCTTGGCTGCAGCGCTCAGAGCATCGAGATTGAGACCAGCGCTCGCCATCAACGCCGCCGCCTTGTCCTTCTGCATCCAGCCGATTGCGGCCGATTGGTCCGCATTGCCATTGGCGCTGTCGGCCACGTGCTGCGCTCCCGTCCAGCTAGACTGCACGACGTTCCAGCCATAGGCGGCGGGCATGGTGTCATGCACGATGATGGCAGCCGCCGCGCCCTGCCGAGCGGCTTCCTCAAACTTATAGGTCCAGCGGCCATAATAGGTCATAGCCCGCCCGCCGAACGGCCCCCGCAGCGTCGGCGTCTGGTAATCCGGATCGTTCACCAGGATGATGACCGTCTTGCCGCGGACATTCACCCCGCCATAATCGTTCCACTTCTTTTCCGGCGCGTTGATGCCATAGCCCACGAAGACGACGGGGCTGTCCTTCAATTCAATATGGGGCTGGGTCGTCCGGTAGGTGGCGACGACCATCTGTGAGCCGTAATCGAGCGAGAGTGGAGCCTTGCCACCGGTGAAGCGCAGCGGCGAAACATTTTTGGCGGCGAGTTCGACGAGAGGCACGTCTTGGAACCAACTGCCCTTGTTTCCTGGCTTAAGTCCCAGCGCCTCGAACCGCTGCACCAGATAGGCGAGCGTCTTTTCCTCTCCCACGGTGCCAGGAGCGCGCCCTTCATAGGGATCGGAGGAGATTTCCTTCACCACCTCCTTCATCGTGTCGATCGAGGGGGTGATTTCCGCAGGCGCTGCTACCGCAGCTGTCCCGGCGCTGAGAAGGAGAGCGAAGGTCGGGAGTGAAGGGCGCATGACAGGGCCTTGAATCGACGGCGATAGATGATTGATGCCAGTTGGCCGACCGTCAAACAAGGGTCGCCGCACAAACAAAAAAGGCGGCCCCGAAGGACCGCCCTTTCCAAATTCCGTATGATAGAAATCTTAGCGCGAATAGAATTCGACGACCAGGTTGGGTTCCATCTTCACCGGGTAGGGCACTTCGTCCAGCGTGGGAACGCGGACATAGGTGACCTTGCTCGCGCCATCGGGCGAAACATAGTCGGGAATGTCGCGCTCGGGCAGGCTCTGCGCTTCCAGAACCAGCGCCATTTCCTGCGCCTTCTTGCCCAGAGTGATTTCGTCACCCGGCTTCACGAGGCGGCTGGCGATGTTGCACTTCACGCCGTTCACATAGATGTGACCGTGCGAAACCAGCTGACGGGCCGACCAGATCGTGGGCGCGAACTTGGCGCGATAGACCAGGGCGTCCAGGCGGCGCTCCAGCAGACCGATCAGGTTCTGGCCGGTGTCGCCCTTCATGCGCGCGGCTTCGATATAGTTCTTCTTGAACTGCTTTTCGGTGATGTCGCCATAATAGCCCTTCAGCTTCTGCTTGGCGCGCAGCTGAATGCCGTAGTCGGACATCTTGCCCTTGCGGCGCTGGCCGTGCTGACCGGGGCCATATTCACGCTTGTTGACCGGGCTCTTGGGGCGGCCCCAGATGTTCTCGCCCATGCGGCGGTCGAGCTTGTACTTGGCGCTGGTGCGCTTCGTCATGATGAATTCCTTGCAATAGCTAACGACGTTATTCCCGGTCATCGCCTGCTTGCCATAAAGGGGCAGGGCCACCGCTTCACCGGGATGCAGGGCCAATCGCGAAGGCGCGCCTATGGCGAAGGGAGACAAGCATGTCAACCCTCGACAGGCGGGCGCGGCGGGCCTAGTCAGCTTGGCCCATGAACCCCGAAAACTACACGACCATGGCCGAGGTCCGCGCCGGCGTGGACGAGATCGACCGCCAGCTTGTCGCGCTGTTCGCTCAGCGTTTCGCTCATATGCGCGCGGCGGCCCGCATCAAGCCGGAACGCAGCGCCGTTCGCGATGAGCCGCGCAAGGCCGAAGTCATCGAGAATGTCCGGCAAGCAGCCGACCGTTTGGACGCTCCGGCGGAAATCCTCGCCACCTTGTGGGACCAACTGGTCGAAGCATCGATCGCCTATGAAATGACCGAATTTGACCGCCTGAAGGCTTAACGCTGCCGCGGATTGCCCAGCGACGACAGAACGCCGCGCATCGTGCGTACTTCCAGGTGATTCCAGCCCGGCTTCGTCAGCAGGTTACGCAAGGTGCGCTTGGTCGCGGGCGCACGATCGGGCGGGAAAAAGTAGCCCGCGCCTTCGAGCAGCGCTTCGAACTGCGCGATCATGCCCTCCAGCTCCGCCTGCGGGGCCGGTTCGCCTAGATCGACCAGCGTCGGCTGTTCCAACTGCGCCTGTTTCGACCATTCATAGGCGCAGAGGATGACCGCCTGCGCCAGGTTGAGCGACCCGAATTCCGGGTTGATCGGCACCGTCAGTATCTTGCGGGCGAGCGCCACATCCTCGGTTTCCAGGCCAGACCGTTCCGGACCGAAAACATAGGCGGAGCGACCGGCCGCGCCATGAATCTCCCGAGCGGCTTCTTCGGGAGTCACCACTGGCTTGGTCACCCCGCGCTTACGGACGGTCGTCGCATAGACATGCGCACAATCCGCCACCGCATCGGCAAGGCTGTCGAACAGTTCCGCCTTGTCGAGCACGATATCCGCGCCCGCCGCCGATGGCCCCGCATCGGGATTGGGCCAGCCGTCGCGCGGTGATACCAGCCGCAATTCGGTCAGCCCGAAATTCAGCATCGCCCGCGCAGCCTTGCCGATATTCTCGCCAAGCTGCGGGCGGACGAGGACTATGACGGGGCAAGGGGAAACTGGCCAGCCCTCACTCACTCCCCACCTCCTTCACGCTCCCAGCGAAATCCTCGAAATCGCGGGCGTCGGTGAAGTCCTTATAGACGCTGGCAAAGCGGATATAGGCGACGCTGTCGAGCCGCTTCAGGCCCTCCATTACCATTTCGCCGATGGCGCGGGCGGGCACTTCGCCTTCGCCGCTGGTTTCGAGTTGGCGCTGGATGCCCGAAATGAGCTTTTCGAGGCGGCTTGGATCGATCTGCCGCTTGCGGCACGCAATATCGACTGATCGGGCGAGCTTGTCCCGATCGAAGGCTTCCTTACGTCCCTCGCTCTTCACCACCCAAATGTCGCGAAGCTGGATGCGCTCGAAGGTGGTGAAGCGGGCTCCACAGGCCTCACATTGGCGGCGGCGGCGGATCGCGGCGCCATCTTCGGTGGGGCGGCTGTCCTTTACCTGGCTGTCGTCATGGGAACAGAAGGGGCAGCGCATTCAGCAGATATCTCCGTTCGTTTCGAGCGAGTCGAGACACGAAATGGCACACAAAACGTGTCTCGACCATTCTCGACACGAGCGGATTAGGGATCAGCCCTCGTAGATCGGGAAGCGGGCACAAAGGGCGGACACACGCTCACGCACATTGGCTTCGACGGTCGGCTCGCCATGCTCACCCTTATCGCGCAGTCCTTCCAGAACGTCGGCGATCATGTCGCCAATCGCTTCGAACTCGGCCACGCCGAAGCCGCGCGTCGTTCCGGCGGGTGAACCCACCCGGATGCCGCTGGTCTTGGTCGGCGGCAGCGGGTCGCCCGGCACGCCATTCTTGTTGCAGGTGATGAAGCTGCGCTCCAGCGCCTCGTCGGCGTCCTTGCCCGAGATGCCGTATGGCCGCAGGTCGATGAGCGCCAGATGCGTGTCCGTGCCGCCGGAAACCACGGCTAGGCCGCGCTGCTCCAGCTTGGCGGCGAGCGCCTTTGCGTTGGTGACAATTGCCTGGGCGTAGGTCTTGAACTCGGGACGGAGCACCTCTCCGAAAGCAACGGCCTTGGCGGCGATGACGTGCATCAGCGGGCCGCCTTGCAGGCCGGGGAACACTGCCGAGTTGATCTTCTTGGCAATGGCTTCGTCATTGGTGAGGATCATGCCGCCGCGCGGACCGCGTAGCGTCTTGTGGGTGGTCGTGGTTACGACATCAGCGAAACCGAAAGGCGTCGGGTGTGCGCCACCTGCAACAAGCCCTGCAAAGTGCGCCATATCGACCATCAACAGCGCGCCCACCTTGTCCGCGATCGCGCGGAACCGGGCGAAGTCCAGGTGACGGGGATAGGCAGATCCGCCCGCGATGATGAGGGTCGGCTTTGCCTCGATCGCTTGCGCTTCCAGAGCGCCGTAGTCGATCAGATGCGTGTCTTCGCGAACGCCGTATTGCACTGCGTTGTACCACTTGCCCGACAGAGCAGGCTTCGCACCGTGAGTAAGATGGCCGCCCGCATCGAGCGAGAGGCCCATGATGGTATCGCCCGGCTTGGTCAGCGCCAGCATCACCGCACCGTTCGCCTGCGCGCCGGAATGAGGCTGCACATTGACGAAGCCGCAGTTGAAGATCTGCTTCGCGCGGTCGATGGCGAGCTGTTCGACTTCATCCGACGGCGCGCAGCCCTGATAATAGCGCTTTCCCGGATAGCCCTCGGCATATTTGTTGGTGAAGACGCTGCCCTGCGCCTCCAGCACCGCCTTTGACACGATATTTTCCGACGCGATCAGTTCGATCTGATTCTGCTCGCGCTTCAGTTCCTTGGTGACGCCAGCGAACACGGCCGGATCGGCATCGGCCAAGCTGCGCGAGAAATAGCCTTCCGCGCGGATATCGGACAGGTCGGGCTGGGCGAGGGGTGCGGTGCTCATCGGGCAGGCTCCTTAAAGCGCGGGCTGAGAGAGTTTTTCGACGCGGCCGCTATGACGGCCACCGCCAAATTCGGTGGATAGGAAGGCAGTGACGCACGCCTTCGCCATATCGACGCCGGTCAGGCGCGCGCCGAGGGCCAGGACGTTGGCGTCATTATGCTCGCGAGAAAGCGCGGCAGACAGTGGTTCGGAGACCAGTGCGCAGCGGCAGGCCGGGTTGCGGTTGACGGCGATGGAAATACCGATGCCCGATCCGCAGAGCGCAATCCCGCGCTCGGCCGCGCCTGATGCAACGGCAGAAGCCAGCTTGTACCCAAAGTCGGGATAATCCACCCGGTCGGCCGTCGCGGGGCCAAGGTCATCGACCTCATGCCCTTCGGAGCGCAGCCAGTCTGCGAGTTCCGCCTTCAGATCAACGGCGGCATGATCGGAAGCGATGGCGATTTTCACGGCGAGGTCGTCCTGTCACGCAAAAGGTGATTCGTTCCCGCGCCTCTTAGGGGGAGCGGCGGGCAATTGCCACAGTCCAGCTGGCCGCTTATGGCCTGCCTCATGGCAGCAACGATTTTATCCATCCTGATGCTGGCGGGTTTGCTCCTGACCGGCGGCGGCGTTTACGCAATCGCGAAGAAGGGCGACCGCAAACGCGGCGTGCTGATGATTATAGCGGGTCTGGTGATGTTCGCCAATGTCGCGATTTCCGCCATTCCCGGTCCGGATGTGTCAATGCTGGAGCGGCGGGCGCACTGATCAGGCGCGCAGGGCAAGCGCCGCCAGCAGATCGGTTTGCGTTACCAAACCTCGCAGCTTTCCATCATGATCGACGACGACCGCCTCTCGCCGCATGCCGCTTGTGAGAGGACGTAGCAACTGCGCCACCGGAGTGTCCTTCGTCACAAGCAACGGGTCTGCGGCGATATCGCGAACTTGCGCCCCCTCGCGGGAAAGGTCCAGCGGGCCGATGACGCCGTTGACCTGACCAGCATCGTCCAGCACGGGCAAGGACAACAGACGGCGGCTATGCAGCAGCTGGCGCGCGTGGGAGATGGGCTCGCTTCCTCGAACGGATATTACATCGCGCGACATGATCTCGCCGCATGTCAGCGTCCCATGACTCCGCTCGGCTGCCCGGACTTCCGCATGATGTAGAACGACCTGCAAGTCGGCGGGATCGACGTCCAGCACATCGCCATAGGCGTGTAGTGCTTCCTTCACATCTTCTTCGGAAGGCGGCGTGCGCAGCAATGGCGCAGGGTCGCTGGTTCCGTGTGCGCTGGGCGCCTTGGGGGCCACATGCGGATAGCTATGCCCGGCGAGCCGATGGAAAAGGATCGCAATCGCCAGCAGCAGCGCGGTATTGAGACCTACCGGCACCAGGGCAAACATATAGCTTGGCGCGCCATTCGCAGCGCCCAGCACGGCCGATAGCGCGACCGCGCCACCCGGCGGATGAAGACAGCGGAGCAGGGACATGCCGGCTATGGCGCATCCTACTGCCAGCGCTGCGGCGATGGTCGGGTCCGGGATCAGCCGCGCGATCGTTATGCCGATGAGCGCCGACACGACGTTGCCGCCAAACACGGACCATGGCTGAGCCAGCGGACTTGCCGGGACGGCGTACAGCAGGACAGCAGACGCCCCCATCGGCGCGACCAGCAGGGGATGGGCGACGCCGTTCCCCAACATGAGGCCGCAAAGCAGCCCGGTGATTGCGATCCCGCCAATCGCCCCGCTCGCCGCCTTCAACCGGTCGAAAAAGCCGGGGCCGGGCGGGGCGGGGATGAAGGCGCTATAGTAGCGGCTCCATATCAGGCGATCATTCTTTTCCGCGCTCATTGTCGGGCGCGGCTAGCCGCCTGCCGCCGCATGGCCAAGCGCAAAATTATATATGCGTTCAAATGCCTGCTTCCCGAGCAGCAAAAACCCTCCCCTTGGCGTGAAGGGGAGGGTCTAAGAGCGATTGCAGTCTTAGGTGGAGGGCTCAGCGGATGGGTGAATCCGGGGCCAGCCGCATGTCGAGATAATTATCCACCGACTTCATCAGCTGATCGAGTTCATGTTCGAAAAAGTGGTTCGCACCGCGAATCTCGTCATGATGGATCGTGATGCCCTTTTGCGTGCGGAGCTTATCGACCAGCTTCTGCACTGCGCTGGCGGTCACGACTTCGTCCGCGGTGCCCTGTACGATGATGCCCGAAGCGGGGCAGGGTGCGAGGAAGGAGAAGTCGTACATGTTCGCCGGGGGCGCGACCGAAATGAAGCCGCGGATTTCCGGACGGCGCATCAGCAACTGCATGCCGATCCATGCGCCGAAGGAAAAGCCTGCGATCCAGGTCGTCTGCGCTTCGGGATGGAAGCTTTGCACCCAATCGAGCGCCGCGGCGGCGTCGCTGAGTTCGCCGATGCCGTTGTCGAACGTGCCCTGGCTGCGGCCTACGCCCCGGAAGTTGAAGCGGAGCACGGCAAAGCCACGCTTCACAAAAGTCTTGTAGAGCGCCTGGGTGATGCGATCATTCATCGTGCCGCCGCCCTGCGGGTGCGGATGCAGGATCATCGCGACAGGTGCGCGGGGACGGGGCGGGGGGCTGAAGCGGCCTTCGAGGCGGCCTTCGGGTCCGGGGAAGATAACGTCGGGCATGGCACCTATTATGGTTCTGGCCGCCACCCGGAGAAAGGAGGCCGGCGGTTGGATGCGGGCGCGGCAAAGCCAGTGCTGGCGTTGCGCGGCAGACCGCCTATATAGAAGGCGCCGCCATTTCCGCAATCAATGAGTAACATCGCCTCGTGGCCGCCGATCGCCTTTATCTGGACCATGCCGCCACCACCCCGATGCTCCCGGAGGCGAAAGCCGCGATGGTGGAGGGCATGGAACGCTGGGCCAACCCGTCCAGTCCGCATGCGGAAGGACGCGCCGCGCGGGCTGCGCTGGAGGATGCCCGGTCGCGGATCGCTACCGCGCTGGAATGGACGGGGCATGTTCTGTTCACCTCTGGCGCGAGCGAGGCGATCGCCATCGGCCTGACGCGGGCGAAGGCGAGCAGGATCGCGACCTCGCCTGTCGAACATGATTCGGTCCTCCGCGTAACGCCCAAAGCTGATCGCTTGCTGGTCACGTCCGAAGGGCTGATCGATCTTCGAAATCTCGATGAGGGAACTGGCCAGATCATCGCCGTCCAGCACGTCAATAACGAAACGGGCGTCATACAGCCTCTGGACCAGATGGCCCGCGATGGGGTCATCCTCTTCGCCGATTGCGCACAGAGCTCGGGAAAGCTTCCCCTGCCGGAAGCGGACATGATCGCGATTAGCGCTCATAAATTCGGCGGCCCGCCCGGCGTCGGCGCGCTGTTGGTGCGAGACCTGGCGTTGCTGGAGCCGAGCGGCGGACAGGAGCAGGGCTATCGTGCGGGCACCGAAAATCTTCCTGCGGTATTGGCCATGGCGGCGGCTTTGGAAGGACCGGGGGACTGGTTAACTTCAGCAGCCCGGCTCCGCACTCGCCTCGACGCTGCGATCGAGGAAGCAGGCGGCGAGATCATCGCGCGTGATGCGTCGCGCATCGCCACTATCGCAAGCTACCGTATGCCCGGCATCTCCGCCCGGTCGCAGCTTATCCAGTTCGACCTCGCGGGCATTTCCGTCTCCGCCGGCAGCGCCTGTTCTTCCGGCTCGCTCAAGACCAGCCATGTCCTGCGCGCAATGGGCTGGGACGAAGCAGCGGCCGGAGAGGTCATCCGCGTCAGTTTCGGCCCGTGCACAAGCGAGGCGGACATCGACCGCTTCGCGGATCAGTGGATCAAGATGGCTGGACGGCTCCGATGACCATCTATCTGGATTATCAGGCGACAACTCCCCTCGCGCCCGAAGCGTTCGATGCCATGGTCCCGCTGCTGCGCGACCAGTTCGCCAATCCACACAGCGCGCACCGGCTGGGAAGGGCGGCTGCAGCTCAGGTTGAGCGGGCACGGGACGAGATTGGCGCGCTCCTGCCGGATGGCGGCCGCCTGCTTTTTACATCGGGCGCGACAGAGGCGCTCAACCTCGCGATCCAGGGTGCTCCCGCTGGCGGCATCGTGACGCTGGCGACGGAGCATGCGACGATACTCGACACTGTTGCCGCGCTTGAAGCCAAGGGCAGGCAAGTGACGGTCCTACCGGTGGGCAATGATGGACTGGTCGATCTGGAAGCAGCAGAGGCCGCGATCCTGCCCGGCGTTGGGCTGGTCGCGGCGATGCTGGTGAACAATGAGATCGGCGTCATACAGCCCGTCGATAAGTTGGCTGACCTCGCTCATCGTGCTGGCGCATTGTTCCTCTGCGACGCCGTTCAAGCATATGGGCGCGTGCCGATCCCCGATAGCTGCGACATGGTGGCGGTCAGCGCGCACAAGATCCACGGGCCAAAAGGCGTCGGCGCTTTATGGCTGCGCGACGGGGTGCGATTAAGCCCGGTGATGCACGGTGGAGGGCAGGAGGCGGGCCTTCGGTCCGGCACGCTGTCCCCGGCGTTATGCGCTGGGTTCGGGGTGGCCGCCCGGCTGATGCGCGAAAGGGCGGAGCAGGACCACGCTCATGTCGAGACGCTTTGGCGGCGCGCGCTCACGCTGTTCGAAGGCTGGACGCTCAACGGCAGCGCAGATGCGCGCTATCATGGCAATCTCAACATCCGGCGCGAGGGGTTGGACGGCGCTAGATTGTTGTCCGATTGCCGCGATGTCGCATTTTCGCTGGGTAGTGCTTGCGCTAGTGGCTCCGGGCGGCCTAGCCATGTGCTGCGCGCCATTGGCCTGTCGGACCGGGGGGCGCGCGGATCGGTGCGGATCGGCTTTGGTCGCTACGCGACGTTGGCTGAGTTGGAGAGCGCTGCACGCATAATGAATGAGGCGGCAGCCGTACAAGCGGCGCCGTAGTCAAGGGAAGTCGCAATCATGATCAGGGTCACGTTCATCAGTGCAGATGGGGAAAACCGGCAGGAGGTGGATGCCGCCGCCGGATCGGTCTTGCTGGACGTGGCCCAGGCGGCGGGCCAGCCGCTGGAGGGAACATGCGAGGGGCAGATGGCTTGCTCCACCTGCCATGTCATTGTCGAAGCGGGCGATTTTTCCAAGCTGAAGGCGGCGAGCGAAGCGGAAGAAGACATGCTGGACCTCGCCGCCGCCGCGACACGCACCAGCCGTCTGTCCTGCCAGATCGTGCTGGAGGAAAAGCTGGACGGCCTCACCGTTCGCATTCCCGGTGAATCCCATAATATGCAGGGCATGTAAGGGGTGCGTCTGCATGCCGTGTTGATGGCAGCGGCCCTGACGTCGATCGTCGGCAGCGCCGCCGCGCAAGAGGACAAGGCGCGCCAATCTCTGCTGCCGCCAGCGCCTCGCTACATGGTCAGCGAATCGGCAATGAAGACCGTTCGTAATCCGCGCACCATCGAGCAGGAAAGCGGCGGCCGTTTGGGCATAGCGCTAGTGGACAACAAAGGCGCCCTCCTCCTCGGCTTCAATCGGGACGAGCGCTTCGCCATGTGTTCGACCTTCAAGGCCCCTTTGGCCGCCGCAGTGCTGATGGGCGCGGATGCGGGGCGGTTCGGGTTGGATGGGCAGGTGGCCTTCACCCAGGCCGATATTCTCGACCATGCGCCAGTCGTGAAGGCGAATGGAAAGCGCGGTCGCTTGTCGATGGCGGAACTGGCTGAAGCGGCTGTCGAGGTCAGCGACAATAGTGCGGCGAACCTACTGTTGCCGATGATCGGCGGCCCCGAAGGGCTGACCGCCTTCGTCCGGGCGCATGGCGACACCGTGACCAGGCTGGACCGAACGGAGCCCGCCCTTAACGAAAATATGGAAGGCGATCCCCGCGACACCACCAGCCCCGCAGCGATGGCGAGCCTCATATCGCGTCTCCTATTTCGTGACATGAAGGCCGAAAGCGCAAGCCGTCTGATGACTTGGTTGAATGCCAGCACGACCGGGGACGAGCGGATCAAGGCTGGCCTGCCACCGGGCTGGACTTCGGGCAGCAAGACGGGAAGCTGCGGCAGCGCCTTCAACGATGTGGCGCTGGTAAAGGCCCCATCGGGCGAGCAATATGTGCTGGCGATCTACCTCGATCGACCGACTGTGGACGCCAAGGCTGCCGAGGCCGCCATCGCCCAGGCGGCGCGCGCCGCTCTAGATTTTGTGTCAAAAGCCCAGCGTACTGGGCTGGAGTAAGCCGCCCCTTGCCATTGCCGCAGCCTTTCGCCATATGCCGCGCCGGGAGTCGGGCGGACGTGGTCGTCGCCAACTTGGTCAGGTCCTGACGGAAGCAGCCACAACGATTTCGCCGCGGGTCGTTCCGGCTCCCACCTTTATCCGGCTTTCCGGCTTCGACAGCCGGTCCTCAAGCCGCTAGATTGTTTCCATGTCCGATTCACCTCAGCCATATCGCGTGCTTGCGCGCAAATACCGGCCGCGCAACTTCCGCGAATTGATCGGGCAGGACGCTATGGTCCAGACGCTCGGCAATGCCATCCGGCGCGGAAGGTTGGCGCATGCCTTCCTGATGACCGGCGTGCGCGGGGTCGGCAAAACATCGACCGCCCGTCTGATCGCCAAGGCGCTGAACTGCGTCGGGGAAGACGGACAGGGTGGTCCCACGATCGATCCTTGCGGCGTGTGCGAACCTTGCCGCGCGATCGCCGAAGGGCGTCATATCGACGTGGTGGAGATGGACGCCGCCAGCCACACAGGCGTCGATGACGTTCGCGAGATCATTGAGGCGGTGCGCTATGCGGCGGTCTCCGCTCGCTACAAGATATACATCATCGACGAAGTCCACATGCTCTCAAAGAACGCGTTCAACGCGCTTCTGAAGACGTTGGAAGAGCCCCCGGCTCATGTGAAATTTCTGTTCGCCACGACGGAAGTGAACAAGGTGCCGGTCACGGTGCTTTCCCGCTGCCAGCGCTTCGACCTCCGCCGCATCCCGGCGGAACTGCTCGCTGCCCATTTCGCGCATGTCGTCGAAGCCGAGCAGGTGGCGGCCGAAGAAGACGCACTGGCCCTCATCGCGCAGGCTGCCGAAGGGTCGGCGCGCGACGGTCTCTCCATTCTCGATCAGGCGATTGCGCATGCCGAGATGGGCGAGGGCGCTCCGCTGGTCACCGCTGCTCAAGTGCGCGAAATGCTGGGCCTCTCGGATCGGGGAGCGGTTCGCCGGCTGCTGGGCCTGCTGTTGGAAGGTGACACTGGGGCGCTGCTGGGCGCGGTGCGTGAGCAATATGCGTTGGGCGTCGAGCCGTTGGCGCTGATGCGCGGGTTGCTGGAACTGGTTCATGCCGTGACGCTGGTGAAGGCCGGGCGCGACATCGCCAATCCCGGTCAGTCAGCGGAGGAGCGCGAGGCGCTTGGCGATTGGGCCTCGCAAATCGGGTTTGCACCGCTTCATCGTCTTTGGCAGTTGCTGCTGAAAGGCCATGAGGAGGTGGGTAATGCCGTCTTCCCGATCGAATCCTGCGAGATGGCGCTGCTGCGGGTCATGCACGCGGCTTCCATGCCCGACCCGGGCGAGATCGCGAGGCTGTTGCGCGAAGGCGGCTCTGTTGCAGTCGCTCAAACTGCTTCGGCGCCGGTCGCGTCTGCGGGCCCTTCTGCGTCCCTACCAAAAGATGTGCAGGCGGTGGTCGATCTGCTTTGGGAACAAAAGAAGGGGCGGCTCGCTGACTTCCTTCATGACTGTGTGCGGATCGTCCAATTCGATCCGCCCCAAGTGGAATTGCAGCTGACGCAGGATTGGAACGAGGGCGATTTTTGCCGCACGCTGGCCATTGAACTGCAGCGGGCGACTGGCGTCACCTGGCAGATCAGGCGCAGCGAAGGAAGCGCGGCTCCGTCCCTGCTGGAGCAGCAACAGGAAAATCAGGCGCGCGAACGCGCCGAGATATTCGATACCCCGGTAGTGAAGGCTGTGCTTGCGGCCTTCCCCGATGCCGACCTTGATCGGACCGAACCATGGAGCGCAGAGCGATGAAAGATTTGAACGAAATATTGGGCATGGCCAGCCGGGTGCAGGAGGAACTGCAACGCGCGCAGGACAATCTCGACAAGATCGAGGTTGAAGGCGCTGCTGGCGGCGGCTTGGTGAAGGTTCGCGCCTCGGCCAAGGGGCGCATCGTCGCCGTTTCGATCGACGACAGCCTGCTTGCTCCGTCCGAAAAGCAGATGCTGGAAGACCTTGTCGCCGCGGCCTTTAACGACGCGCGCAAGAAGGCGGATGAGGCAAGTTCCGCCGAAATGTCGAAGATGACCAGCGGCTTGCCGCTGCCGCCCGGCTTCAAATTGCCCTTCTGATCGGGACATCAATCAGGGGCGGTTCATTCCTTCTTTAATAGGATGACGCGATTGAATGCCGCGATGATTGTCCCCATAAAGCGAAGACCGCACGGCAAAGCTAAAATAGGCGGCCTCCCGGAGATTGAATGACTACGCAATATCCCCTTCTTCCGCTGCGCGACATTGTGGTTTTTCCGCAGATGATCGTGCCCCTGTTCGTCGGCCGCGATAAGAGCGTCGCTGCGCTTGAGTCCGCGATGGAGGGGAATAAGGAAATCTTCCTCGTGTCGCAGCTTGATCCGGCTGAGGACGATCCGGGGCGGGATTCGCTATACGATACCGGGGTTATCGCGATCGTATTGCAGCTGTTGAAGCTCCCCGATGGCACCGTCCGCGTGCTGGTGGAAGGTAAGCATCGCGCACAATTGGAATCGATCAGCAACGCCGAAAATCATCTGGTCGCTGCCGTCGATCCCATCGACGAGATCGCGGCGGAAGGCCCCGAGGCTGCCGCCCTGATGCGCTCCGTCGCCGAGCAATTCGAAAATTACGCCAAGCTCAACAAGAAGCTGCCCGCCGAAACGCCGGTGCAGCTGCGCGAGATCGAGGATGCGGGCCGCCTCGCCGACGCGGTCGCGGCCAACATCAATGTGAAGGTCGCGGACAAGCAGTCGCTGCTGGTCGAGGCTGACCCCGTGAAGCGTCTGGAGATGGTGTTCGCCTTCATGGAGGGCGAACTTGGCGTGCTGCAGGTCGAAAAAAAGATTCGCGGCCGCGTGAAGCGCCAGATGGAGAAGACCCAGCGCGAATATTATCTGAATGAGCAGCTGAAGGCGATCCAGCGGGAGCTGGGCAATAGCGAGGGTGAAGAAGGCGACGAGCTGGCCGAACTGGCTGACAAGATCGCCAAGACCAAGCTCAGCAAGGAGGCTCGCGCCAAGGCCAATGCCGAGTTCAAGAAGCTGAAGGGCATGCAGCCCATGTCGGCTGAAGCCACGGTCGTGCGCAACTATCTCGACGTGCTGCTCGGCCTCCCGTGGGGCAAGAGGGGCAAGGTCAAGACCGACCTGAAGCGCGCGCAAGCGATCTTGGACGAGGATCATTTCGCGCTGGAAAAGGTCAAGGACCGGATCATCGAATATCTGGCCGTGCAGGCGCGCACCAATAAGCTGAAAGGGCCGATCCTGTGCCTCGTCGGCCCTCCAGGTGTCGGCAAGACCTCGCTTGGCCGTTCGATCGCTAAGGCCACGGGCCGCGAATTCGTGCGCCAGTCGCTGGGCGGCGTGCGCGACGAAGCTGAAATCCGGGGTCACCGCCGCACCTATATCGGCTCGCTGCCCGGCAAGATCGTGACCAACCTCAAGAAGGCCGGGACGATGAACCCGCTCTTCCTGCTGGATGAGATCGACAAGCTTGGCCAGGATTTCCGCGGCGATCCTGCCTCGGCGCTGCTGGAGGTGCTGGACCCCGAACAGAACAGCAAGTTCCAGGATCATTATCTGGAGATCGATGTCGATCTGTCCGACATCATGTTCGTGACGACGGCCAACTCGCTGAACCTGCCCCAGCCGCTGCTCGACCGCATGGAGATCATCCGGCTCGAAGGTTATACGGAGGACGAAAAGGTCGAGATCGCGCAGCGCCACCTGCTGGCGAAGCAGATCGATGCTCACGGCCTCAAGGAGGGCGAGTTTGAGGTCACCGAGGCCGCAGTGCGCGACCTGATCCGTTACTATACCCGCGAGGCCGGCGTGCGGACGCTGGAGCGCGAAGTGGCGCGGCTGGCGCGCAAGGCCCTGCGCAAAATTCTTGAGGGCGCGTATGACAAGGTCACGATCACGCCTGAAAATCTTGCGGATTATGCTGGCGTCAGGAAGTTTCGCCACGGCGTTGGTGAAGAGGAGAACCAGATCGGTGCCGTCACCGGCCTTGCCTGGACCGAGGTTGGTGGCGAATTGCTGACCATCGAAGCGGTGACTGTGCCTGGCAAGGGTGCGATCCGGACAACGGGCAAGCTGGGCGAGGTGATGACCGAGTCGGTGCAAGCAGCCTTCTCCTATGTGAAGGCTCGTTCGCCGGGTTACGGCATCAAGCCCAGCATCTTCACGCGCAAGGATATCCACATCCACCTTCCGGAAGGCGCGGTGCCCAAGGATGGTCCGTCCGCGGGCATCGGCATGGTGACGACCATCGTATCGACGCTGACCGGCATCCCCGTTCACAAGGATGTGGCGATGACCGGCGAGGTGACGCTGCGCGGCCGGGTGCTGCCGATCGGGGGCTTGAAGGAAAAGCTGCTCGCGGCCTTGCGCGGCGGTATCAAGACGGTGCTCATCCCGGCGGAGAACGAGAAGGATTTGGCGGAAATCCCCGCCAATATCCGCGAAGGGCTGGAGATCGTGCCTGTGTCCCATGTGGACGAGGTGCTTTCAAGAGCGCTAGTTTCCGTACCCGAAGCGATAGCCTGGACGGAAGAGGATGACCTCGCCGCGCAACCGAGCCCCGCTTCCGGGCGGGATGGAGACGCGACGCTCCGTCACTAACAAGGGGACCACTGGCGACCAACCGCCATTTTCGTTGAGGTTTGCCCACTTGGTGGAAAATCTCATCGGAGGTGGCGGCTTCGTCGCTTTCCCTTTGACAGTTGTTTAAAGCTACGCCTTATTGCGCCGCCTACGCCGCGATTCCTTAGGTATTCACAAGCTAGAAGGGGGTTCCCAAGGTATGAACAAACAGGATTTGATCAGCGCTGTTGCCGAAAGCAGCGGCCTTAGCAAGAGCGACGCCAGCAAGGCCGTCGAAGGCGTATTCGATTCCATTTCCGCCGCGCTGAAGAAGGGCGACGAAGTCCGCCTGGTCGGCTTCGGCACCTTCTCCGTTTCGCAGCGTAAGGCTTCCACCGGCCGCAATCCGCGGACTGGTGAAACGATGACCATCAAGGCTTCGGCTCAGCCCAAGTTCAAGGCGGGCAAGGGTCTGAAGGACTCGGTCAACTGATAAAGGCTGGCGCCGGTTCGGGCGCCTTTGTCGAGATAATCGCAGGCGTCGCGGTCTGAAGGTTTAGGGGAGTTGAGCTGCAAGAGGGGAAGGCCCCATTGCAGCGGTATGCTGAAATGGAAAGGGGCGTGGGCCGTGGGTCCGCGCCCCATTTCTTTTTCCGCACATCGCGCGCAATTGTCAGCTTGACGACTTTCAAATGGCCGCATATGTGCCGCTTCTCTCTTGGGCCGAATGGCCCTGTGGCGATCGTAGCTCAGTTGGTTAGAGCGCCGGTTTGTGGTACCGGAGGTCGCGGGTTCGGATCCCGTCGATCGCCCCATTTTCTCCCTTCGCTGGTTCGAGCGGGCTTCGCAGAAGCCTTCGACCCTTCTATAGCCGGGCTATGGACGATGCGCGCGACAAGGGGCTGACCCTCAATCCAAAATATGACCGTGACGGACTGATCACTGCCGTCGTGACCGATGTCGAGAACGGCGATGTCCTGATGGTCGCTCACATGAATGAGCAGGCGCTGCAACTGACCATTCAGACCGGCTTCGCCCATTTCTGGTCGCGCAGCCGCCAATCGCTGTGGAAAAAGGGGGAAACCTCCGGCCATATGCTGCAAGTCCGCGACATTCGCATTGATTGCGATCAGGACGCATTGTGGGTGAAGGCAGTGCCGGCGGGGCCGACATGCCACACCGGCGCGCGCTCCTGCTTCTTCCGCCGCGTGGGACCAGAGGGCCTGACTGCTGTTGATGCCGCGGAATAGTCTGTTTGCCCTGCTGCTTCTGGCGGGGTGTCAGGGCGAAGGTGGGCGCTCCACAACAACGTCAGGCGACACACCGTCCGCGACCGGTCTGGAACAAGCGGCGATCGAAAGCGGCGTGATCGCGAATGCCGCCAAGCTCTCCCCAATCGGCCTCTTCCAACGCAGCCATGAGGCTGGCCGCGACGCGTTATGCGTCATTCCTGGTCGGTCAGGTGACTTTCGTTTCGGCACGGAAGCCATCTTCGGAAAAGAGGAGCGTTGCCGGGGGCAGGGGACGGCAAAGCGCGCTGGCGACAAGCTGATCCTGAAGTTCAGCAGCGCTGGCGGCTGCATCGTCGTGGGTCAATATGACGGCGATCAGCTTTCCCTACCAGGCGTCCTCGACATGAAATGCGCCGACCTGTGCGACGGGCGTGGATCGCTGGAGGGCGTCAGCTTTCCCCGCGTGGGAAGCGATGCGGCGTCTGCCCTGCGAGCGCAGGATCGCGACGGGGACCCGCTCTGTAACCCGGAATGAGCATGCTTACCCAGTGTTGCGAGCTTGGCTGAGGTTGAGCATCTTGCCGTTCGTGATGATGACGAGATCGCCCAGCTTGACCGCGTTGAACAGCTTTCGGGCGAAGGCCGTGGGGACGCCGATGCAGCCATGGGTCGCGTTGCCCCATTGGACGTCGCTGCCGTGGATCGCGACACCGTCATTTGTCAGCCGCAACATATAGGGCATAGGCGCGTCATATAGTGTCGATACATGATCGGCGTCCTTCTGCGTGACGGGGAAGGCGCCCAAGGGGCTGGGTTTGTCGTCGACGCCATAGATGATCACGGCGGCGCCGATTTCATGACCTGCGCGGAAAACAGACAACGTCTGCGCTTTCAGATCAACGGTGATGATCAATGGGCCAGCCGCAGGAGCCTGGCTTTCGTCCCACGCATAGTCGCCATGACGGAAAGGCTGGGTGATCGGCAGTACGCTTTTCACCACCAGCGCGTGCGGATCCACGAGCAATGGCTCGGCGCGGCTCCGCTCGGCTACCGGGGTCGCAACGGCCGCTCGCGCTGAAGGCTCCTTCGGCACAGACGAGCGCAAATCCCGCCCGCGGTCCACATAGCTGCTGACCAACAATGCAACAGCGCCGATCGCACCGCCGACAAGGAGTTTCGGCCCTACCGCCTTCGCCAGGCTTTTGATCAACCGCACCATGTTCATCCTCTTGGACGAAAAAGGTTAAGTTCAGCCTTCGCGATCGACCTCCGCCGCCGCAATTGCGGTGAGATTGAGGATACCGCGCGCAGTAACGCCAGGGGTCAGCACATGAATAGGTTGGGCGAGCCCCATCAGCATCGGCCCGACCGTGGGCGAACTGGATGAGGCGGCCAATGCCGTCAGGGTAATATTTGCCGAATCCAGATTGGGCATGACCAGAAGATTGGCAGGTCCATCAAACCGCGAATCCGGCACCAATCTTTCGCGAAGCGACTGGCTCAGCGCCGCGTCGGCATGCATTTCACCATCGATCGTCAGGTCCGGAGCCTGCGCTCGCACCAATTGCAGCGCGGTCCGCATCTTACGCGCGCTTGGGCTGTGCGATGCGCCGAAGTTGGAATGGGAAAGGAGCGCGACGCGCGGCGAAAGTCCGAAGTGGCGAAGCTCTGTCGCACCAGCGACCGCCATCTCCGCAACCTGCTCCGGCGTCGGGTCCGGCACCATATGCGTATCCGTGATGAACAACGCGCCGGCATCCAGGATCAGTCCCGACAGCGCATAAATGCGACTGTGCCCCGCCCGGCGGTCGATGATCCGCAGGACATGCTCCACCTGTCCCCAATATTCGCTGTTGCCGCCGACCAGCGCAGCATCGACCCGCCCCGTGCGCAGCAGCATCGCCGCGGTCACGGTAGGCCGCCGATAGACATGACGCAGCAGTTCGGCGGTGGGCACGCCCTTGCGCGCAGCGATAGCGCGATAGGCCTCGACCAGTTCCCCCAGCAGTTCATGGTCGGTTTCAGGATCCACGACCTCGACATCTCGGTCCAGTTCGAAACGCAGGCCAAGGCCGAGCAGCTTGTCCTTGAGTATCCGCCGCCTCGCTACGATCACGGGACGAACTATGCCTTCGTCCAGGCCATCCTGGATTGCGCGCAACACCCGCTCGTCCTCGCCCTCGCCATAAGCGATGCGGCGGCATGTCCCGCGCGCCGCTTCGAAAACGGGCAGCATCAGTTGCGCCGAGCGCGTATTTTGCTGCGCGAGAGAGCGGCGATAGGCGTCCAGGTCCAGCGAGCGCTTGGCCACGCCGCTGTCCATCGCCGCCTTCGCCACCGCAGGGGCGATCTCCGCAATCAGGCGCGGGTCGAAGGGGGTGGGGATGATATAGTCCGGCCCGAAAGCCAGCTTGCGCCCGCCATAGGCTTGGGCAACGCTGTCATGGGCGGGCAGGCGGGCAAGGGCGGCGATCGCCTCGGCCGCTGCCGCCTTCATGGTCTCGTTGATCTCGGTCGCTCGCGCATCCAGCGCCCCCCGGAACATATAGGGGAAGCACAGGACGTTGTTGACCTGGTTGGGATAATCGGACCGGCCCGTCGCGACGATGGCGTCGGGCCGCGCCTCTCGCGCGACCTCCGGCCGGATTTCAGGCTCCGGATTGGCGAGCGCGAAGATCAGGGGATTGGGCGCCAGCAAGGGCAGCCATTCCGGCTTCAACACGCCCGGCGCAGACAGGCCGAGGAAGATGTTCGCTCCGGGGAGCACTTCCGGCAACGTCCGCGCGTTGGTGTCGCGCGCGTAGCGGGCCATGTTGGGCAACATGCCCTCCCGCCCCGAATGTATGACGCCATCCTTGTCGGTAAGGGTAACCTGTTCGACCGGCAGGCCCATGGACACCAGCAGATCGACGCATGCCAGAGCAGCGGCTCCCGCGCCGGACGTGACCAGCCGCGCTTCGGCCAGCGTCTTTCCTTGCAGCACCAGCGCATTGCGGACCGCCGCTGCGACGACAATGGCTGTGCCATGCTGGTCGTCGTGAAAGACCGGGATGTTCATCCGCTTCTTCAGTTCCGCCTCGATCGCGAAACATTCCGGCGCTTTGATATCTTCCAGATTGATGCCGCCAAAGGTTGGCTCCAGCAGGGCGACGGCCTCGATGAACTTCTCCGGGTTCGTCGTGTCCACCTCAATATCGAATACATCGATGTCGGCGAATTTCTTGAACAGGACCGCCTTGCCCTCCATGACCGGCTTGGAGGCGAGGGCGCCGATCGATCCCAGCCCCAGCACCGCCGTGCCGTTGGAGATCACCGCGACCAGATTACCGCGCGCGGTATATTCCATCGCCTTGTCGGGATCTTCGGCGATCTCCAGGCAGGGCGCCGCAACTCCAGGGGAATAGGCCAGGGCCAAGTCGCGCTGGTTCACCATGCGCTTGGTTGGCTCGATCCGCAACTTCCCCGGCTGCGGAAAGCGGTGATAATCCAGGGCTGCGCGGCGGGTATTGTCGTCCATGCAGCGGCATTAGAATTGATTTGGGATAGGAGCAATGCCGCCCGCGAACGGACAGGCGGCATTTCGTGCCGCGCGTGCTGCCGGTCGGATTAGAAAACCTGATTGGCTGATACGACGAAAAGCCCCGCTTGTGCGTTGGAGCGCTTCCCACTAAATCGCCCGCATGACATCGACCAACGACATTCGCCGCTCTTTCCTCGACTATTTCGGGGCTAACGGCCACACCATCGTTCCGTCCGCGCCTCTGGTGCCGCACAACGATCCCACGCTGATGTTCGTCAACGCGGGCATGGTGCCGTTCAAGAATGTCTTTACGGGCCTAGAATCAAGACCTTATTCCACTGCGACTAGCAGCCAGAAGTCGGTCCGCGCGGGCGGCAAGCACAACGACCTCGATAATGTCGGCTACACCGCGCGCCATCACACTTTCTTTGAAATGCTGGGCAATTTCAGCTTTGGCGACTATTTCAAGGAACAGGCGATCACTCACGCTTGGACCCTGCTGACCAAGGAATGGGGCATCCCGGCGGAAAAGCTGACCGCCACGGTTTACCACACCGACGACGAAGCCTTCGACCTGTGGAAGAAGATTGCGGGTCTGCCCGAAGAGCGGATCATCCGCATCCCGACGAAGGATAATTTCTGGGCGATGGGCGACAGCGGTCCTTGCGGTCCCTGTTCGGAAATCTTCTATGACCATGGCGATCATATCTGGGGCGGTCCTCCGGGAAGCCCCGAAGAAGATGGCGACCGCTTCGTCGAGATCTGGAACCTCGTCTTCATGCAATATGAGCAGGAAGCGAACGAGATCGTCAGCGAACTGCCCAAGCCCAGCATCGATACCGGCATGGGGCTGGAGCGCATTGCCGCCGTGCTTCAGGGCGTGCATGACAATTATGACACCGACACCTTCAAGGCGCTGATCGAAGAGTCGGGTGCACTGACCAAGACCGCCATCGACGGCGAGTTCAAGGCCAGCCACCGCGTCATCGCGGATCACCTGCGCTCGACCAGCTTCCTGATCGCAGACGGCGTGCTGCCCGCGAACGAAGGCCGCGGCTATGTCCTGCGCCGCATCATGCGCCGCGCCATGCGCCACGCGCACATCATCGGCGCGAAGGAACCGCTGATGCACCGTTTGGTCGACAGCCTCGTTTCCGAAATGGGCGGGGCCTATCAGGAACTGGTGCGCGCCCAGCCTCTGATCGAAGAAACGCTGCTGCGGGAGGAAACCCGCTTCCGGCAGACGCTGGAAAAGGGGTTGAAGCTGCTCGACGAGGCGACTGTGGACCTTTCCGAGGGCGGTACGCTGCCCGGCGAAACCGCGTTCAAGCTCTACGACACCTATGGCTTCCCTTATGACCTGACCGAAGACGCGCTGCGCTCACGGGGCCTTGGCGTCGATCGGACCGGCTTCGACGCTGCGATGGCCGAGCAGAAAGCCGCCGCGCGCGCCGCCTGGAAGGGCTCGGGCGAAAAGGCGTCGGATGAAATCTGGTTCGATATCGCCGAAAAGGCAGGCAATACCGAGTTCATCGGATACAGCTCGACCGAGGGCGAGGGCGAGGTGCTGGCGATCGTCAAGGACGGTGTGAACTTCGACAGCGCGACAGCTGGCGAGACGGTCACGATCATCACAAATCAGACGCCTTTTTATGGCGAAAGTGGCGGCCAGATGGGCGACGCTGGCACGATCAGCTCGCAGGCGGGGCTTGTCGCGGATGTCGAGGATACCTCCAAGCCGCTCGGCCGGCTGCACGCTCACAAGGCGAAGATCGGGGCCGGCAGCATCAAGGTCGGCGACACGGTTCACCTCACCGTTGATGTGAACCGCCGCGACCGCATTCGCGCCAACCACAGCGCCACTCACCTGCTGCACGCTGCCCTGCGCCACCAGTTAGGCGCGCATGTGACGCAGAAGGGTAGCCTCGTCGCGCCGGATCGCCTGCGCTTCGACTTCTCTCATCCCGAAGCGCTGACCCACAGCCAGATCTCCGCGATCGAAGCTGATGTGAACGAGCAGATTCGTCATAATGAGTCGGTTACGACCCGCCTGATGACGCCCGATGACGCCATCCAGGCGGGCGCGATGGCGCTGTTTGGCGAAAAATATGGTGACGAAGTGCGCGTGCTTTCCATGGGTAAGGGCGACGCCCACAGCTATTCCGTCGAACTGTGCGGCGGCACTCATGTCCGCGCGACGGGCGATATCGCTCTCTTCAAGATCATCTCGGAAAGTGCCGTCTCTTCGGGCGTTCGCCGCATCGAAGCGCTGACCGGCGAAGCTGCGCGCCTCTGGCTTTCCGATCGCGAGGATCGCCTGCGTCAATCCGCCGCCGCGCTCAAAACGACGCCGGAGGAAGTGCCCGCACGCATCGCCGCGCTGGTCGAGCAAAGCCGCAAGCTGGAACGCGAGTTGGCTGAAGCGAAGAAGGCGCTGGCCCTTGGCGGCGGCGGCTTGGCCCAGGCGGCAGGTCCTGAACAGGTTGGATCAATCAACTTCATCGGCCAGGTGATCGAGGGTCTCGATCCCAAGGAACTGCGCGGCTTGGTCGATCAGAACAAGGCGAACCTCGGGAGCGGCGTGTCCGCCGTCCTCGCCGTGGTCGATGGCCGGGCGAGCATCGCCGTTGGCGTAACCGATGACTTGGTTAGCACGATCAGCGCCGTGGACCTTGTCCGCGCTGGCGTTGAAGCACTTGGCGGCAAGGGCGGCGGTGGTCGCCCCGACATGGCGCAGGGCGGCGGTCCCGAAGGGGACAAGGCCAGCGCTGCGATCGAAGCGGTGAAGGCCGCTCTCGCAAAGGTTCCTGCCTGACGAGCGCCGTTCCCCTGCCGTGAAGCAGGAGAACGGCGTAGTGCCGTCACCACCATACCTTCATGTGCTACCATACCGTCATGCCAGCGAAAGCTGGCATCTCGGGAGGTGAGCGCAACCCAAGAGGCTAAAAATCCTCTCCTACGCCTCGCCGCCGCGCTATGCGGCGCGCGGTTCCTTGATTCATCCGAAAATCTGGCTCAGACGCGTGATAACCAGCGGTTGGCTGGGGCCCACTTGCTAAGGCACCTCGTCGGGCCGCAAGCGTCGCAGCTTCGGCGCAGTTTCCAACTGCGCGGCATCCTTGATACCCATGCGCAGGTCCTCACGGGTCTGGTGAATGGAGGCGATTACCGGCCCCATCGCGATCCCGAGGTCAACAAGCGCCGTCTCGGCGAGCTGTAGGGAGCTTTCCAGCGTCTCTGGAACAGCGTCGCTGGCACCCGCCCTGTAGAGCTGCGCCGCATGATCCGTGTCGCGTGCGCGAGCGATGATGGGTAAATCGGGCACCCATCCACGCACGCGCTTGGTCACGCGGATGGACAGAACCGGGTCATCCATAGTGAGGATCAGTGCGCGCGCATGGCCAAGACGTAGCTTGTCCAACATTTCCGTGCGGGACACATCGCCGAAGAGGATCGGATAACCGCCCCGGCGGCCCTCGGCGACGACGTCAGGGTCGGACTCCACAACCGTGAAGCGCTGGTTGTGGACGCGCAGCAGATCGCACACCATGCGACCGACGCGGCCGAAGCCGATCACGACGGCGGCGGCTTCGGTGCTTTCCTGCTGCGGCTCCGGCGCCTCTTCTCCGAGCGCCATCTCCAGCCTCCGCGCTATGTCATGGCCGATGCGGGCGAGAAGGGGAGTGATGGTGAGACCGATCGCGGTTACGATCTGCCAGAAGGCTGCCGTGGATGGCAGGATGAGTTTGGCCGCGGCCGCAGTAGAGAGAACAATCAGCGTCGTTTCTGATGGGCTGGCCATGAGTACGCCAACCTCCAGCGCAACACCCTTGCGCGCCCCAGAGACATACAGGAGAGCGGCTGTCACCAGGGTCTTGGCGAGGACCACGCCCACGACCGCCAGCACAAGGCTGGGCCAGTTCGCCAGGATGACCCGCACATCCAAACTCATGCCGACAGTGATGAGGAAGACGCCCAGGGCAAGGCCCTTGAACGGCGCGGTCATGACTTCCACTTCGCCATGATATTCGGTTTCGGCAATAAGCAGGCCGGCCAGCAATGCTCCGACGATGGGCGACAAACCCGCGAGCGAAGTAGCGATGCTGGAGACGATCACGACCAGCAGGCTGGCCGCAAGAAAAACTTCAGGACTTTTCGTGCGGGCAGCCTGGCTGAAGATGTGTGGGAGGAAGATCCGGCCGAGGATCAGCATGACAGCGATAGTGATCCCGCCCTTCAACAGCGTATCAGCCAATTCGCCCCAAGCACCGTCGGGACTGGATGCGACGGATGGCGCAAGTGCACCCAGCATGAAGATGATGGGGACCAGCGCAAGGTCCTCAAACAGCAGCATCGCAAAAGCAGCCTTCCCAACCGCGCTTTGTGTTCCCACCATCGGCAGCACGACGGCCGTTGAGGACAAGGCAAGAGCCAAGCCGAGGCCGATCGCTCCGGCGAGTGGCTGTTGCAGCAAATAAAGACCCAAGGCTATGATTGCTGCGCTGCCGATCAATTCGGTTGCACCAACACCAAAGACTTGAGCGCGCATGGTCCACAGGCGGCGGAAACTTAGTTCCAGACCTATTGAGAAGAGCAGCAATATGACGCCAAGTTCGGCGAATGGCTCTATCGCTTCTCTATTCGAGATGGTGACGTGATAGAGCCAGGGATGTTCACCGACGAGCGCGCCCAGCCCTGACGGCCCCACGGCGAGACCTACCAGGATGAAACCGATCACAGGGCTGATACGGAAGCGCGCGAAACCGGGGATAACCAATCCGGCAGCCCCCAGAATAACCAGGGAATCGCTGAAGCTTTGAGGATTGATTGCGCCGGCCATGATTTATCATTGCGGGAAGCGCGCAGAATATCCAGCCCCCCGGCGGAACTAGCCTATTTGCTGGTGCGGACGGCGGGACTTGAACCCGCATTCCCAGGGGGAGGCGGATTTTAAGTCCGCTGCGTCTACCGATTTCGCCACGTCCGCGTGGCGCTTCCCCTGACGTTTCCGCGTGCGCAGGTCAAGATGCGCTGATGCTTAGTGCGCTTTGCTGTTCAACCGCTCGCGCATTTCCTTGCCCGGTTTGAAATAGGGAACGCGCTTTGCGGATACCGGCACCTGCTCCCCCGTGCGCGGATTCCGGCCTGTGCGCGCATCTCTTGCGCGGGTCGTGAAGGCGCCAAACCCGCGCAACTCCACCCTGCCACCGTTGGAAAGGCGGTCCACAATCTCTTTGAAGAAAAGGTCAACAATCCTTTCGACCTCTTGAAGGCCGAGGTCCGGATTTTCCTCTGCTAGAGTCTGTATCAATTCTGAGCGTATCATTGGTCCTCCAGCTCCCCCTTCTGGTTCCCACTTAATTCATAGTGAATCCGTTACCTTCTGACAATTATCCAATGTCGGTAGTTGCTTTCTCATTTTGGGATTAAAAAAGCCCGCCGGAAGAACTTCCGACGGGCTCTATTACTTAAGTTAGATCTCTAAGGAGATTAACCTTCGTTCTTCGCCTTGAGCGCTTCACCCAAGATGTCGCCCAGCGATGCGCCGCTGTCGGACGAACCATACTGAGCCACAGCCTGCTTCTCTTCGGCGATCTGCATGGCCTTGACCGAGAAGGTCGGCTTCTTGGCGCGGTCGAAACCGGTGACCATGGCGTCGAACTTCTGGCCGACCTGGAAGCGTTCGGAACGCTGTTCGTCGCGGTCGCGGCCAAGATCGCTGCGCTTGATGAAGCCGGCTGCGCCGTCTTCGCCAGCCTGAACTTCCAAGCCGCCGTCGCGCACTTCCAGAACCGTCACGGTGACGACCGAGTTCTTGGCCAGGCCAGCAGCCGCCGCAGCGGTGCCGCCAGCGGCCGGGCCGCCACGCTCAAGCTGCTTCATGCCGAGGCTGATGCGCTCCTTCTCGACGTCGATGTCGAGAACGACGGCCTGAACCGTTTCGCCCTTGCGGTGCAGCGCCAGCGCGTCTTCGCCCGAAATGCCCCAGGCGATGTCCGACATGTGGACCATGCCGTCCACGTCGCCGTCCAGCCCGATGAACAGGCCGAACTCGGTCGCGTTCTTGACTTCGCCCTCGACGGTCGAGCCGATCGGGTGACGTTCTGCAAAGCTGTCCCAGGGATTGTTCTGGGCCTGCTTAAGGCCGAGCGAGATGCGGCGCTTCTCGGGATCGACTTCCAGAACGATGACATCGACTTCCTGGCTGGTCGAAACGATCTTGCCAGGGTGGACGTTCTTCTTGGTCCAGGACATTTCCGAAACGTGAACCAGACCTTCGATGCCCGGCTCCAGTTCGACGAACGCACCATATTCGGTGATGTTCGTGACGCGGCCCGACAGCTTCGCACCGACCGGGTACTTGGCAGCGGCGCCTTCCCACGGATCGCTTTCCAGCTGCTTCATGCCAAGGCTGATGCGCTGGGTGTCGCGGTTGATGCGGATGATCTGGACACGGACGGTGTCGCCGATGTTGATCATCTCATTCGGATGGTTGATCCGCTTGTAGCTGAGGTCTGTGACGTGCAGCAGGCCGTCGATGCCGCCCAGGTCAACGAACGCACCGTAATCGGTGATGTTCTTGACGACGCCTTCGATGATTTGACCCTCGGCCAGCGTCTGGATGAGGCCGCTGCGCTGTTCGGCGCGGGTTTCTTCCAGGATGGCGCGGCGCGACACGACGATGTTGCCGCGGCGGCGATCCATCTTGAGGATCTGGAAAGGCTGGGGAATGTCCATCAGCGGGGTGACGTCGCGAACCGGGCGAATATCGACCTGCGAACCGGGCAGGAATGCCACGGCGCCGTCGAGATCGACGGTGAAGCCACCCTTGACGCGGCCGAAGATGACGCCTTCGACGCGAGCATTTTCGGTGAATTCGGATTCCAGCTTGTCCCAGGCGGCTTCGCGGCGCGCGCGGTCGCGCGACAGCATCGCTTCGCCATGGGCGTTTTCGACGCGATCGACATAGACTTCGACTTCGTCACCGACCTTGAGGTCAGCCTTCTGGCCCGGCGCGGCGAATTCGCGCAGCGGCACGCGGCCTTCCGACTTCAGGCCGACGTCGATCAACGCCATGTCGTTTTCGATGCCGGTAACGGTGCCCTTTACGACGCGGCCTTCGAAGCCGCCGTCCTCGCCACCGAGAGAATCATTGAGAAGCGCGGCGAAATCGTCGCGCGAGGGGAATGCCGTAGAGGCCATGGTAGTTTCCTTCACTCATCATTGCTGGCCTACCGGTTGTGTCCGGTGGTCTTTCAGGCCAAAGCGCCCGTACGGCCGGATTGCCGCGCGAACATCCGTTCGACCGATGACGGGCGACGCCCCGAGGATAAGCGAAAAGGGCGCCTGGAATTCCCAAGCGCCGTCATCGCGTCAGGCTTGTCGCCGACGTTCCAACTGGGCGTCCACCAGTGCAATGGCCTGCTGGACGGCGGCGTCTATAGTCAAATTACTGGTGTCGAGCAAGTCCGCGCCGTCCGCTACGCGAAGCGGAGCATGGTCCCGACTCATGTCGCGGGTATCACGCGCCTGAATATCGGCGATCAAGCTGTCCATGTCAGGGTGACCGCCGTGGGACAGGGCATCATCATAGCGACGTTGCGCGCGCACATGGACGCTGGCGGTCACGAAAATCTTGGCGTCGGCATCAGGCGCTATAACTGTGGCGATGTCGCGGCCATCGAGAATCGCGCCGCCAGGCTGTGTGGCAAAGTCGCGCTGACGCTTAACAAGGGCCTGACGGACGCTTTGGTGGATGGAAACGCGGGAGGCCAGCGAGCCGACGGCTTCGCTCCTCAACGCAGGTTCGCTGAGGACGTCATTTTTGAAGGTACAAGCGGCCAGGGCATCGGCTTCATGATCCGGGTCGCCGCCGGTCTTCAGGACCGCCAGGCCCACTGCGCGGTATAGTAGGCCGGTGTCGAGCACGGGCAGGCCATAATGGCGTCCAAGGGCCTTGGCGATCGTACCCTTCCCTGACGCGGCGGGCCCATCGACGGCGATGATCATGATGCTTTGCCTTTCCTCAGCGCCTTGTCGAGGCCGATGAGTGCAATGACGGCCCAGACGACTTCGAGTGCCATCGACGCGACGTTGAAATGAACCGTCAGCGAATAAATCAGAAGTAGTGAGCCAATCAGGTTCAGCAGGTTGAAGAACGTGAAATTCAGTTGCTTCGCCATGTTGCTATAGGCGTAGGCGATGACCATCAGGCCGCTGCCGCTCAAGCCTATGACGTTGGCGGGGTCGAAAGTCATGGGATCGCGCCGATCGACTGCAGAAGAGCGGTGAAACCGGGGAAGCTTGTCGCCACGGGGCGCATGTCGTCGATGGTGATACCGGTTTTCGAAATCAGGCCGGCGACCGCGAAGCTCATCGCGATGCGGTGGTCAAGCTTCGTGGCGATCGGGCCGCCGCCTGGCAGGAGGGTGCCGCCGCTGCCTTCGATGATAATGCCGTCCTCCAGTTCTTCCACCGTGACTCCAATGGCGCGAAGGCCAGCCGCCATGGTCGCGATGCGATCCGACTCCTTGACTCGCAATTCTTCCAGGCCGCGGAAGGTGCTGCGGCCCTCCGCGAAGGCGGCGGCAATGAAGGCCACGGGATATTCGTCGATCATCGAAGGCGCGCGCGCTGGGTCGGGCTCGACCCCCTTCAGGGACGAGGCGGTTAGAACGAGGTCGCCCACTGGTTCGCCGCCGACTTCGCGCGGATTTTCTATGACGATATCGCCGCCCATTTCCCGCAGCAGGTCGATAAGGCCGGCGCGGGTTGTGTTGAGGCCGACATTGGCGATCGTGATCTTCGATCCTGGCACCAGAAGTGCAGCAACCATAGGGAAGGCTGCCGAGGACGGGTCACCGGGAACGACGATCGACTGCGGGCGGAGTTCAGCTTCGCCCTTGAGAGTGATGAAGCGGGTGCCATCGGCGTCCATTTCCACGCTGAGGTCTGCGCCGAAGCCCTTCAGCATCCGTTCACTATGATCTCGGGTGGGGATCGGCTCCACGATCCGGGTGATGCCTGGTGCGTTCAGACCTGCCAGCAGAATCGCGGACTTGACCTGCGCGGAGGCGACCGGGAGGCGATAGTCCAGCGGAACAGCCGGGCAAGCGCCCTTCATGGTGAGTGGAAGTCGGTCGCCCGGACTGGTGGTGAAACTTGCGCCCATGCGGGAAAGCGGTTCGGTGACCCTGGCCATCGGGCGTTTGCTGAGCGAGGCGTCACCCACAAATGTCGCGGTGATTGCATGGCTAGCGATCAGGCCCATCAACAGGCGCGTCGATGTGCCGCTATTTCCCATGTCCAGCGCCGATTGCGGCTGCAGCAAACCGCCGACGCCCACCCCGCGAACATGCCAGATCCCGTCCTCGTCCCGGCTGATCTGCGCCCCCATGGCGCGCATCGCTGCAGCGGTCGCGAGGACGTCCTCGCCCTCCAGCAAACCTTCCACGCGGCTTTCCCCTATGGCGAGCGCCGAAAGCATCAGCGATCGGTGCGAAATGCTCTTGTCGCCCGGCACGTTGATGCTTCCCGATAACGGCGGCGCGCTTCCAAACGTCATGGAACGAGGTTGATCGGAAGAAGAGGTCACTGTGAAATCCGATTGTCAGGGAACTGAAAAATTGCGCCCGGCTTTTGACAGCGCGGTTCCGCTATGGCAAGGCGCGCGTCGCTTCGCGGGCGACATAGTCGTGCCGCGTGATTTCTGTTTAAGCCACTCGTAAGAAGGACAAGCCCGGACATGGTCAAGGCTGAATGGGGCACGAAGCGTAGCTGCCCGAAATGTGCGACGCGCTTCTATGACCTGGGCAAGGATGACCCGGTTACCTGCATCAACTGCGGCACCGCCTGGGAACCCGAGCCGGTGCTGAAGTCGAAGCAGCCGCTGCCTTATGAAGAAGCACCGAAGAAGGTCATCGAGACGGCCGACGGCGAGATGGAGGCGGCGGACGACGATCTGGACTTGGATCTGGATGTCGATGACGATGGGGATTCGCCGGACAACGATGTCGATCTGGGCGGTGACGACGACTTGGGTGTCGATGCTGGCGGCAATGACGGCGACGACGACAATTAAGTAATTTTCTGCTTGCCAAGGAGGAAGCTGCCACCTAATGGCAGCGACCTCCGAGGCGCCGGACCCAAACGGCGCCGACACTGGAAACGGGGCCTTAGCTCAGCTGGGAGAGCGCCTGCATGGCATGCAGGAGGTCAGCGGTTCGATCCCGCTAGGCTCCACCAGTTTTGCCGGAGTTGAGCCGTCCCGCGGATGGCTTCCGGTAAAACGTCTGATCGCAAGCGAGGGGTGTGGGGAGGTTGCAGGCAACCTTGATCGACACTTCCAGATGCTGCGTGACGGTCCAGACATTGGCCGACGGTCCTGATACCGGTCATGGCCTGATCCATTAGGACGCGGTATGATGTCGCTCCATGATGGGGCCTTAGCTCAGCTGGGAGAGCGCCTGCATGGCATGCAGGAGGTCAGCGGTTCGATCCCGCTAGGCTCCACCATATATCCGACAGAGATATAGTTGCGGATGCCGTGGAAACATGCGGTCCGGAAGCGAGGTGTCTGGCGTTATTGTGCCTATGCCTGTTCAATCACCTGCTGCCGGGTGGTAGGTCGAGCTTTGCAAATCACGCTGCCGCATTCGCCGCACATTAGGGCGTGAGGGCTTCATTAGGGTCTATAGCTCTAATCACGTTCGACTCGGGCGGGGGTGGTGAGGGGTTGGCGCCCATGTTCATGCTCGCCGGTCCGGTGGTAGCGATAGCGATCTCCTTATCGACATAGACGTCAAAAGTGGTGCCAGCCGGCAATGGCACATCCTTGCCGCGTACAAGAATGGCCAATGGGAGAAAAACGATGCCTGCGCCAACCGAGTTGAGCGTGCCGGATTTCCCCTCGACATTGCGCTCTCCGCGCACCGCCACATCTTGCTGACCGGCCCTCACCCTGCTCACGCGGATATTGAGCTTCCCGGATCGGCCGAGCAGGCCATTGTCACTTGCCCGCATCACTTCGCCGATGACAGGGGTTCCGGCGGCAATAACAGTCACGCCGCCGATCACGACGGGCTTGGTCACTGCTAGATCTATTGATTGGCCTTCCTTCGTCGACTTTGAGGACACATCCTGCCGCGTCTCCAGGGTAATCGTCAGCCCTTCCGGGAGTATTATGGATTGGGCAGATCCGGCATTTGCTTCGAACAGAAAGATAAGCATCAGGCAGACAGCCAGCGGCCTAAAACAGGAGGAGCGGAATGCGAAGCAGATCATCGCAACATCCTTTCCGCCTGATCGCGTCATCAAGCGGCGACTTGCGTGACGAGATTACGCCTGGACCTGTACCGCGTCAACGAACGGCCCGCTATCAAGCGGGCTGGACAAAGCTATCCATCACGCGCTTGCGGCCTGCGGTTTCGAAATCGATCTCCAACTTGTTGCCCTCGATCTCCGCCACAGTCCCATAGCCGAACTTCTGGTGGAAAATGCGTAGGCCGACGCTCATATCGTCCCGCCCCTTATTTCCGAGTGACACGGCCGAGGAGCGGGCTTCGACGATGCGTAAAGGTTCGCGAGTGAATTGACCGCTTTGTTGCGCCCGCTGCCAGCCGGGACCACGCCCGGAGCCGCGCTGAACATTGGCGAAGGGATCTGCCCGCTCCGACCAGTTTGCTCGCCAGAGCGACGCGCCACCAGCCATGCTGCTTTCTTCTTCGACATGTTCGGGCGGCAACTCACCAACGAATCTGGAAGGGATGGAACTGGTCCATTGCCCATAGATACGACGGTTGGCGGCGTGAAGGATGATGCACAGCTTCCGGGCGCGCGTGATTGCGACATAGGCGAGGCGCCGCTCTTCTTCCAAGCTGTTGAGGCCACCTTCGTCGAGCGCTCGCTGAGAGGGGAAAATGCCCTCTTCCCAACCCGCGAGGAACACGGTGTCGAACTCCAGCCCCTTAGCGGCGTGGATGGTCATAATCGTGATCTTGCGCTCTTCAGCTTGAGCGTCATTGTCCATGACCAGCGACACATGCTCTAGGAACGCCCCCAGCGTTTCATATTCCTCCATCGCGCGGGCAAGTTCGTTGAGATTCTCCAAGCGGCCCGCGCTTTCGGCCGTGCGCTCTGCCTGAAGCATGGCGGTGTAGCCGCTTTCGTCCAGGATCTGGCGGGCCAGTTCAGCATGAGGAAGCTGGGCAGCACGGTCGCGCCAACGCGCAAGGTCGCCGATAAACGCGCCGAGGCTGCGGCGGGCCTGCGGCGTCATTTCGTCCGTGTCGAGGATGCGGGCGGCCGCAAGTGCCAGGGGAATGCCCTCGGCTCGCGCGAGGCGGTGGAGCTTTTCGACAGCCTTGTCACCCAAACCGCGCTTGGGGACGTTGACGATCCTTTCGAACGCCAGATCGTCGGCGGGCTGATTGACGAGTCGCAGATAGGCCAGGGCGTCGCGAATTTCCGCACGTTCATAGAAACGAAAGCCGCCCACGATCCGATAGGGCAGGCCGATCTGGATAAATCGGTCTTCGAACTCCCGCGTCTGATGCTGCGCTCTTACAAGGATCGCGACCTCATCGAGCGACTGGCCTGATCGTTCGATGGTTTCGATTTCGTCGCCGACACGACGAGCTTCCTCCGGGCCATCCCAAACCCCGATGATGCGAACCTTCTCCCCAATGTCGATGTCGGTCCAGAGAGTTTTCCCGAGCCGGTTGCCATTCTCCGCAATGACACCCGAAGCCGCGCCGAGGATGTGGGGGGTCGATCGGTAATTCTGTTCGAGGCGGACGATCTTCGCGCCCGGGAAATCCTTTTCGAAGCGCAATATGTTGGCGACCTCTGCGCCGCGCCAGGAATAGATGGACTGGTCGTCGTCCCCCACGCAGCAAATATTCTTGCGCTGTTGAGCCAGCAGCCGAAGCCAGAGATACTGGCTGCTGTTCGTATCCTGATATTCATCGACCATCACGTAACGGAACCGTTGCTGATAGCTTTCCAGCACATCGCGATGACGCTTTAAAATCGTCAGGACATGGAGCAGGAGGTCGCCGAAATCGCAGGCGTTCACATCGCGGAGCCGCGCCTGATAGGCAGCATACAGCTTCTGTCCGCGCCCGTTGGCATATGCCTCGCTCTCTCCGGCGCCAATCTCCTCGGGCGTTAGCCCCTTGTTTTTCCATTGGTCGATCAAACCACCAAGCTGACGAGCGGGCCACCGCTTCTCATCAATCCCTTCAGCCTGGATCAACTGCTTCATCAACCGGAGTTGGTCATCCGTATCCAGGATGGTGAAGTTGGATTGGAGGCCCACCAGTTCGGCATGACGGCGCAGCATCTTGGCGGCGATGGCGTGAAAAGTGCCCAGCCATGGCATGCCCTCTACCGCGGGACCGATCATCCGCCCGACGCGCTCGCGCATCTCTCGGGCGGCCTTGTTGGTGAAGGTGACGGCCAGGATTTCAGAAGGGTAAGAGCGGCTGGTCGCGATAAGATGCGCCAAGCGTGCCGTCAGTGCAGCAGTCTTGCCAGTGCCCGCGCCCGCAAGCACCAGCACCGGCCCTTCGGTCGTGAGCACGGCCTCTCGCTGCGGAGCGTTGAGACCCCGAAGATAGGCAGGATCATCGGGCGAAGGGGCGGGCAGAGTCATGGTCAACAACTAGGGAGCAAGGTGCAGCGGAGCAAGAGCCACGCCCTTGCAGGTTAGTCTGATCTATGAGAACAAAAGGCGAATAGCGCAAGGAGAAAGGTCATGGCGACGGGACGGTGTCAATGTGGAGCCATCCAGTTCGAGGTGCAGGGTGAACCGGTTTACAGTGCGCTCTGCCATTGTTCTGACTGTCGTAGGAGCGCCGGCGCGCCGATGGTCGGATGGGCGTTGTTTCGTGAAGATAAGGTCAAGGTGAAGGGAGAACCGAAAGCGTATCGGTCATCGGAAAATGCTACCCGGCAATTCTGCGCGGATTGTGGCACGGGGCTCTTTTACCGTAACCCCGCCGCCTTTCCCGCTATGGTCGATATTCAGACGGCTACGCTCGACGACCCGTCGATCTTCCCTCCTTCTGTTCATGTGCAATGGGCTGAGGCCGCACCTTGGATGGGGTCGGTCCACAAACTTCCCCGGTTTGAACGCTATCCAGAAGGTTGAGGGATGGAGCAATCGCCTGATGGCAGCTAAGCAACGGTTCGTCGCCGATATCGGAACGCGTGCGTCACCGATGCTGTTCTTCACCAGCCAAGAGGCAGAACGGGGTGACGAACAGGAAAGGATGACCCGATGAAATCGATCATGCTTGCAGGCGCCGCGATGCTGGCCTTTGGCACGGGCGCTGCCGGGATTGCGATCGCTCAAGGTGCGCCAGGTAGCGTGGGGCAACCCCCCGCAACCAACACAGCGCCACCAGGAGACCCTGCGGTTCCTGCAACGCCCGCTACACCAGGTGAACCCGGTGAGGCTGCGACCCCCGCAGCACCGGCTACTCCAGCTGACCCGAACGCGGGTCAATCAACCGGGGCGGTTCCGCCGAGTACAGGCATGACGCCCGCCCCTGCTGGTGTGCCCACTGACCCGACAGCCCCGGTTGGCAGTTCGGCCAATCCAGTAACAGTTGGCGGGAATATGACCCCTCCGCCGGCAGGCGGTAAGGACTATCCGTTATGCAGCAGGACAGTGCAGGACAGCTGCATCAATCCTGGTGAAGCGCCGCGTTCGAAGCGGGCTTCGCGCAGGCATCGCTAGCTAACGAGGCGGGGCCGGGCAGCGCGGCGATAAGTGCCGCGAGCCCGGCCTTGTCGCGTGCGGCATCGGCTAGGCTGTGTTGGTCGAGCACGGAGAGAAAGGCGGCGGTTGCCGCCTTCAATATGCCGGAAAGGCCGCACGCGGGACGAAGCGCGCATCCGCCGCAGTCCGCGAGGTTCATGTCTGTTTCGGTATGACGGATTACTTCGCCGAGCATGATCGCCTCGGGCGGGCGCGCTAGGATGAAGCCGCCGCCGCGGCCCCGCTGGGTCGTGATGAAACGGCCTTGGCCCAGATGATGGACTACTTTCATGAGATGATTGCGTGGAAGGCTGTAGCTGTCGGCGATTTCCGAGATGGTCGCGCGGCCCGTGGGCGATACCGCCAAGTGGATGAGGACGCGGAGGGCGTAATCGGTGTGGCGGGTCAATTGCATGAGGGAATGCGTTAAAAGAATGAAGTTGAGGGATCAAACATATATTCTATTTACATGTCCAAACATGCAAAATAAATGCACCTTTATCGAGTCTTCAACCAAAAGGGGTGCATCATGAGCCAGCTCAGCGCTGAAACCATCGCCATCGTCAAGGCAACCGCTCCGGCGCTGCGTAGCCATGGGGTCGAGATCACCACTGCGATGTACAAGCGGCTTTTCCAGGACCCGTCGATCAAGGACATGTTCGATCAGGGCGCGCAGGACAGCGGCGAGCAGCCGAAGCGGCTGGCTGCCGCGATCCTGGGCTATGCCGAAAATATCGACAAGCTGCAGGCGCTGCAGGGCGCGGTCGCACGGATGGTGCAGCGGCATGTGGAGACTGGCGTCAAGGCGGAGCATTATCCCAAGGTCGCCGAGGCGCTGCTGCCTGCCATCCGCGATGTGCTGGGTGAAGAGGTCGCGACCGATGCGGTGCTGAACGCCTGGGGCAAAGCCTATTGGTTTCTGGCCGAGATTTTGATCGGCAAGGAGGCGCAGGCTTATGAGGATGCCGAGGCTGCTTGAATTGTGAGCGGAGGCGAGCCCACCCCTGGCCCCTCCCGCTTGCGGGAGGGGAGCTTTAAGGTTCGGCCCGGAGGAGCGTCAGGCGCGCTTTTCCTACATCACGGTTGGCGTCAATGGCGAAGCCTTTGACCTCCACATCCTCCCGGCGATCGGTTTCTATGCTGATCCAAGTGGCGGCGCTGGTCCAGCCAAGGCGGCTGAGCTTGTCGAGCGCCACTGCGCCTGCCCCGCTATTATAGGGCGGGTCCATGAAGATGAGGTCGAGCGGCTTAGGCGCCGGACCGAGCGAGAGGACGCTGCTCTGGCGGATGTCGGGGCGGACCCCCAGTTTTTCGCCATTGGCGCGGATCGCGTCCAGCGCTGCGCGATCCTGTTCTACGAAGAGGCAGCTTGCTGCGCCACGGGACAAGGCTTCAAAGCCCAGCGCCCCGGAGCCCGCAAAGAAATCGCCCACGCTAAGCCCTTCAAAGGAGCCGAGGCGGCTTAGCAGCATGGAGAAGAGGGTTTCGCGCGTCCGGTCGGCAGTGGGACGGGTGGCGTCGCCTTTCGGGGCGACAAGTGGGCGGCCTCGCCATTGGCCTGCGATTATTCTCATGGCGGCATCCGTGCAGAAGAAGTGGAGCCCCTCGACAAGCTCGGGGCGAAGGGGAGAAGTTATGGCTGCGGGGTTTTAAGGCTCTTGCGGAAGACGACCAGGTCATGCTGCCGCACCTCTTCCACCGCTCCGGAGGCGAGTTCGTCTAGATGGAAGGGGCCGTAGCTGGTTCGAATGAGGCGGTTCACCTGGAGCCCGAGATGCTCAAGGACGCGCCGCACTTCGCGGTTTTTCCCTTCCGTCAGCGTCATTTCGATCCACTGGTTGCGGCCGGTGCGGCGCTCCAGATTGGCTTCGATCTGACCATAGCGGATGCCATCAATCTCTATGCCCATGAACAGATCCTCAAGCTGGGCCTGACTGACCTCTCCGAAGGCGCGGGCGCGATAGGTCCGGGGAACGCCGGTGGCGGGCAGTTCCATCTGGCGCTTGAATTCGCCGTCAGTGGTGAGGAGTAGCAGCCCTTCGGTCGTCATATCGAGCCGCCCGATCGGCATGAGGCGGGGCAAGTCGGCGGGCAGCCGGTCATAGATGGTCGGACGGCCGCGCGGATCGCGTTCTGTCGTGAGATAGCCCGACGGCTTGTGGAAGAGGAACAGGCGCGTGGGTGCGGGCTGCGCCACGGGATTGCCATCGACCGCGATGCCGTTGAGCGATGTCAGCAGCGTGGCGGGCGTGGTGATCGCCTCTCCATCCAAGGTCACCCGGCCATCCTCGATCATCCGCTCGATCTCGCGGCGCGAGGCGACGCCCGCGCGGGCAAGCAGCTTGGCGATGCGTTGCGGCTCATTCTTGCCGCTGGCCGCCGCCGCAGCGCGTGCAGGGTGAGGATTGGCGGGCTTGGCCGGAGCCGCTTTCGCCTTTCGAAACGGCGGGCGGGCGGAGCGCGGGCCGTTGGCGGGCTTGCCATCGGCAGGGCGTCGGGGACCACCAGGTCCTGCCCGGCGGGGCGGTCCAGATTTTTTCGGCGGCTCCACGCGGCGGTTCCTTTTAACGAAGCGAGGGCATTCCCATATCAGGAATGCCGTTTAAATGACGAATAGTGCCGTCCCGTCGCCCATGCGAGGGGGAGGGCCGCAACTCCCAGCTGGCGCTGCGCGTTTGATCGGCTGCATGGCGGAAATGGGGCGGATCGGCAAATGTTTTTCGGGTTAGTCAAAGGGGACTCAAAGCCGAGGCTGCGAGGCAAGGCGATCCGCAGCGTGCTGATTGTCGAGGATGAGCCGCTGATCGCTTTCGACAATGAGCATGTGCTGGAGCAGGCGGGCTATCGCGTCGCTGCGACAGTGGAGGACTATGATCATGCAGTCAGCGTGATCGAAGTAGATGAGGTCGATCTGGTGATCGCCGATATCACGCTGCATGGCGACAAGACCGGGATCGATGTGGCGCGGCATGCGCATGAGAAGGGTTTGGCGGTGCTGTTCGTGACGGGGGCTTGTCCGGTTGACGCTCATGAAATGGCGGTGGGATGCCTTTCGAAGCCCTATCTGCCGCGGGACTTGCTGGGGTCGATTTCAGCGATTGAGGCGCTGATGCGGGGCGATGAGCCGGCGCGGCTGCCGCAGCGGCTGCGGTTGTTTTCGTGACCTGGGTGGTGGGCTTATGGTCGTTCCCGCGAGGTCTGGACCTTCGATTTCGTTTAGGTGAACGGCGTTTGTTCGCATCTGCTGATGATCAATTTTCGGTCGCCAGTTCTTCGTCACCCCGGACTTGATCAGGGGTCCTGCTTAACATTGCAATCAGAAGAAGCGGGATGCCGGCTCAAGGCCGGCATGACGGTAAAGTTGTAGTTAGCGACCAATCCCCGCCGTTCCGCTCAGGAAGCTGAGCAGCTAGAAGCGGACAAACCGGCGAATGGAAGTCGAAGCCACCCAACATCGAACGTGAGGCTTATCGCCCACCTAAGTGTGTCGCTGGATGCTAGTATGAGGGAGTCGCCGCATTCCCTACCATCACTATCTAACCAAGGGCGGGGCTTGCGGCAAGCCGGGGGCCTTGAGTCAAGAAAACGGCCGTCGATTTAAGTCAAAGGAGCATCGAGCCTATGTCAGCGATTGCCAGCATGTTTTCACGATCATTCTTCCATGGAACCAAGGCCGATCTGAAACCCGGAGACTTGATCGTCGTCGGCTACCAATCCAACTTTGCCGAAGCCAGGCCGCTATCCTGGGTATATTTCTCGGGCACGCTGGATGCTGCGATCTGGGGCGCAGAACTGGCCATCGGCAACGGGTGCGAACGGATTTATGTTGTGGAACCGGCTGGACCGTTTGAAGACGATCCCAATCTGACGGACAAGAGGTTTCCTGGCAATCCGACGCTGTCCTATCGCTCCCGTGACCCGCTGCGAGTCATTGCCGAAGTGACGAAGTGGCAAGGGCACCCGCCTGAACGGCTACAACAAATGAAGGACGGTCTCGCCCGTTTGAACGCGGAGGGTGCCGATATCATCGACTGACATGACTGCGGAACAGCGGATTTCGTCGTCCGATGCATGAAACCTGCCGTTTCGCTTACCACCCTTTTGTCATCTCAGCGAAGCTGGGGTCGGGAGAGTTCCCTTTCTCCTGCTCGCCCGATCCAACGCCTTCCGCTTGTTTCTCCGGCATTTGGCCATATGGTGACCCCTAAGCATATTCGGGGGCGCAGCTAATCATGACGGACATCGCGATCGGCACCAGAAGCTGGCTGGATGCGGTGAAGCCCTATGTCGAGAAGACGCCGCTGGCGGCCCTGTTCCTGGGGATTTCGTCCGGTTTCCCATTTGCGATGATTGGAGCGAACCTGTCCTCGCGATTGGCGCAGGACGGGATCGACAAGAAGAGCGTGACGGCGTTCAGCCTGGTCCTGCTCGCCTATAATCTCAAATGGCTGTGGGCCTGGGTGGTCGAGGGGGTCAAGCTGCCGCTGCTGCATCGCCTGGGGCAGCGTGTGTCCTGGATGCTGCTGGCCGGGGTTCTGGTGATGGCGGCGGTGGTCAATCTGGCGCTGGTCGATCCGGCGGCGGACTTGATGGCGACGGTGCGCGCCGCGATCCTGCTGGGAGTTGCGGGGGCGACTTTCGATATCATCATCGATGGCTACCGCATCGAGATATTGCGACCCGAGCAACTTGGGATCGGTGCGGGTATGTCCCAATATGGGTGGCGCATCGGCGCGGCGGCAGCGGGCGCGCTGGGGCTGGTGCTGGCGCAATATTGGGATTGGACCGTCGCCTATCTGGTCTGCGCGCTCTTTGCGCTGCCCGCGATGCTGGCGGCGTTGGTGGTGGGAGAGCCTGAGCGGCACCGGGAGATTGCAGGGCGCAAGAGCGGCGGAGAACTGGTGCAGGCGATCATCGGGCCGTTCGTTGACTTCTTCAAGCGCAAGGGCGCGTTGCTGGTGCTGCTGTTCATCATCGTCCACAAGATCGGCGACACGCTGGCGAATCTGACCTTCCGGCTGCTGTTCAACGACCTGGGTTATAGTAATGAGGAGATCGCGCTCTATGATGTGGGCGTGGGCTTCTGGGCGCTGCTGGCCGGGATTTTCGTGGGCGGCGTGCTTTATGCGCGATTGGGATTGAAGCGGTCGGTGCTGATCAGCCTGGTGCTGATGGCTATTTCCAACTTCAGCTTCGCCGCGCTGGCTGCCGCAGGAAAAAGCAATATCGGCATGGCGGGCGCGATCGGCTTTGAAAATTTCGCGAGCGGGATCGGCGGAGTTGCAGTGGTCGCCTATTTTTCGGCCCTGTGCGACCTGCGCTTTACCGCCGCGCAATATGCGATGATTTCAGCGGCGGCGAGCATCGTCGGGCGGTTCCTGACCGGGACAAGTGCGGGCGCGCTGATAGAGCGGTTCGGCTATGTCGATTTCTATGTGTTGACCACCGTGCTGGCGCTGCCCGGCATCATCCTGTTCTGGCTGATGATGCGCAGTGGGCTCGTCGATTCGAGCGTGGGCAGCGCGGCAACCGATGAGGGGGGTCAGGCTCCGGCGTAAAGGTCGAGCGGGCGGCCAAGATCGCTATGCGCCTGCGAGACGGCCTGCAGGCAGGTGAGGGCGCCCAGCGCATCATCGGTGCCGAGCAATGAGGTGAGTTGCTCATAAGCATCATGGGGATGCTGAAGCGCGGTCCCGATGGATTGCATGAGCAGGGCTTCGTCAGCGGTCATACGGGCGCAGCAGCAGGGCGCGACCAATATCTTGCGCGTCGCGCAGCGGGCGAGTTCCAGCATCATCGCCCGCATCAGGATAAGCGGACGGCGATAGCTGCGGCCGAAAGCGCCAAGCATGGCGTTGGCGGCATGGGCGTCATCCACGCCAGCGCTGGCCATACGGCGCATCACGTAGAGGAAGAGGCGGTTGCCATAGCCGCCTGGGAGCGGGCGGGGCAGATCGAGGGGGCTGGTCTCTCCATAAGCCATGGGGCGTGCACCTTTTTATCCGTTGCGTGACGGAGTTCAGGTTACGCTATTGCGAGTCAATCGCAAGTGCAATTAGTCGGGATATTGATCGTTCAGCCGCAAAATTTCGCCAGCGAGATAGAGGGAGCCGGCGATCAGCAGCTGTGGGGGGCGGTGATGCGGCTCCGCTGCGATTGCGGCGATGGCTTGCGCGGGCGTATCATTAGCCGTGCAACCAATGCCCCAGCGGGCAGCGACGGCGGCGAAGCGGTCGGCAGGGTGATGGTCGTGACCGGGGACGGGCAGGGCGTGAATATGGGCGATGCGGCCGGCGAAGGGCGCGAGATAGGCATCGACATCCTTGTTCGCGAGCATGCCGATGATGAGTTGCAGCTTGCCGCCGCCGAGACGGTCGGCGGTGAAAAAGGCGCTGATGGCTTCGCCCGCTCCCGCATTGTGGCCACCGTCGAGCCAGGCTTCGCTTTCGGGTGGAAGCGGGGCCAGGAACGGGCCGTGGTCTAGGCGCTGGAGGCGTGCAGGCCAGTGAGCCCAGAGAGGCGCAGCCTTTAGCGCGGCTTCGCTCACCGGCACGGCGCTTTGGTGACGCAGCATGGCGAAGGCGAGCGCGGCGTTCTGCACCTGATGCGCGCCGGGCAGGCGAGGAAGCGGGGTTTCGATCCGCCCCTGAACGTCGCGATAATGGAGGCGGTCGCGGTAGCTGGCGGCGTCCCAACTCTGACCCATGGGGAGCCAGGTGGTGCGGGCGCGGGCGGCGGCTTCGCGCATCACGGGGAAAAGGGGTTCAGGATAGCGTTGGGTCACCAGCGGCGCGCGGGGCTTCGCTATGCCCGCCTTTTCGGTAGCGATGGCGCGCAGGCTGTTGCCGAGAAATGCCTGATGATCGAGGCCAAGCTGGGCAATGCCGCAGACGGCGGGGCTTTCGATGATGTTGGTAGCATCTAGGCGGCCGCCGAGACCGACTTCCAGGATGCAGGCGTCGGCGGGATGCTCGGCAAAGGCGAGGAAGGCGGCGGCGGTGGTAACTTCGAAGAAGCTGGCGCCGATCCCCTCCGCCACGTCGAGGACGCGGGAGAGATAATGGGCGAGCGCTTCGTCGCTGATCAACTGGCCGTTGATGCGAATGCGTTCGTTGAAGCGGACGAGATGTGGGGAGGTGAAGACATGCACGCTCTTGCCATCCGCTTCCAGCGCGGCGCGAAGGAAGGCGCAGGTCGAGCCTTTGCCGTTGGTGCCCGCGACATGGAAGACAGGCGGCAACGCTCGGTGCGGGTCGCGCAGCCGGTCGAGCAGGCGTGTGATGCGGTCGAGGCCCAATATGTCGGCGCCAGGCGAAAGTGTCGCCAGACGGTCCAGCTGGGCCTGAACCCCCGGGTCATCGGAGACGGCGTGGTCGGGCATGGCCCTTTATCCCTCGCGCGAAGGCGTCAGGCGGCGGCGCGAGGGGCCAGATAGCCGATCACCCGGGCCAGCGTGTCACGCAATTCGCTACGGTGAACAACCATGTCGATCATGCCATGTTCCAGCAGATATTCGGCGCGCTGGAACCCATCGGGCAATTTCTCGCGGATCGTGCTTTCGATGACACGCTGGCCCGCGAAGCCGATGAGGGCGTTGGGCTCGGAGATCTGGACATCGCCCAACATCGCGTAGCTGGCGGTCACACCGCCGGTCGTGGGATCGGTAAGGACGACGATATAGGGCAGGCCTGCGGCGTGCAGCTTCTGGATCGCGACGGTCGAGCGGGGCATCTGCATGAGCGAGAGAATGCCCTCCTGCATGCGCGCGCCGCCCGCTGCGGTGAAGATGACATAGGGGCATTTGTGGCCGATGGCTTCGTTAACGCCCTGGATGAAGGCGGCGCCGACGCCCATGCCCATCGATCCGCCCATGAAGGCAAAGTTCTGCACGCCCATGACGAGCGGCACATCGTCGATCGCGCCGCGTGCGTTGATGAGCGCGTCCTGATCGCCGGTGGAGGCGCGGGCGGCCCTGATACGGTCGGGATAGCGTTTGGAATCGCGGAACTTGAGCGGGTCTTCCTGAACCGGGGGCGTGGGCAGCAGGATGAAGCCAGCGTCGAGAATCTGCTCGAAACGATCGGCCGGGCCGATGCGGCCGTGATGGTCGCAGCGCGGGCAGACGGAAAGATTATCCTCCCACTCCTTGATGAAGATCATTTCGGTACAGGACGGGCATTTGTGCCACAGCGTCTCTGCCGTAGTTTCCTTCTTCGCGATGAAGGGAATGGCCTTGCGGACGCGGTTGATCCAGCTCATGCGGCGGTCTCCCGGAAATGGGGGCTGTTGGCTTTGAGTGCGCCGCTCAAAGTAGCGACGAACTCTTGAACGAAGGGGGCGGCGGCGTCGCCATGCGAGCCGACGATATCGACGATGGCCGAACCCACCACGACACCATCTGCGACGCGGCCAATGGCGGCGGCCTGTTCGGCCGAGCGAACGCCGAAGCCGACAGCGATGGGAAGATCAGTGGCGGCCTTGAGCTTCTCTACGGCGAGCTCCACGACGGCTTGCGCGGCCTGCTGCTTGCCGGTGACGCCCGCGACGGCGACATGGTAGAGGAAGCCGCTGGCGCCATCAAGCACTGCGGGCAGGCGGGCGGCGTCGGTGGTGGGCGTCGCAAGGCGGATCAGGTGGATGCCAGCGGCACGGAGCGCTGGGCCGATTTCCGCATCCTCTTCCGGCGGGACATCCACGCAAATGACGCCATCTACGCCCGACTGCTTGCATTGGTCGGCGAACCAGTCCGCGCCGCGGATCAGCATGGGATTGGCATAGCCCATGAGGATCAGCGGGACATGGGGATGACGCGCGCGGAAGGTTTCGGCAAGGTGGAAGATATCCTTCGTCCGCGTGCCCGAGCCGAGGCTGCGCAGGTTCGCTAGTTCGATAGCGGGGCCGTCCGCCATGGGGTCGGTAAAGGGCATGCCGAGTTCGATGATGTCGGCGCCCCCGGCGACCAAGGCGTCCAGAATTGCGGGCGTGGCAGCGACGGTTGGGTCGCCTGCTGTTACGAAGGTGACGAGCGCGGCGCGGCCTGCGCTCTTGCAGGCTTGGAAGCGAGTGGCAAGGCGATCAGCGGTCACGGTGGCATTCCAGAGGTAATATAGGGGCTTCCACAGGCTCAGTCCGGACGGATGTGGGGTGGGCGTGCAAGGTCACATCTCCACTCCCAACGCCGCCGCCACGGTGAAGATGTCCTTGTCACCACGGCCGGAGAGATTGACGATGAGGATCTGGTCCGCGTCCAGCGTGGTCGCGACCTTTTCCGCCGAGGCGATGGCGTGGGCGGATTCGAGGGCGGGGATGATGCCTTCCAGCGCGGAAAGCTTCTGGAAGCTGGCCAGCGCTTCGTCGTCGGTGATAGGCATATATTGAACGCGGCCGATTTCGTGCAGCCAGCTATGTTCAGGGCCGATCCCGGGATAGTCGAGGCCAGCGGAGATGCTGTGCGCTTCGGTGATCTGGCCGTCTTCGTCCTGAAGCAGATAGGTGCGGTTGCCGTGCAGGATCCCCGAAGCGCCGCCCGCGAGCGATGCGGCGTGCTTGCCGGTAAGACCCTCGCCTGCTGCTTCCACGCCGATCATCTTGACGTCCGCGTCATCAAGGAACGGATGGAACAGGCCGATGGCGTTGGACCCGCCGCCGACCGGGGCAATCAGCATGTCAGGCAGGCGGCCTTCGAGTTCCAGAATCTGCTCGCGCGCTTCACGGCCGATGATCGACTGGAAATCGCGAACGAGTTCGGGATAGGGGTGCGGCCCTGCCGCTGTCCCTATGATGTAAAAAGTGTCGTGGACGTTCGACACCCAATGGCGCAGGGCGTCGTTCATTGCGTCCTTGAGCGTCTGCGATCCTGACACGACCGGGATCACCTCCGCGCCGAGCAGCTTCATGCGGAAGACGTTGGGCTTTTGCCGCTCCACATCCTTCGCGCCCATGAAAATCTTGCATTCCATGCCGAATAGAGCGGCGACGGTCGCCGTGGCGACGCCATGCTGACCCGCGCCGGTTTCGGCGATGACCTTCTTCTTGCCCATGCGGCGGGCGAGCAGCGCCTGGCCGATGCAATTGTTGATCTTGTGCGCGCCGGTGTGGTTCAGTTCCTCGCGCTTGAGATAGATTTTGGCGCCCTTGCCCGGCTCGGCTTCTGCGCGCAGCGCTTCCGTCAAACGCCCGGCATAGTAGAGCGGGTTGGGACGGCCGACATAGAAGCGCAGCAGTTCAGTGAACTCGGCATCGAAGGCCGGATCCTGCTTTGCTTCCTTATAGACCTTCTCCAGCTCCAGGATGAGCGGCATCAGCGTTTCGGCGACATAGCGGCCGCCAAAGGAGCCGAAATGGCCAGACGCATCGGGCTGGGAGCGGAGCGAGTTCTTGATGGTCATGATGGCTGTGCCGCTTTGCAGAAGGCCATGATCTTGTCCACACTCTTGATGCCGGGCGCGCTTTCCACGCCGGAAGAAACGTCGATCATCGGTGCGCCGGTGATGCGAATGGCTTCGGCGACATTGTCGATGCCAAGGCCACCGGAGAGGCACCAGGGCAGGGATATGGGGACGCCACGCAGCAGCGTCCAGTCAAAGCGAAGGCCCATGCCGCCGGGTAGGGCAGCGCCCTCCGGCGTTTTCGCGTCGAAGAGGAGCAGGTCGGCAGCGCCCGTATAGGCTTTGGCGGATTCTACGTCGGCGCGGGTCTTGACCGAGATGGCTTTCCAGACCGGGATATTAAAGCGCTGGCGGATGGCGGCGACGCGTGCCGGGCTCTCCTTGCCATGGAGTTGGAAAGCGGTGAGGGCGTTTGTGGCGGTGAGCAGGGCGAGGGTCTCATCGGTCGGATCGACGAGAACGGCGACGCGACCGATATGGGCCGGGACCGGCGCGGCGAGAGCGCGCAGCTGGTCCGCTTCGACATGGCGCGGGCTTTTGGGAAAATGGACGAAGCCTAGATGCGTGGCGTCCGCGCGCATCGCTGCGCCGACCGTGTCGGGCGTCGAAAGACCGCAGATTTTGATGGCGAGTCGGGACATTGGGGGGCTTTAGCGGCTGTTGGTGTGTGTGAGAACATCTCCCTGCGCGCCATATGCTTCGATATGAGGCTTGGGCAAGCTCAGCCTCTACTCAGCACGAACGGACGGGGCTCAGTCAGGTGGTCAAATCCATGTCATGCAGCGCCAGCCATTGATCGGCATGGTCGATGCAGGCTTTTCCCAGGAAGGCATCGACCTGATCCATGATCTGATCGTCGGTCAGCGCCGCCGGGTCGAGCGGGGGGTGCCAATGGACGCGGAAGTTGGGTCCTTCCGTGCGGACCATGTAGAAGGGCAGGAATTTCGCGCCAACCTTCCGGGCCAGGCGCAGCGCAACGGACAGATTTCCAGACGGCGGCAGGTCGCGGCCGAAACGAGGGAACCAGACCTGGCGGTCGCGGCGCTCGTCCAGCAGGATGTAGAGGGTCGCGCGGTCCTTCGTCGTCAGGTGCTTGAGGATGCCGCGCGCCGCGCCGTCTCCGGTGATCGCTTCGCCCATATAGCTGGAGCGGGCGCGTTTCAGCATCGCGGCCTGACCGGGGTTTTGCGGAGGGTCATAGACGCCGAGGCCAGGTCGGTCTGTGGACGCCTTGATATGGGCGGCAAGCAGGTCCCAATTGCCGAGATGGACAGCCAGCGCGATCATCGGGCCCGGACCGGCGAGGACTTGTTGGTAGCCTTGCGCGTCCTCGACCGTGATGTGGTTCTTCTCGATCAGCCGGTCGATATTGGTGAGTTCGGCCATGGTGCGGCCGAGGTTGAACCAGCGGCTGGTGAGCATGGCCTCGCGGGCGGCTTCGGAAACGTCGGGGCGCAGGATGCCGAGGTTGGTCCGGGCGCGCTGGTCGCGCAGCTTCATGGACCTGCGCGCGATGTTCGCCGACAGCCAACCGCCTAGCCAGGACGCCAGCGGCGCCGGGAGGATGCGGAGGAGGGTGAAGAGAAAGGGGTTGGAGAGCATTGCGCCTGCCGTCATACAGCAGCGGTCGGGACGGTAAAGGGCTTGGATTTGCAATGAATTGGGCCTTGGGGCTTTGGGTGGTCTTGCAGGGGCTGACGCTGCTGGGAGTCCTCAATTATTGGCGGCACCTGCCTGTCGATCGGCAGGAGGAGGCGCCCGAGGGCGTGGTCGTGCTGCTGTCGGTGCGAGATGATTGGGACGGCGGCGCGGAACTGATCGCGCGGCTGAAGGCGCAGACGGCGCGGTTTCGGTTGGTGATTGCGACTTCAGGCGATTGCGCGGCGGCGGAGGCTCTGGGGGCGAGCGAGGGGGATTGGGTTCAAATTGTTCGCGCCGGTGTCGCGAGCGAGGAAGGGCAGAAAGTTCATAAGTTGCGGGCGGCTTTGCGGGCCTTGGCGCCGGAGGACCGTTACCTGGTGTTTGTGGATGCCGATATTGAGCCTCCGGTGCGCCTGGTGGGGCGGTTGCTCTTTCCTCTGGTGCGGGGGAAGGCGGATATCGTGACAGGTTATCGGTTGTTGTTGCCGGAGCGGAACGTAGTCGCGGCGCTTGTTGGCGCGGTGGAGATGCAGTTGGCGACCCTGCCGCGTGCCGCGAGCGCGACCATGCCTTGGGGCGGGGCTATGGCGCTGACGCGCGAGACGGCGGAGCGGCTTGATCTGGATGCGGCTTTGGCGGGGCGCTTGTCCGACGATATGGCGATTGGCCTCGCCGGATGGCGCGCGAAGCTGCGGTTGCGGCCGGTGCGGGACCTGCTGGTGGCGAGCCCGCTAGAGGGGCTCGGGGCGATTGCCTTCGGGGTGCGGCAGTATCGGCATATTGTGACCAACAGTGTGGGGATGTGGTTGATCGCTGGGGCTGTTATTGGGGCGCAGGCTCTGGGATGGGTCTGGGCGCTCGGGTGGGGTGGCTGGAGCGCTGTGGCCGTGGGCTATGTGGCGGCTGTGGGGCGGGCGCTGGTGCGGCGGCGGATCATTGCGGGGGTGGTGGAGCCGGGACAAGCGGCGGCGGCGAGAAGGTCGCTTTGGTGGGATGTGCTGGCGCCGTTTGTGGTGTGCTGGGCGCATTGGGGAATGCAGTTGGTGGCGGCTTGTTCGCGGCGGATCAGGTGGGGTGGGTTTGATTATTGGGTGAAGGGTGGGGAGGTTGTGCGGATGAGGAGGGCGGGATGAGGATTAAACTGATGCGCTGATTTGGACTTTTCCGCTTGGTCGTTGCGACTGACGCGCGTTCATTTCGAGCTAGTTTGAGAACTTAAACACTGGGGCGATTACGTGAGCTTTCTGAAACGGATGATGGTCGGCAGCGCCTTGTGCATCGCAAGCTGGGCGACTGTCGCCCGAAGCGTGCCGGAAAATGAAATGGGGCGGGGCCCCCGACCAAAAAACGACCGGCAATCATGGCTGCTGTCTGCGGATGTGCCTCAACCGGTGAGCATCAGGGGACGAACGCTTTTCATTTTGACCATTGATCCGAAGGGATCAGTTCAGAACTGCGAAATAGCGATATCTTCAGGGTCGAATACGTTAGATGAAGTCGTATGCCGATCGTTAAGCGCTCGTGCCAAATTCCATCCAGCACAAGACAGAGCCCGTGTGCCTATCACTGGGTATTATCATTCTGGCGTCTTCTGGCGGCCTACGAACTCAAATAATTCGCTGTTCGTAATGGAACTCGAGTTCCCATTGCCTCATCAGCCTATCCCCCGGAGTGATCCGCGAGAATGGATAACTGCGAAGGATTTCCCGGCGTCCGTACATTACGGAGGCAAAGCTAAGGTCGCCATAAATGTAGGCGCCGACGGCACCGTCAAGAGTTGCGACGTCATTGAAACGTCCGGTACTTCCGAGCTTGATGGACTTACATGTAGGTTGATCGCCGCACGAGTTCGTTTCTTGCCAGCAAGAGACGCGCAGGGGCGTGCGGTGGAAGGGGCGTTCCCATCGACGGTCACTTGGCGTCGATGAAGCTTTGGAAGTGAGAGAGGTTCGCATTCGCCCCTATTGCAGTCTTGGCTGCAATAGGGGGACGAGATACTCCTTAGTGTTGTTCAACTTTGCTCGAAACGAACGGGTGTTGGGTTAGAATCCCGCCGGAAACAAATGCTTGCCCTGGTCGTCCAGCCTCAACACAACCTTGCCCGCAACCGCGCTCAGCGGGAGGTCGCCGTAGATGTGTGGGAATAGCGCCCCGCCGCGCGACTCTTCCCATTTGAGGGTGTCGCCGAACGGGGCTAGGTCTATCATCAGCATCACCAGATTGTCTTGGCCTGCAAAGTGTTTGGCGGCCGTTTCGGCCGCCTGCTCGCGGGTGGACATGTGGATATAGCCGTCCGCAAGATCGACGGGCGCGCCCTTGAACACGCCGTCGGTCTTTAGTTGGTCATACTGATCCTTGGTCAGGATCTTGTAGGCGAAAAGGTCCGTCACTCTTCGGTAAGGTCCGGGTCGGCTTCGGGGGTGACGTCCGGAGTCGCTTCCAGCCCGGCGGGCATCGTCACATCATCTTCGTCGCTTTCCTCGATCTTCGCAGCGCTGACGACATGTTCATTGTCGGACACGTTGAAGAGGCGCACGCCCGCCGAGTTGCGGCCGATGATGCGCAGGGTGTCGAGGCCCATGCGGATCAGCTTCGCCTGGTCAGTGACGAGCATCAGATGATCCTCATGTCGGGCAGGGAAACTGGCGACGACGGGGCCGTTGCGGCCGATATTGTCGATGTTCGTGATGCCCTGACCGCCGCGTCCGGTGCGGCGATAGTCGAAGGCGCTCGACAGCTTGCCATAGCCATTGGCGCAGACGGTGAGGATGAACTGTTCCTTCGCCTGCAAGTCGGCGAAGCGTTCGGGAAGCATGCTGGGCTCGCCTTCCTTTTCCGGCTTCCAGGGAGCGAAGCGCAGATAGTTCTCGCGCTCTTCCTGCGTCGCGCCGGAGCGATGGAGGATGGAGAGCGAGATGACTTCGTCGTCACCCTTCAGCGTCATGCCGCGCACGCCGGTCGAGGTGCGGCTTTGGAATTCGCGCACGTCGGTAGCCGGGAAGCGGATGGCCTTGCCCTGTCGCGTGGCGAGCAGCACATCGTCATTTTCAGTGAGGAGAGCGACGCCGATCAGACGGTCGTCGCTGCCCTCATCGAAACGCATCGCGATCTTGCCGTTGCTCGGCACATTGGCGAATGCGTCCATGCTGTTGCGGCGGACCGTACCGTTCGCGGTCGCGAACATGACGTGCAGGTCCTTCCAGCTTTCCTCATCCTCAGGCAGCGGCAGGACGGTCTGGATCGTCTCGCCGGGGCCGAGCGGCAGTAGGTTGACCATCGGGCGGCCACGCGTCGCCGGGCCGCCCTCGGGCAAGCGCCAGACCTTCATGCGATAGACCTTGCCCGCCGTGGAGAAGAAGAGGACCGGCGTGTGCGTGGAAGTCACGAACAGTTCGGTGATCGCATCCTCATCCTTGGTCGCCATGCCGGAGCGGCCCTTGCCGCCGCGTGCCTGGGCACGGAAGCTTTCGAGCGGCGTGCGCTTGATATAGCCCTGCACGGTGACGGTGACGACCATCTCCTCGCGCTCGATCAGGTCTTCGTCGTCGATGCCATCGGCAGCGGCAGTGATTTCCGAGATGCGCGGGGTGGCGAAGTCGCGCTCGATCGCCTCGAATTCCTCGCGCATGACGGCGTAGAGCTTCTTGCGGTCGCCGAGGATGGCGAGATATTCAGCGATGGCGGCGGCGAGTTCCGCCAGCTCATTGCCGATCTCGTCGCGGCCGAGGGCCGTCAGACGATGCAGGCGCAGGTCGAGGATGGCGCGGACCTGCGTGTCCGAGAGGCGGTAGGTGTCGCCGCCGGCTTCGGTCTCAATCGCTTCCACCAGCTTGAGATAGGGCGCGATTTCCGCCACCGGCCAGTCGCGGGCGAGCAGGGTTTCGCGCGCCTCCGCCGGGCTGGCCGAGCCGCGGATGATGCGGACGACTTCGTCAAGGTTGGTGACCGCGATGACGAGGCCCAGCAAGATATGCGCGCGGTCGCGGGCCTTGTTGAGTTCGTACTTGGTGCGGCGGGTGATGACCTCTTCGCGGAAGCGGACAAAGGCCTCGATAATGTCGCGGATGTTGAGCAGTTCCGGACGGCCGCCGCGAATGGCGAGCATGTTGGCCGGAAAGCTCGACTGGGCAGGCGTGTTACGCCAGAGTTGGTTGAGCACGACTTCAGGCGTGGCGTCGCGCTTCAGGTCCATGACGATGCGAACGCCTTCCCGGTTCGATTCGTCGCGAATGTCGCTGATGCCCTCGATCCGCTTGTCCTTGGCGGCCTCAGCGATCTTTTCGACAAGGCCGTTCTTGCCGACCTGGTACGGGATGGCGGTCAGCACGATCGAGCGACGGTCGCCGCGCCCTTCCTCGACCACATAACGCGAGCGCATCATGATCGAGCCGCGGCCGGTATGATAGGCGCTGCGGGCGCCCGACTGGCCGAGGATCAGCGGGGCGGTCGGGAAGTCCGGGCCGGGGACGATCTGGATGATGTCGTCCACGCTGATCGCAGGGTTTTCGATATAGGCGAGGCAGGCGCGGATCACTTCGCCGAGGTTATGCGGCGGGATGTTGGTCGCCATGCCGACCGCGATGCCGCCCGCGCCGTTGACCAGCAGGTTCGGGAAGCGCGCGGGCAGGACCTGCGGCTCACTTTCCGAAGCGTCGTAGTTGGGCTGGAAATCGACGGTGTCCTTGTCGAGATCTTCGAGCAGCGCACCAGCGACCTTGGCGAGGCGTGCTTCGGTGTAGCGCATGGCCGCCGGCGGATCGGGGTCCATCGAGCCAAAGTTCCCCTGCCCATCGATCAGCGGGACGCGCATGGCCCAGTCCTGCGTCATGCGCGCCAGGGCGTCATAGATCGAGCTGTCGCCGTGGGGATGGTATTTACCGATCACGTCACCGACGATGCGTGCGGACTTGCGATAGGGTTTGTTGTAGTGGAAGCCGGACTCGCTGGCCGAGAAGAGAATGCGGCGATGCACGGGCTTCAGGCCGTCGCGCACGTCCGGCAGGGCGCGGGCGACGATGACCGACATGGCATAGTCGAGATAGCTCGCCTTCATCTCCTCCACGATGGAGATGGGGCTGATGTCCGAGGGGTCGGCGAGGGCAGTCTCGTCGGTCAATGCGATTCTCTTTTATGGATGAACAGTTTCGTTGTGCTTCCACTAGCGGAGCGAAACAATTCTGTCACCCCTCGCGCGCGCACGCGCGCACGCGATAAATCAAGCTGCAAGAAGGGGCTGACAGGCGGAGAAGGGGTGCATATACGATGTTCAAACGTCATTCACGCGCCGCCCCCTAATCGGCGCTTAATCAAGGGCGCCTGTCCCCCGGGCGCGTAGAGGAGAAGATGATCATGCGTTTTGTTACCCCCTTGGCGCTCGTGCTGGCTCTTGCGCTGGCTGGCGGCCCCGTTTCGGGCCCAGCGGTGGCGGCGAAGAAGGAAGAGAAGAAGCAGGCCGGCCCGAAGCTCAATGTCTCGCCCGACGTGATCAAGGCGCTCCAGGCCGCGCAGGCGGCGACGCAGAAGAATGATTTCGCCGCTGCCAAGGCGGCGCTGGCCGACGCCGACAGCAAGGCCAAGTCGAACGACGACAAATATCAGATTGGCGCGGTCAAGCTGAACGCATCGATCGCGTCGAAGGACAGCGCGATGCAGAGCGAGGCGCTCGCCCAGATGCTGGACAGCGGCCTCACGCCCCCGGAACAAGCGGGCCAGTTCAACGCCGTTGCTGCCGACCAGGCGTTGCAGGCGAAGAATTACGACCTTGCCATCCGCCGCGCGCAGGCGGCGGCACAGGCCAATTATAAGGCCGATGCAGTGAATGTGACCTTGGCACAAGCCTATTTTGGCAAGGCGGGCACCGCCAATCCGACGGCGGAGCCTGGCCGCGGTCTTAATCAGCAGGGTCTCGCCGCGCTTAAGGCTGCGATCAACGCGACGAAGGCGGCTGGCGGGCAGGTTCCCGCTCAATGGTATCAGATCGGCGTTAGCCGTGCGGCTGGATCGCGCCTGCCAGAAGTGACCGAATGGGCGACCTCGGCTTATCAGGCACAGCCCAGCGGTGAGAATCTGCGCACGCTGATCCGCCTGTTCCAGCAGTCGAATCCGAACATCACCAACCGCGAAAATCTCGACGTTCTGCGCCTGATGGCGGCATCGGGGGGATTGGTGGTCGCTGGCGACTTCCTGGAATATGGCGAGATGGCGTCCAAGACCGGCATCTATGGCGAAGTGAAATCCGCCGTCGATCAGGGTCGCGCCAAGGGCGTTCTGAAGGGCACGGCAGGCGCCGATCTGTATCAGACCGCAGCGCCCAAGATCGCAGGCGACAAGGCATCGCTTGGTTCGGCCGAATCCGATGCCCGCAAGGCCGCCAATGGCAAGATCGCAGCAGCGACCGCCGACGCCTATCTGGGTTATGGTGACTATGCGAAGGCTGCGACGATGTTCGAACTGGCCAAGCAAAAGGGCGGCGTCGATGCGGACGAGGTGAACACGCGCCTCGGCATCGCAAAGGCGCTGGGCGGCGATGTCGCATCTGCCAAAACGGCCTTCCAATCGGTCCAGGCGGGCACGCGCAAAAAGATCGCGGATCTCTGGCTGGCCTATCTCTCCACCAAGGCCTGATCTTGAAAAAGGCGCGCCCGTCTCAGGGATGGGCGCGCCTTCCTTACTCGACATGATGCAACAGGGGCTGGCGCGATGCGCTGGCGTATAAAAAGGGGACGGCCGACATGGTCAGGCTGCGACATTCCATGCTTAAGTCAGGGCTCTTCGCTATCGCCGTGGCGGCAGCGACATCGACGCCAGCGCTAGCGAAGAAGCCGGCGGCAAGCGGCCCGGTGATCGTCATGTCGGAAAGTTTTCGAGCAGCTGCGCAGGCGGCCGACAGCGCAATCAAGGCGGGCGACGCGAATACCGCTCAAGCGCAGATCAGCGGGCTGATGCCGGTAAGCGACTTTGAAGCTTATACGGCGGCTGGGCTGCGGTTTGAACTGGCTGTGCTGAAACGGAATTTCCAGGCGCAGCGGATCGCCTTGACCGACATGTTCAAGACCGCGTCTGTGCCCAAGAAGGATGCGCCGCGCCTGCGCTATGTCGCGGGCTATCTTTCCTATGTTGTCGGCAATTATGACGATGCGCTGGCCCAACTCGATTACGCCAAGACGCTCGGCTACGACGCGACCGATGCGACGATGCTGCGCGCGGACATCTACCTGCGCAAGAACAAGGCAAGGGACGCTCGGCCCTTCGTGCAGGAAGCGCTTGCCCGGCAGCGCGCATCGGGACAGGCGGTTTCGGCTGCCTGGTATGATCGGGCGATTTCGCTCGCCTATGCCGCGGGCGACTGGGGGGAGGTTGGATCCCTGTATCGGGAACGGCTGACGCACTATGGCTCTGCCGGAGAGTGGCGGTCGGCGCTTGCCAATTATCTGAGCGCTCCGGGCATCGATACGCAGGTTCAGCTTGATCTCTATCGGCTGCAGGCGGCGAACGGCGCGATGGCAAGTGAGCGGGATTATCAAGGCTATGCGCAGCTTGCCGAAAAGGCGGGAAATTACGCGGAAGCGAAGGCGATTATCGAGGCTGGGCGCTCATCGGGCAAGCTGACGACTACTCAAGCAGCGACTGCTAGCTTGATGAAGAGCGTGACGCCAAAGGCGGCGAAGGAGATCGCGGCGCTGCCTGCGGCTGCAAAGAAGGCGGCGGGCGCGAAGGACGGATCTGCTGCCCTGGCGGTGGCGGACAGTTATTTCTCGCTCAGCCAGTTTCCACAGGCGGCGGAGCAGTATCGTCTGGCGTTGAGCAAGGGAGGCATCGATCACGGCAAAGCTAATGCGCGTCTGGGCATAGCATTGGCGCGGTCGGGTGATTTGGCCGGTGCGAAGGCTGCCTTGGCGCAGGTGAGCGGCAACTGGGCAAATGTCGCGGGTTTCTGGAGCGTGTGGGTTGATCAGCAGAGCCGTAAGACGGCGTTTCAGCCGGTCGGGATTTCTCCAGCGAGCTGAAGGGTGGCACGCGTTTGCGCGTTTGAATCGACCGTTCGCGCTGTGTTTGTCGAAGCGCTACTGCCTGTAAGAAAGGGCTTCGACAGGCTCAGCCCGAACGGGGGGTAGATTGGCTGGGACAGTAAACGGTGATGCTGTCTCCGCACGCCGTCATCGCGACTAGAGCGGGAGCGGAACGCCCGGCAGATTCTTCGACATGCGGATGGTGAGGGAAGTTTTGACGCTGACCACATTGGGGGCAGGGGTTAGCTTCGAAGTCAGGAATTGCTGGAAGCTTTGCAGGTCCTTCGCGACGACCTTCAGGATGAAGTCGATTTCGCCGTTCAGCATATAGCATTCCCGCACTTCCGGCAGGGTGGCGACATGGTCCTCGAAAGCCTTCAGATCGGCCTCCGCCTGGCTTTTCAGGCTGACCATCGCGAATACGGTGATGGTGTAACCCAGCATGGCCGGATTCACCACCGCGTGATAGGAGCTGATGGCCCCGCCTTCTTCCAACGCGCGCACGCGACGCAGGCATGGGGGCGCAGTTAGCCCTACTTTGCGCGCCAGCTCCACATTAGTCATCCGACCGTCCTGCTGCAGTTCGCCCAGGATGTGCAGGTCGATATCATCGATGTTCGGGCCAGCCATTATCCTGCTTATTTCCTTTCTCATTTCTTGCCCGATATCATAATAATATTTCAGGGCAATGCAATTGTCCCACTATGCTACGGTCCCAAATGAGCAGGCGTCGCCCCTTCCCCTTTGGTCGGCGAAGGCTTATCCAGAGCTGTAATTTCCTTCCGCGATGAAGTGCTGCACGTCGCTGGAAGTCCTCAAGGGGATTAGGGTGCGCTTCAACGATCTAATGCAGACGGTTCTGGCCGCAGAAAATAGGAGCGGCCTTGGCGCAGTGACGTTGTGGCGCCAATGCGTCGATCTGCTGGCGCAGAATGATCGCGCCGATCGCAAGACCTTGCACGACGAGGAGCGGCTTGTGCTGCTCGAACGGCTTGCGGCCCTCCAGTCGCAGCTTTCCGAAACGCAACGGATCGCGACGGTCGTCGAATTGGGCGGGCGATTGCGCTCGCCCGCGCTGGTAGAGTTTTTCGCCAATGACAGGCCCGCAATCGCAGCGGCCGCCATGTCACGCGCGCGCTTGCCCGATGAGGCGTGGGTCGAGTTGCTCCCCCGCCTGAGCCCGACGGCGCGTGGCGTGTTGCGCGGCCGCCGGGACCTGAGTTCCGGGACGCAACAGGCGTTGGAAGCGTTCGGCTCGGCGGACCTGGTGCTGACGAGCGATCGTGATGACGTCCCCGGCGCAGACGCGGAAGACATGCTGCTGACCCCAGATATGGTGGCGCCAGTGGAGCAGCCCGCTGCGCCTGATCAGACGGTGGATGCGCCGGCCGAGGAGGAGGCCGAATCAGCGGCTGCCGAGGTTCCGGTAGGCGACGATCAGATCCGCAATCTTGTGGATCGCATCGAACGCTTTAACAGCACGCGGCGGGTGCCCGATGTGGTCGTGCCTCGCCCCGATGCGGGGGAAACGACGGCGGTCCGCTCCTTCGCCTTTGAAACCGACGCGACGGGGATGATCATCTGGATCGATCAGGGGCCGCGTGCCGCGTTGATCGGACTGATGCTAAGCGAAACGGCTGTTGCCGGCGTGAGCGGGCCGGACGGCAGCGTTGCGGGTGCATTCACGCGGCGGAGCGGATTCCAGAATGGCCGCTATACCATCGTAGGCGGTGCGATGGCGGGTGAATGGCGGCTGTCAGCGACGCCCTTTTTCGATCCGCGCTCGGGCCGTTTCCAAGGCTATCGGGGCCAAGCGCGGCGGCCGTATCTGCATGAGGTCGCCGCCCCGCCTCAAGCCGAACCTGTGTCGGTCGCGGGCCTCTCAGCAGATTCGCTGCGGCAATTGGTGCATGAGCTGCGCACGCCGCTGAATGCGATCCTGGGCTTTGCGGACATTATCGAGCAGGAGCTGTTCGGGCCAAGCGGGCCGGAATATCGCGAGATGGCGGGTAAGATCGCGCTGGATGCCCGGCATCTGCTGGCGGCGTTCGATGACCTGGATCTTGCCGCGCGCGTGTCGCGGGGAGAGGGGGCGGAGACGCCCAGCGCGGTCGATCCGGCGCTGCTGATCGCGCAGGTCTCCGCCCGCTTCCGTGAGCAAGGCGAAAGCGACGGCCCTCAGATCGACATCAACATGGCGCGCGCGCTGCCGATGGTGCGGATCGATCCCGTGCAGGGCGAGCGGATGGTGCAACATCTGATGCGCACCGTCGTGTCCATTGCGGTGCCGGGCGAGGCGCTGAGCGGTGCATGCTGGTTCCAGCCAGATGGCGGCCATGGCTATGTGCTGTTGGCGGTCGATCGGCCTTCGAGCCTGGAGGGCATGGAGGAGGAGCGGCTGCTCGACCCCGGCTATACGGCCGAGGGCGATTGGGCAGACGGGCCGCTGCTGGGCCTCGGCTTTTCGCTGCGGCTGATCCGCAGTCTCGCGGCGGGTTGCGGCGGGAGCCTGCAGATCGAGCCGGATCGGTTCCTGCTTTCCATGCCCGCGATGACGGTGGCGGAGGATGCGGCGGGCAGCTTCTGACGCGCCGAAACCCTATTGCAACCATTGAGCGCTAGGCATGGGAGTATGAACGCCCCCATCCATGACGGCAGCCTGCTTCGCGCACCTTTGGCGGAAGACAGGATCACGCTCGTCTCGGAGTTCGGAACGCGCTTCATGCTGTTTGTCGATACCGAAGAGGAGTTCGACTGGAGCGCGCCGTTCAGCCGTACGGGACATGGCGTCACCGCGCTCGCGGGCATGGTGGTGGGGCAAAGCTATTTCGCGGCGGCGGGGGTGAAGCCCGTTTATGTAACGGACTATCCAGTGGTCGATGACGATGCCGCTGCGGCCATGATGGGCCAGTGGGTCGCCGACGGCGCGGCTGATGTTGGTGCGCATCTGCATCCATGGGTGAACCCGCCGCATCTGGAGGAGATATCGGCCGCCAACAGCTATGCTGGGGCCCTTCCTGAGGCGCTGGAGCGCGCCAAACTGGAAACGCTGTGCGAGCGGATCGCCGGGCGATTTGGGCGGAGACCGATCGCCTATCGGGCGGGGCGCTATGGCGTGGGGCCTAACAGCGCGCGATTGCTGGAGGAGGCGGGCTTCCGCCTGGATAGCTCAGTGCGCAGTCGCTTCGACTATAGCGGCCAGCATGGGCCGGATTTTCGTGGAATGCCGCTAAACCCCTATTGGGCAGGACCTAGCCGATCATTGGTCGAGTTACCGCTATCCGCCGCCTTTGTCGGCATGTTGCGCGGTGGTGGGGAGAGGCTTTATCGCGCGACGCGGGAGATGGGGCCGCTGCCGGGCGCGATGGCAAGAACCGGGATGCTGAGCCGCGTTCCCCTGACGCCCGAAGGCGTTCCGGTTACGGATGCGATACGGGCGATCGATGCCCTCATCGAAGAGGGTGCGGCGGTGCTGAACTTCAGCTTTCATTCGCCCACACTGGAGCCGGGGCACACGCCCTATGTTCGTGACGAAGCAGATCGAGTGGCCTTTTACCGCTGGTGGGAGAAGGTGCTAGCGCATCTCGCCCGCCGGAATGTGCGACCGGCAACGCTCGATCAACTGCTGGATGCGGTGCCGGAGCGGGGACGGGCTTGCAAAGCTGCTTGAGCCTGCCTATCCGGACGACAGGTGGGGCCTGTAGCTCAATGGTTAGAGCTGGCCGCTCATAACGGCTAGGTTGCGGGTTCGAGTCCTGCCGGGCCCACCACTTTCCCTAAGCATTTACCGGGCGTAACAGGGCTGCCAGGCGGCGGTTTGTGAGACCCAGGCGATCGATGACGAAGGTCGCGATCTTTTCAGCGACCGCGCCAGCGACCGCGCCTGCAAGCACGTCGCCCGGATAATGCGCACGGCGGGGCACCTGTAATGCTCCAACCACCGCCGCGGCGGCGAGCACGGGTTTGGTGTAGCGAGGATAATCGCGGGAAAAGGCGCGGGCTACGGCGAGCGCGCCCGCGGTATGCCCGCTAGGGAAAGAGCGGAGGTCGGCCTCGTGCGAATGTCCGGCGGACATGTGGTAGGTGCCTGTTTTCAGCTGTTCGTCCGGGCGGGTGCGATCGACATTATTCTTGCCCACCTCCTTAAAGCCAATGGCGATGAGATGCGCCAGTGCCATACGGATCGCCGCCCGCTGTAATGCAGGCTTTCGGGTGATCGTACCGCCGATCAGCAGAGCGGCCGATATCGCCAGCAACGGCGGCTCATCACCCAGATTGCCGAGCATTCCCACCTTTTGTACGGTAGGCTTTTGCAGTAGCGGCCGCATCTTTTCGATAATCTCGACATCGACCCGCTCCGGCAAGGAGAGCTGCTCAATCCTCTGCTGAGGGAGCTGATTCTGTCGCAAATTCGCCTCCTCTTCCAACATTGCAGAGACGTCTAAGTTGGGACACCGTTCCCGATCTGCCAGGCGGTAGTTGCGACTGTGTTTAACAACCAGCAGTTGCATTTTGTGCAACGCAAAAATTTTGCTTGCGACTCGGACGAATCGGTGACAGCTTTAGAGGTATCGAAGCAGGGACGCTTCGGCACATAGGTTGGATCCGCCGATGACGGTAGGAACCAGCTTCGGTCCTACAGGATCGAAATCGGCAATGACGCCGCCCGGACTGGTCTTAACGGACCGCGTCCAGGCGGCTTTTTTATTATGTTTTCAACGCGGACGCGAATGCGCGCCGCGGACCTCCATCATTATCTTACACCCGCCGGACTGTGCTTCGGCGAATGGCTGGCTGCGTGCCTTTCGCAGCGCGGATGATCGAACAGGGAAGGACATTGGGGAATGGCAGAGGGGGACAATCCAAAAGGCGTCAACCGCCGTGGAGCGCTGAAGACCGGGGGCACTGCCGCGCTTTTTGCTGCGGTGCATCAGGCGTTTCCATCCGGCGCATTCGCTGCAGGAGCGGGGCCTGAAGTCACCGGCGCGAAGTTGGGCTTCATCGCCCTGACCGACGCGGCGCCGGTTATCATTGCCAAGGAATTGGGCTTGTTCGCCAAATATGGCCTGCCTGACGTGCAGGTGGCGAAGCAGGCCAGTTGGGGTGCGACGCGCGATAATCTGGTGCTAGGCAGCGGCGGTGGCGGCATTGATGGCGCGCATATCCTCACGCCCATGCCGTATCTCCTGACGCTGGGTGCGATCGGCAAGGCGACGCCCATGAGCATCCTGGCCCGCATGAACGTCAACGGTCAGGCGATCTCGGTTTCCAAGGAATATCTGGGCGCCAAAGCGGACCTCAGCGCGGCGAAGATGAAGGGCGTGATCGCTCAGCGGAAGGCCGCTGGCAAGAAGATCACCATGGCCATGACCTTCCCCGGCGGCACGCATGATATGTGGATCCGCTACTGGCTGGCGGCGGGCGGCATCGATCCGGACAAGGATATCGAACTGATCACTGTTCCGCCGCCGCAGATGGTGGCGAACATGAAGGCGGACACGATGGACGCCTTCTGCGTCGGCGAACCGTGGAACGACCAGCTGGTGGCGCAGAATCTGGGCTATACGGCGGTTTCGACTGGCCAGATGTGGATGAACCATCCCGAAAAGAGCTTCGCCATGCGGTCCGATTGGGTGGCGAAGAACCCACGGGCGGCTTTGGCGATCACAGCGGCAATCATCGAGGCGCAGCGTTGGGCGGACAATCCAGGTAACATAACCCGGCTGGCGGGCACGATCGCGGGCCGCGATTATCTCAAATGCCCCATCACCGACATCGCTGACCGCCTACAGGGCAATTTCAACATGGGCGACGGGCGCAAATTCCCGAACGCAGCCTTCAAGATGAAGTTCTTCGATGGCTACGCGTCCTTCCCGTACAAGAGCCACGACCTGTGGTTCCTTACGGAAAACCAGCGCTGGGGCAAGCTGCCCATGTCGCTCGATACCAAGGGCGTAATCGGCAAGGTCAACCGCTCCGACATTTGGCGCAAGGCAGCGGCGATGCTGGGCGGCAAGGGCCCGGCGAGCGACAGCCGCGGCGTCGAGAAATTCTTCGACGGCAAGAAGTTCGATCCGGCTAATCCCAAGGCTTATCTGGCCAGCCTGGCGATCAAGCGCGTTTGATGAGGAAGGAGAAAGCCATGGCTTCGCCATCGCCCAACAGCAGGAATGGAGGGCCGCCGGTATCGTCCGGCGGCGCCGCGACCGAGTTGGGGGTCATCGTACCCTATCCCGAAGGAGCGATCGCAAGGCGGAGCTTCGAGCCAGTTGCCGCGCCCGTGCATCCGTTGGTGAGCAAGGCGCGCGCGGTAGTTGCCGCCGTGTTGCCGACCATGGTCATGATTGGCGCGCTGCTGCTGTTCTGGCAATTTCTGTGCGGATCGCCGGAGGCGACTTTCCCCAGCCCGGTGAAGGTCTGGCAGGAAAGCCATGACGTCATCACCCATCCTTTCAAGGGCGTTGAGATCGGTCTCACCCATTTCAGCATCCAGGATGGGGGCGATGTGGGCATTGCCGGCCATGTGTTGACCAGCCTCAGCCGCGTCCTCATCGGTTACAGCCTCGCGGCGATCGTCGGCGTGGCGCTGGGCATCCTGATCGGGCAAAGCGTCTTTGCCTTCCGCGCGCTCGATCCCTTGTTTCAGGTGCTGCGCACGGTGCCGCCGCTCGCCTGGCTGCCAATCAGCCTCGCGATCTTTCAACAAGCGCAGCCATCGGCGATCTTCCTGATCTTCATCACGGCTATTTGGCCGGTTATTCTGAACACGGCGGCAGGCGTTCAGACCATTCCAGTGGCCTATCGCAACGTGGCCAAGGTACTGGCGCTTAATCCCGTCGAATATTTCGTGCGGATCATGCTGCCTGCAACAGTGCCGCACATGTTCACCGGCCTGCGGATCGGCGTGGGCATGAGCTGGCTGGCGATCGTGGCGGCCGAGATGGTGCAGGGTGGCACCGGCGTCGGCTTCTTCATCTGGGACAGCTACAACAGTTCTTTGCTCACCGACACGATCGTCGCGCTGATCTGGATCGGCTTGGTCGGCTTCACACTGGACCGCATCGTCGCCTTTGCGGGTCGCGTCATCGGCCGCGCAGGCTGAAGGGGAGGGCAGTTTCATGAAACAGCGTAGCTATCTCGCGCTTGAGGGCATCACCGTCGAATTTCCCACCAAGGCCGGGCGTTTCTGCGCGCTGGACCACATCGACCTTGAGGTGGACAAGGGGCAGTTCGTAGCGTTGATCGGTCATTCGGGCTGCGGTAAGTCAACCCTGCTCAATGCCGTCGCGGGCCTGGTCAAGCCGACCCGCGGGGCGATCTTCCTGGATGGGGATCTGGTGGACGCTCCGGGGCCGGACCGTGCGGTGGTCTTCCAGGATCATTCGCTGCTGCCTTGGCTGACCGTCGAGGAAAATGTCCGCCTGGCGGTCGATAAGACTTCGGCAGGCAAGAGCAAGGCAGAGCGCAGGGACTGGGTCATGCACAATCTGGAGTTGGTCCAGATGACCCATGCCGCCGGGAAAAGGCCGGGCGAATTGTCGGGAGGCATGAAGCAGCGCGTTGGCATTGCCCGCGCGATAGCGATGAACCCGCGCGTGCTGCTGATGGACGAGCCGTTCGGCGCGCTTGATGCTCTGACGCGGGCGGCGCTTCAAGACGTGGTCATGGATCTGCAGGCGCGGCTCAACAATACGGTGCTGATGATCACCCATGATGTGGACGAGGCCGTGCTGTTGGCCGACCGCGTCGTCATGATGACCAACGGCCCGGCGGCGCGGATCGGAGAAGACCGGCCTGTAGAGCTAGCGCGGCCGCGTAACCGGATCGAGGCTATCGATATGCCTGAATATGCAGAGGCTCGCAGCGCCGTCATCCATTTCCTGCACGAGCGCTACCGCAATCCGGCAACGCTCGCTGCGTGAGAGACAAGCCGTTCATCAAGGCGGCATCAAAAATATCGGGATTGAGAGGGGATGCCCTGAAGGGCCTTAAGGCCATCGGGAGCAAAAGAGGGGGAATTATGCGTGGATTGAAGATGTTGCTGTCGGCGTCGGCACTGGCGACGGTTGCAACGCCTGCCCTGGCGCAGGACATTGTGTTCAAGCCGATCGTCGAGGCGCGGCTGCGCTATGAAATGGTTGAGCAGGACGGACCGTTGCCGCTGGTCGAAGATCGTGAGGCCAATGCGGTCACGATGCGGCTGCGTGCTGGTGGCGAACTGTCGAGCGGCCCCTTCGCCTTATTGGTGGAAGGTGAAGGCACGCTGGCGATCAACGAGGATTATAATAGCGGCGTCAACGGGAAGACGCTCTATCCCATCGTCGCCGATCCTGAGAATGTCGAAGCAAATCGGGTGCAGATCCAATATCGCACCAAGCCGCTCATCGTGACGCTCGGCCGCCAACGCATCAACCTGGATGACCAGCGCTTCGTGGGCTCTGTCGCCTGGCGGCAGAATGAGCAGACCTTCGATGCCGTTCGCGTCGAATATATGGGCGTGAAGAACCTGAAGGTCGATGTGACTTACGCCATTGCCGCCCGGACCATCTGGGGCATTGATGGCGGCAAGTTCGGATCGGTCAACCGGCCGACGGAGATCGACGGCGACAATGTCTTCGCCAACGTCTCCTACAAGACGAAGTTCGGCACGCTGACCGGATTTGCCTATCTGGTGGACGAGGATGAGCCGGTGGCGGCATTGCTGCGCAATAGCAGCCAGACCTATGGCGCGCGCTTCGTGGGCGCCCTGCCGCTGGCGAAGAAGGTGAAGCTCAGCTACCTCGCCAGCTACGCCCGGCAGAGCGATTATGCGAAGAACCCGGTCGATTATAAGGCCGACTATGTCGCGGCTGAACTGGGGCTGGAGGTTTCCGCCTTCAAGCTGACGGCCGGTTATGAGCTGCTTGGTTCCGATTCCACCACGCTGGGCAGCGCCACGGGCTTCGCGTTTCAGACGCCCTTTGCCACGCTGCACAAGTTCAACGGCTGGGCGGACAAGTTCCTGACGACGCCTACCACTGGCATTCAGGACTATTATGGCGGCATCGCCTATACCGTGCCGAAGGTTGGCAAGATGGGGCCGCTGGTCGCGTCCTTCATCTTCCACCGCTTCAGCAGCGACCGGCTCTCGATCCATTATGGCGATGAATATAACGCCCAGGTGACCTTGAAGATCGACAAGCATCTAAGCGCCCTCGTCAAATATGCCGACTATGACCGGCAGGGCATTGCGAGCTTCACGGGAGATGCCGACACCAAGAAATTCTGGGCGCAGATCGACTACGCGCTTTGATCGATTGAACTGACAGATGCCGCCGCGATGGTCCTGCGCCGTCGCGGCGGTTTTTCGTCAAATAAGAAAGTCGTAGAAGGCGAACCGGCGCGCGGTGGAACATCCGCCTGCGTTCATCGATTTCCTCTGGAGTGATTTGGATGGAGGAATGCGAGCATGGGCAAGGGCATTTTGCTGTGGCTGATTGGCATACCTATTCCGGTGATAATCATCCTGTGGTTGCTGTTCCGATGATGGCCGATTGACGGGACATATTCTTCACCGCTAAGGCCCCCACAGTCGGGGAGTAGCGCAGCCTGGTAGCGCATCTGCTTTGGGAGCAGAGGGTCGCAGGTTCGAATCCTGTCTCCCCGACCACTTCTCCATTCAGGAGCGTGACGCGAGGCGCTACAGCGAGCCCACCTTTATCTTCGATCCATTGATCAGCCGCGTAAGCTGGAAGTGAGCCGGATCGACGCTGGGGGTGGCGTTGGTGATCAAATCGGCAGCCAGATAGCCGATCCCCGGGCCAAGTCCGAACCCATGACCTGAGCAGCCTGCCGCCAGGTAAAGTCCTCCAACCGGATTGATCCCGGATATCACGGGCACAGCATCAGGTGTGCAATCGACATAAGCGCCCCAGCTATGGTCGATCTGAAGACCGGCCAGTTCCGGGAAGGTGCTGCGTACATTCTCCATAACCGCGTCGATCAACCCTCGGTTGGGGGCGGGATCCAATATGCGATGATGCTCAAAGATCGCGGGATCGTTGCCAAATATCGCGCCAAGCGACTCTGGGCCTTCGATGAATGATCGGCCGAGCCCCAGTTGCACCGCCTTCAGCCGCTGAACAAACTGCGGCATGAATTCGCGGGCGAAGCGGATGCCTTGAGGCGTTACCTCCAGCGTGGCACGGCCGCTGATCGCCATGGTGTAACTGCCGTCCAGACGCCGGGTCATCGCGAAATCCGGGCAGTAGAGGACTTCACCGACATTCGCGGCTGGCTTCGTGCGCAAGGCGGTTTGCCGCACACTGGCTTGCGGGAAGGTAATCCCATGGCGGCGCAGGAAGGTGGAGGCCCACGCGCCGGCTGCGCACAGGATCGCGTCGGCGCGGATGTATCCTTCTTCGGTATCTATTCCCGTCACGCGACCGTTTGTGATGTCCAGGCTGCGGGCGGCGCAGCCTTGGTGGATGGTTGTCCCCAACGTGCGAGCGCCTTCCGCTAGAACGGGCGCGGCCAGTGCGGGTTCGGCCTTGCCGTCCGCGACGGAGTGTAAGCCGCCCAGCCATTTTCGCCTTGTTTCCGGTATGCGCTCGGCGGCTTGCGCTTCGTTCAACATATAGGTTTCCACGCCGAACTCGCGTGCTACGGGCCGCCATGCTTCCCAGCCAGCCAGCATTGCGGCGTCGTCCGTCGTGTAGATGAGGCCGGTGCGGCGGAAGCCTAGATCCTGCCCTATATCGGTCGCCAGATCGTCCCAGAGCCGCATGGATAGAAGCGAAAGAGGCATCTCGCGTGGATCGCGATTTTGTTGGCGGCACCACCCCCAGGTACGGCTTGATTGCTCGCACCCCACATGGCCTTTTTCGAGGAGCGCCACAGAAAACCCGCGCTTGGCGAGGAAATAGGCAGACGCGGTTCCGACGATCCCCCCGCCAATGACCACCACGTCCACCGCCTTGGGGAGAGCTTCATCGCTGGCAACGGAACGGACAACGGGAGACATGCGGAAGCACCTTGTTCGACTGGTCGGGAGGGGCGGCTATGGGGTCAAAGATATTTGAGCCACCAGATATCCTTGCGCCGCTTCTTTAGGTTGGAGAACCAGCGCGTCGGAAAATAGAGCGGCACGATCAGGCCGAGATACCAGACCCACACCCAGGCGAGGGTATCGACCCCGAATATGTCTCCGTGGTTTGTCCCCCAGATCGCCCTAGCGCTGAGATAAAGAATCCGCAGAAGGTAGAGGTGGAAAAGGTAGAAGAACATCGGCGCGCCGCCCATGACCGATAGCCAACGGGTAAGCCGCGCATCATTCGCCTTTTCAAATGCAGCGAGTAGGAGGAGGCCAATCCCCAGCGTTGGGAGAAGGAACAGCAGAGAGGGCGGATATTTGGTGAGAGCAAGAAAGCTCATCACCGTTCGGATCGGCTCGCTGGGACTGACAAACCAGGGTGAATCGCCATAGATGTTGAGCGCCCGCAGAAGGACGAAGCCAGCGATCATTGCTGCGCCGGTTCTCAGCAGGGTGCGCCGTCGCTCAGGCGAGGCGAGCTGCGAAAACCAGCTGCCTGCGGACCAGCCGAGGCAGATCACTCCGATCCAGGGCAGGATGGGATAGTTGAATTTGACGACTACGCCACCCAGTTCGATCTGCGATCGGTCATGGAGGACACCCCAGGGGATGAACAGGGGGTGGTCGGGCGGAAAGCTGATAGGATCCAGCAGATTATGGCCGGCGACGATCACAAGCCCCAAGAGCAGGATCGCCCGCGGCGGTAGATGGATAAGCGCCGCCAAAATGATCATGCAGAGGCCGATGGCCCAGATGACCTGAAGGAAGACGAAGTGGGGGACTAGTTCAGCGCGCCAGGAAAAATTCACCAGCGTGAGCTCGAGCAGCACGAGAAATGCCCCGCGCCGGAGCAGGAAATCGCTGGTCTGCGCGAGGCTGTGCCGCTGGCTAAAGAGAAAAGCGGACAGACCCGTAAGCGCGACGAAGATCGGCGCGCACAGGGTCCTTGTGATGCGGGTGAAGAAGAGCGCGGGCATCACCGTCCGCGCATCTACCGGGTCGCCGACCGGCATGTACAGAAACCAGGTTTCGCGCACATGGTCCAGCAGCATGATGACCATGACCAGCCCTCGCAGAGCGTCGATGCTTTGCAGGCGTGTGGTTACAGCGGTGGGCGCAACAGGCTGTGACACCGCCGACGGTTCGTTGCTAACTGCGAGAGCGGCCATGATCGTCTCCGGCTACCGAGAGCAAGATGGGTCGTTGAGTTGGCGCTCAGTCCTGGTCGGGGATGGCGGCGATCGCATCTATCTCGACCAGATGGCCGTAATGAAGCTCAGGCACCGGAACGACCGTCCGCGCCGGCTTTGCACCGCCCAGCATATCGCTGTAGATCCGGTTGAACTCGGGCCAGTTCTCGACGCCCACGATATAGGCGGTGACACGGCAGAGATCCTCAGCCTTGCCGCCCGCGGCTTCCAAGATCGCGAGCATGTTCGCGATAGCCTGGCGCGCCTGGGTCTCGAACTTCCTATCAGGCAGCGGCACCTTGTCGGTCCTGATCGGGAGTTGGCCTGAAATATAGAGGTTGCTCCCCGAACGGGTCGCCTGGGAATAATGGCCTGCGGGGGCGGGGGCGTTGCCGGTGAGGATGGCTCGCGGTTTGTTGCTCATCACCATCCCCCGAACCGCTGCCACTCGGCCTCGACAATGTCGGATGCGCCGTGAACGACGTGATAGCTGCGATGCTGAGCCCCCGTTGCGCAAGCGTGATTGGGCAGGATCCGCACTCGATCACCGATCTTGAGGTCGGGCAAAGACTTTTGGGAGCCGGGGCGGACCATGATGATGCCATGCTCCTGATTCGCATCCGCCAGGATCAGATCATCATAGGGTCGGCCGCTGCTGTCGCAAACGACGCCATAACCTTGGTTGATCTCCTGTTTGGCCGTGCCGCGATCCTGCGACATGGCCATCCAACCGGCATCGACCAATATCCAGCCTTTCTCGCGTTGGTGACCGATGACGGTAGCGAGGACAGAGATTGCAATATCGTCGATTTGACAGATGCCCACGCCCGCCATGACGAGATCGAAGAAGACGAAAACACCCGCGCGAACTTCTGTGACACCGCTCAGGTCCGCAGCATTGTGGGCCGTTGGCGTTGAACCGACGCTTACGACAGGGCAGGGCAAGCCTGCCTCGCGGAGAATGGCCGCCGCATCCACGACGCTGCGCCGTTCTTGTTCGGCGCAGCGGGCAAGCGCCTCTGCGCCGCGCGCGCTATAGCTGCCGCCCGCATGGGTCAGAACCCCTCGCAATTCGCCGCCTTCTACCAGCGCCTTGCCGATGGCGATCAAGCGATCTTTGTCACCGGGCAGCACACCGGAGCGGTGGCCGTCACAATCGATCTCGATCAGCGCCGGGATGGCGTCGCCCGCGCCGCGGGATGCGGCTGCCACGGCCTGGGCCTGCTCGATTGTGTCGAGGACGACGGCAAGGTTCACGCCGCGCTTACGCAATTCGATGACTTTGGCGAGCTTCCAGGGAGCGATGCCCACGGCGTAGATGATGTCGTTGATACCTGCGTCAGCGAAGAATTGCGCTTCCTTGAGTGTGGATACAGTTGCTGGACCTTGGGGCGTGGTCATGACGGCGCGCGCGACCTCGACAGACTTTGCGGTTTTGAGGTGGGGCCGTAGCGACACGCCGAGGGGTGCGAGCCGTTCCCGAAGGCGCCCGATGTTGCGGTTCATCCGGTCCGTGTCGAGGAGGAGGCAGGGCGTTTCCAGATCACCCAGACTCGCGGCTGCGCTTTCGTCCTGCTCCGGAACCGAAGTTTCTGCTTCACTCACCATCTGATTCCTTGCTTTGATTGCGCCGATCAATGTGCATTGCTGGACAAAAGCCTACAATTAATTGATTCTGCAGTATCGGATAAGGTATATCTTAATTCAGAACTGGCAGGCGTTCTTCAGCCCGCGGGAGGGATGCTGCCGCTTACTCGGGGAAATATCCCAAGATAGCTTTTGTCTCGAGATATTCATCCATCCCAAAGACGCCATATTCGCGGCCGTTGCCCGACTGCTTATACCCTCCGAATGCGGCAAAACCGTCCCATGCGGGATAATTGATATGGACTTGGCCCGCGCGGATCTTGCCGGCTATCCGCCGGGCGCGGTCGAGATCGCTCGATTGGACGTGAGAACCCAAGCCATAGACAGTGTCATTGGCGATACGGATAGCCTCATCCTCATCCGCATATGGAATAATGCACAGCACGGGTCCGAATATCTCTTCCTGCGCTATACGCATGTCCGGGCGTACTTCCGAGAAGATGGTTAGTTTGACGAAATAGCCGGCAGACAAGCCTTCAGGTTTTCCCAAGCCGCCGCAAATGAGCTTCGCGCCCTCGGCAATGCCGACGCCGATCATCTCCTGCACTTTGGCGAACTGGTTCCGGTTGGCGACAGGTCCGAGGTCGGTAGCATCGTCGGATGGATTCCCCACAATCATCGCCTGAGCGGTTGCAGCTGCCAATTCTGCCACTTCGTCTAGCCGGTCGGCAGGGACGAGCATGCGCGTGGGAGCGCTGCATGATTGGCCGACATTGCGGAAGGCGGCAGCCACGCCTAGCGGTATGACGCGGGCAAAGTCCGCATCATTCAGGATTATATTGGGCGACTTTCCTCCCAATTCCTGGGTGACGCGCTTGACCGTAGGCGCAGCGGCTTGCGCCACCAATATGCCCGCCCGGGTCGATCCGGTGATGGAGATCATATCGATATCGGGATGAGACGCGATAGCGGCGCCGACATCTTCGCCCCTGCCGGTCACCATGTTGAACACGCCCGGCGGTGTACCCGCATCATGCATGATCTGCGCAAAAAGATGCGCGCTCAGCGGTGACAGTTCACTGGGCTTGAGTAGGAAGGTACAACCGGCCGCGAGCGCGGGGGCTACCTTTGCCGTGATCTGATATAATGGCCAATTCCACGGCGTGATCAGGCCGCAAACACCGATCGCTTCTTTGGCGATTGCCGTCGTGCCCTGCTTTCTTATGAAGGCATAATCTTCCAGCACATCAATTGCAGCGCGGACATGGGCGATACCAAACGGAACCTGCGACGCGCGGGCGAAGCCGATGGCCGAACCCATTTCCCGGCATATTGCCTGGGCCAGCTCCTCCGCCCTTTCTTCCATAAGGTCGAGGATCTGCTTGAGAAGTTGAGCGCGTTCGGCAGGGGACGTCGATGAAAATGTCGGAAACGCAGCCCGCGCCGCAGCGACGGCGCTGTTGACGTCAGATGCGCTTCCGGACGCGACGGAGCCGATGATCTCCTCCGTCGCGGGGCTGACAAGCGGAATGGCTTCAGTTGGCGTCTCTGGAAGTTTCCAGGCGCCCCCGACATAAAGCCGCTCACATCGTTCCATTCCCATCGCTTCACCTTTGGCCCGCTCGCATGCTTGGTAGCGAGTGCGTCATGACGCCGGACAGCATCCGTTGCCCAGGTGAACAAGATATGCCAAAGCATGAATATCGCAATTAATTCAAACTACATATAGGATTAAGGTGGGGATGACTATTTCGACCGATGATCTGGGCTTCTTCCATGTCATAGCGGGCGCGCCATCACTTGCCGAAGCTGCGCGCAGGCTGAACGTTACGCCGCCGGCCGTGACACAACGGCTGCGAGCTCTCGAGGCGCGGGTGGGGGTAAAATTGATCGAGCGAACCTCGCGCGGTCTTAGCCTGACGGATGAAGGCGAACTGGTCGCGTCGGAAGGCGCCTTGATCATCGGGGCGATCGATGACCTGTCGGAGCGGCTGGCCAGCCGGACCAGTCAGGTGCGAGGGCATCTCCGCGTTGCGGCGCCTTATGGCTTTGGCCGGCGCTATGTCGCGCCGATCGTGCAGGAATTTTCCAAGAAGCACCCCGCAGTATCGGCCACTTTGGAATTGTCAGACAGCCCCATACGGCAAATGACCGAGAGTTGGGACATCATCGTGCATATCGGGTCGCTGCCCGAAAGTGATCGGCTGGTGACTACCCTTGCGCCAAATCAGCGGATTCTTTGTGCCTCACCCACCTATCTTGAACATCAACCGCCCATCCTGAAGCCTGATGATCTAGCCGCGCACCGGTGTCTGGCGCTTCGGGAGAATAATGAGGATGTCACGCTCTGGCGCTTCGTTCATCCCAAGCAGGGCAACGCAACGGTACGGGTGAAGCCCTGCATGTCCAGTAACGATGGCGAAATAGTCCGGGATTGGGCGCTTGCGGGGCTTGGGCTCATGGTGCGGAGCGAGTGGGATGTGGCTGATGACCTTGCAGGAGGGAGATTGCAGGCGGTTCTCCCGCGCTGGTCTTCACCACAGGCTGACGTGGTCGCGCTGCTCCATACTCGCCAGGGCAGGAGCGGGCGGACGAATGCCTTTCTTCAGGCGCTTAGGGAGAGCCTAAGCTCGCCGCCTTGGCGTCAGGAGGAGCTTTAGACGCGAGGCGGAATGCGATCTTTCGGCGGTCACTCTACCGCTACGGCGGGCCGATCGTATCGGCGATGGCGCAGGGCAAGCGTTGATCCAGGCAGCGAATGCCGGTCGGATCCTAGAGGTTGCCGAGGTGGCTAAAGCCGCGCTTACCCTGATGTGCGACATTGCGTCCGCACTGACTGAACTTTTCTCCGGACATCTGCGGCACGCATAGAAAAAGGGCGGACCGTCAGACGGCCCGCCCTTTCGAAAATCTCGCTGGCGCGAAGATTATTCGGCGTTCGCAGCGTTCGAAGCAGCGTTCGCGGCGTTGTCAGCAGCGTTAGCAGCATTCGCGGCGTTGTCGGCAGCGTTAGCGGCGTTCTCGACAACGTTCTCGACAACAGCGTTCGAAGCGTTCGCGGTCTCGTTGGCCGGCTTCTCACCGCAAGCGGCGAGGGCCATCAGGCCGGCCGAAGCGAAAACAACAGCGATCTTCTTCATTGTGTACGGCTCCCATAGCATATTGCCGCGCCTGACATGTTCGTAACACGACCGGCGCGAGCGACCCGCATTAACGTGTGCGCTGCACAAATCAATGCTTTTCTGCGTCGGTGAAGCGACGGAATCACGCGACAGAGTGTTGTCTACAATAAAAGTTCACTTAATGCCCAGAGATTCTTGTGCGTTTGCAGTTTCGAAAAGTGCAACTGCCCAGGCGCTGACATTCTGTTGAAGCTGAACGCGATCCACCTTGTCCAAAGTGTCGTCTGGGGTGTGGTGGATGTCGAAATATCTAGTACCGTCCTGTTGAAGATCGATGACGGGAATGCCCGCCTTGACCAAGGGCTCAATGTCCGAACCGCCTCCAGCTGCTACATGGCTCCGCGCGATGCCAAGAGGGGCCAGCGCGGCAGAGAGACGGGCAGCAAGCGCTTCATGTCCCGCAGGCAACTTATAATCCACTCGCCAGACGCGGTCGGCGCCGAAGTCGGATTCCATTACGAGCGCGTGCAGCTCAGCCCCGTGAGCCGTGAAGTAGGCCCGGCCACCATCGCCTCCCACCTCCTCCGCACCTGCCATCAGGATGCGGATCGTTCGGCGGAGCGGACCGGCCTTGGCGGCGTGGACCGCGGCTGCCGCGATGATGCCGCAGCCTGATGCGTCATCGATCGCGCCAGTTCCTTGGTCCCAGCTGTCCAGATGGCAGGCGGCCATGACCAGGCCCGCCGCAGGATCATTGCCCGGGATTTCCGCGATGACGTTTCCTGACGGCTGATCCTTCAGCAATCTGGAGGTAAGAGTGACCTGCAGGCGGACAGGATGTCCCCTGGCGATGATGCGTGTCAGCTGATCCGCGTCGGGGATGCTGAGCGCGGCAGCGGGAATGGGCTTTGCGCCATCGGCCCACATCTGAATGCCGCTGTGCGCCTGCCGGTGGTGGTCCGTGCCTATGGAGCGGATGAGGATGGCTACAGCGCCTTTTTTTGACGCGATGCTGGGTCCTTGCCGCCGCGTAGCGCCGAAATAGCCGTAGGAACTGCCATCCTGAGTCGCCGACATCGCGTGACTGACGAAAGCGATCTTGCCTTTCAGGCTGCCGTCCGGTGCGGCCTCCAAGGCGGCGAGTGTGGGAAAATAGGCAAGCTCGGCTTCTATACCCTTCTCCGAAGTGGATGCGCTGTTCCCCAGGGCGGCAAGGACGAGCCGCTGAGGAAAGGGCGCGACGACCCGCGCCTCATCCCGTCCGCGCAGCCACACAGGCATTTTATAGGGTTCAGCCCGAACATTCGCGAAGCCCAGGCTCTTCAACTTCGCCACCGTCCAGTCGCGTGCCCGGGCTTCCTGCGGGGTCCCAGCAGGGCGAGCGCCAACTTCAGTGGTCAGTCCTTCGACGAAATCCCACGCAACGATGTCTTGTAGCGCGGCCTCCCGAATCGTTTCACTGCTCGATGGCGCGGCCGCGGCGGGGAAGGGGGATAAGATGCTGCCGAGAAGGAGCGCAGCAACGGTGCCCGATCGGATTTTCTGCATGGATGGAGGCTTACCCAGCCATCGCCCATTTGCCAATGGCTCCGGGCTCCGCTAACTCCGCCGGGATTTTCACGTTTAGCCCTTTCGGAGCAGCTTCCAGCCATGTCCGCCTCCTCGCAATACGCGTTCGTCATGAAGAACATGACCAAGAGCTTCCCCGGCGCCCAGAAGCCGGTGTTGAGCAATATCAACCTGCAATTTTATCGCGGCGCCAAGATCGGAATCGTCGGCCCCAACGGTGCGGGCAAATCGACGCTGATGAAGATCATGGGCGGCATCGACAAGGATTTCACCGGCGAAGCCTGGCCGGGCGAGAATATCACGGTCGGTTACCTGCCGCAGGAGCCGCAGCTCGACATCAGCAAGAACGTGCTGGAGAACGTCAAAGACGGCGCGCGCGAGATTGCGGATAAGATGGACCGCTTCAACGAAATCAGCATGATCATGGCAGACCCGCCCGAGGATGCCGATTTCGATGCGCTCATGGAGGAAATGGGCACGCTGCAAGAGCAGATCGATGCGGTCGATGGATGGACGCTCGACAACCAACTCGAAATCGCGATGGAGGCCCTGCGCTGCCCGCCTTCGGATTGGTCGGTGGAAAGCCTGTCGGGCGGTGAAAAGCGCCGTATCGCGCTGACTCGCTTGCTGATCCAGAAGCCGGATATTCTGCTTCTCGACGAACCCACCAACCATCTTGATGCCGAGAGTGTCGAGTGGCTGGAAAACCATCTGAAGGAATATGCGGGCGCGGTGCTGATGATTACCCACGATCGCTACTTCCTCGACAATGTCGTGGGTTGGATCCTGGAGCTCGATCGCGGCAAATATTTCCCGTATGAGGGCAACTACTCCACCTATCTGGAGAAGAAGGCCCAGCGCCTGGACCAGGAATCTCGCGAGGAATCCGGCCGCCAGAAGGCGATCAAGGATGAGTTGGAGTGGATCCGGGCGGGTGTCAAAGGCCGCCAGACCAAATCCAAGGCGCGAATCAAGAAGTTCGAGGAACTGGTCGCGAGCCAAGAAAACCGCACGCCGGGCAAGGCGCAGATCGTCATCCAGGTGCCCGAGCGTCTGGGCGGCAAGGTGATCGAGGCGAAGAACATCAGCAAGGCCTATGGCGACAAGCTGCTGTTCGAGGATTTGTCCTTCCTGTTGCCGCCGGGTGGTATTGTCGGTGTGATCGGACCGAACGGCGCGGGTAAGTCGACGCTGTTCAAAATCATAACCGGGCAGGAACAGCCCGATTCGGGTGAAATCGACATCGGTTCAACGGTGCGTCTGGGCTATGTCGATCAGAGCCGCGACCATCTCGACCCCAGCAAGAATGTCTGGGAAGAAGTATCCGACGGCCTCGATTATGTGAAGGTCAACGGCCATGACATGTCGACGCGTGCCTATGTCGGTGCCTTCAACTTCAAAGGGCAGGACCAGCAGAAGAATGTCGGCAAGCTCTCAGGCGGTGAGCGCAATCGCGTGCACATCGCCAAGATGCTGAAGAAGGGCGGCAACGTGCTGCTGCTCGACGAACCGACCAACGACCTTGACGTCGAAACGCTCGCCGCGCTGGAAGAAGCGATCGAGAATTTCGCAGGCTGCGCGGTGGTTATCAGCCACGACCGCTTTTTCCTCGACCGTCTGGCGACACACATCCTCGCGTTCGAGGGTGATAGCCATGTCGAATGGTTCGAAGGCAATTTCGAAATGTATGAAGAGGATAAACGCCGCCGTCTGGGCGATGCTGCGGACCGTCCCACGCGTCTGGCCTATAAGAAGCTCACGCGCTGATCAGCTCGGCCGTAGGGCAACCGGTTGCAGAGATTGCAATGGTGCTTACGCCTTTCGCACTTGCGAGGTGGCGTGCTGCACTGCACAAAGGGGGTGCCTTTCAGGCATCCTCTCCTAAAACTTTCAGGCCGGCCCAATGGGTCGGCCATTTTTTTGCATGATTGCGGGCTGAAGTTGGCGCGCTCATCCAGCTATCACGGCGAGCGCATGTGCACAGCATAGCTAGGGTGATCCCTTAGGGGCGCGGTGTAGTCTAAGCCGCTGCAGGCGATGTTCAGCAGGTCGGCCGCTTGCAAAATGATGTCAGGCCCTCGACAGCTGCATCGCTGGCATCGATGCGGGCGACTTGAGCCGCGCGCGGACCCTGATGAGCTAGGGCGATAAATTGCTGAACGGCTTCCTCATCACCCTCAATAACCGCTTCGACACTGCCATCCATTCGGTTGCGGACCCAACCGTTCAGGCGAAGCATGGAGGCCGTTTCTATCGCCCAATTGCGATAAAATACGCCCTGCACGCGGCCCATGATTATGAGATGGCGGGCGATGACGCCCATTAGTGTACCCGCTTGATCCAGGTCTGGCCGTCGCGAATCTCGACCTTGAAATTCTTGATCGACCCAATCAGGTCGGAAAGCCGCTTGAACCCATAATTGCGCGTGTCGAAGCTGGATCGGTTGCCCGCCAGCTGGCCGACCTCGCTTAGTCTGGCATAGCCCTGCTCGTCGCGTTTTACGGCATTATAGGCGTCGATCAGAAGCTTCAGCAGTTCGGGAGACACTTCCGTGCCATCGCCATTTTCGTCCGCGCCATCCTCTGCGGGAGGCTCGGAGGGTTGGTCACGGAGCAGGGCGGCGACATCAATGAAGCGAGTGCAGGCGCTGCGGAAGGCGTCGGTGGTCTTGGCCGATCCGAAGCCATAGACGGGTATCCCCTGCTGACGGATGCGCGTGACCAGGGGCGTAAAGTCGCTGTCGCTAGACATGAGGCCAAAGCCTGTGACTCGCCCGCCCGCCATTAGGTCCATGGCGTCGATAGTCATCTTCATGTCTGTCGCATTCTTCCCCTTGGTGAGGTCGAACTGCTGTTGCGTTTCAATGGCCTGGGTCACGGCCTGCCGCGCCCAGCCTTTGAGCGCGGGTTTGCTCCAATTGCCATAGGCCCGGCGAATGTTGACCGTGCCCAGTTCGGCAAGGACAGTCAGCACCGGGTCGAAATGGTCAGCAGAGGCGTTGTCGGCGTCGATCAACAGGGCGACATTACCGCCACTGGGGATCGGCGATGACATCAGGCGGCTTCCAATGCAGCCGGTTGAAATTGTCCGCTCGTCTCGTCCAGCAGATGAAGCTGGCCATCCGAGATCGCGAAAAATGCGCCTACCAGCTTTAACTCCCCGCTCTTTTCCTTGGCGCGAACACAAGGGAAGGTACGCAGATTGGCCAGGCTGATCTTCACCCCTTCCTGTTCCATGGCGCGGTGGGCGTCGCGGCCACGATCTTCGCCGAAACGGTTGATAACAGTCTCCCGCGCATCGTGCAGCATGTCGATCCAGTTGTGGATGAAGCCGCCTTCACCCGGAGGCGCGTCCTTCAGTTCCTGGCTGAGCGCCGCCTTGCAGCCGCCGCACTTGCCATGGCCCATCACGACGATCTCACCGACCTTGAGCACCTGCACGGCGAACTCCAGCGCTGCCGACACGCCATGGTGACCCGGGTTTGTTTCAAATGGGGGGACCAGCGCCGCCACGTTGCGGACCACGAAGATCTCGCCCGGGCTGGTGTCGAATATCTGCGCGGGATCGACGCGGCTGTCGGAGCAAGCGATGACCATGACGCGCGGGCTTTGCCCTTCGCTCAGTTCATCCCATCGTTCGCGCTGCTGTGTCCAGCCCGTGTTGCGGAAGCGGCGGTAGCCTTCAAGCATGTCGGAAAAGTCGGTCATGGCGAAGTCTCTGCCCAACAATCTGGGGGCTGGCAAGTCTGTGCTTGCGTCGCTATTTGGGGCGCATGACCGATAGTGCCGCTATTCCCGTCCCGCCCCAGCCGCAACGTGTCCGCAAGCCGGACTGGATCCGCGTCAAGGCGCCGAC